>NC_014010.1:1825000-2137500 GCF_000024465.1 Candidatus Puniceispirillum marinum IMCC1322 | reverse complement strand
CGATTTTCAGCGCGAAATCCGTAATGGCGATGTTTTCGAATTATTATATGAAACATCCTATGACCAGATTACCGGTAACGCGGTTAACACAAGATTGCATTACGCTGGTTTGAAATTATCCGGAAACCAGCTTGCTTTCTATCGCTATGAAAATAGTGATGCGGGCATTGGCTGGTTCGACAGAAATGGCGCCTCGGCGGCACGCACACTGATACGGACACCTATTTCTGGTGCGCGCCTATCATCATCTTTTGGCCGCCGCAAACATCCAGTCAGCGGTTATACAGCCATGCATAAGGGGGTGGATTTTGCAGCGCCGACAGGCACCCCCATCATCGCAGCCGGTTCGGGGGTTGTTAGCAAAGCCGGATGGCGGGGCTCATATGGGCGTTATGTCCGCATCAGACATAACAGCACTTACGATACTGCCTATGCGCACATGAAATCTATCGCGCGCGGTGTTAGAGCCGGTGCGCGCGTCCAGCAAGGGCAGATTATCGGTTATGTAGGAACGACCGGGCGTTCGACCGGGCCACATTTGCATTATGAAATTCTGGTCAATAACCGCCAGGTCAATCCGGTCACGGTACGGCTACCAACCGGTACCCGCCTTGATGAGGCGTTTCTACCTGCTTTTTCAAGGCAAGTTGACCTTGTCGATGCCGAAGTTCTATCACGTGGCAGCATCCAATTTGCCCAAAATGACCTGATTTCGTCGCTTGGTGATGCCCCTTGATGCTTGTTGATTCAATATGGCGCTATCCGGTTAAAGGCATGAGCGGTGAACAGATTGATGAGACCACTCTTATACCCGGACAGCCAATAGCTGGTGATCGACGCTATGCGATCTCAATCGGTGGTGACAAGGTCGCCAACAGTCCGGCTGGCACATGGTTCAAAAAAGCGCATTTCCTGCAATTAATGTCGCATGAAGCGCTAGCCGCCTTATCCTGTGTCGTGCAAGACGATCACTTGCACATCAGCAAAGATGGCATGCAACTACTACGGGCTGATCTGACTGATGCAACAGATGTTACCGCGGTTGAGCGCTTTTTTTCATCTTATATGAATGAACATATGCCTGGACGCCTGCGTGGCATCCCGAAAGTCGTGCGACTGGATAACCAAGCCTTTACCGACAATAAAGCGCCATGGATCACGCTAGGCGGCTCGGCATCAATCGACGCCTATGCCGCCGCAACAGGCACCACGCCAGATGCGCGCCGCTTTCGCCTGAATATGATGATCAAGACCGACACAGCCTTTAGCGAGGCCGCATTGATTGGCAAAGAGATTATGATCGGTGAGGCGCATCTTCGTATCGTTGCACCCGTGGGTCGATGCGCGGCTATTGATGTTGACCCGGCAACCGCCACGCGCGGCCAGGATACATTATCTGTGATGCGCGATGCATTCGGCCATACCGATCTGGGGGTTTTTGCAGAAATCCAATCTCCAGGCACAGCTAGAACAGGTGACACCATCACCGTTCTATAATTATGCCACAACAAACCAGATATCAGGCTAAGACGGTTGTCAGCCTAGCTGGCAACCTTTTTGTTATCCTGTTCATCCTGAACCGCTTCGGCAAGCTGGGCTGGCGACAAGGCAGATGTATCGTCGGTTTCAGCCGGCTTGACGCGGGGCTTGCGCTGACTAGTGCTGCTTTTCTTTGCGCCTTCAGCTTCATCAGATTCGGGTGCTGAACTATCAGCTGGACTTGCCTTATCCGCATCACCATTAACAGCTTCGGGTTTGGTTTCTGCCGCCTCGCCATTAGCCACTTGTGCAGCTTGTTCCTGCTGGCGCTTGGTTTCTGCCGCACCTACCGCTGCTTGATGCAGGCGGAAATAATGATCGGCAAACTGCGAATAGGCCTCAGCCGCAATACGCTCGCCGGATGACGACGCATCATGAGCCAAAGCAATATACTTTTCATGAAGCTGTTGGGCATTGCCACGCAGCTTTACGTCAGGACCATTCGATTCATACGACGTATTACGATTGGGCACATGACTGCCGCCACCGCCGCCGTTACCACGACGACCACGGCCACGACCGCGCTTTGCATTCTGGGGTTGTCTCATTAATTAAATACCAACTTATTATTCTGTAAGAAGTGGGTCAGTTAAAAGCAGTCTTTGGTATGATCGGCCTTAAACCGAAGTTAAGCAGACTGGCGTTTATCTGGGTATGTGCAAACGATAGGCAATGCCTTTACCGTTGCGATTTCTAAACAATAGTCATGGGTAGCAATCAATTTCAAGCAAAATAGTACATTTTGCTAATTTTTTAATCTAAACATCAGGCATCGGGTGATGCCAGCAAGATCCTTATGCATTTCAACGCAGGTCATATTCGCCATCTCAGCCAGTTGGATCACATCATCTTCCTGGCCCGCACCAATCTCAACCACCAGACAACCACCCGCCGCCAGACAAGAAGGCACCACGGTCATAAGGCCACGCCAGCAATCCAGCCCATCCGCACCGCCATCAAGCGCGCGCATCGGTTCGTAACGCGCCACTTCAGGTTCCAGAGCCGTGATTTCGGCGGCTGGGATATAAGGCGGATTGCACAATATAATGTCGAATGATCCGAATTGTGACATTTCATCCATAAAACTATGCTGATAAAAGCGGCTTTGTTCGGCAAGGCCAAGTGCTGTTGCATTATTACGGGCTGTTGCCAGCGCGTCTTCGCTAATATCAAGACCAAGCCCAACGGCATCCGGCAATTCACTGAGGCAGGCAAGCAAAAGACAGCCACTTCCGGTGCCAAGATCAAGAAGTTTCAGTTGTTTTGCAGGATTCACAATGCTTCGTGCTTTAGCCGCCGCGATAGCCGTTGCCACAATGATTTCGCTATCGGGGCGCGGATCGAGTGTTGCCGATGATAAGGCAAAGCGCAATGACCAGAATTCACGCCATCCACGGATGCGGCTGACTGGTTCGCGGGCAATACGGCGGGCAACAAGCGTTTCTAGAAGCGCCTTTTCCATATCGCCAAATGAAATGCTTTCATGCGGCAAAACGGCATCATCACGGCCTAAGGCCGCGCCTAGCAAAAGCCGTGCATCCTGTTGCGGACTGTCGATTGATGCCGCTGACAATATGGCGGCAACGTCCAGCAAAATTTCGCGCGCATCCTGCATGGTCATCACTTTATAAGCCTGAAAGCTGGTTAAACATCGGTTGCCTTATGTGCCTTCGGCAAGGCGGCGTGCCTGATCCTCGGAGATTAATGCGTCGATGACTTCATCTAGCGCCTCACCCGCGATCACCCGATCCAGCTTGTACAGGGTCAGGTTAATGCGATGGTCAGTTACCCGCCCTTGCGGAAAATTATAGGTGCGAATGCGTTCTGAACGGTCACCCGAACCCACCTGACCTTTACGATCAGCGGCACGTTCTGCCTGCACACGCGCGCGCTCGGCATCATAAAGACGCGCACGTAAAATTTTCATCGCCTTGGCACGGTTCTTATGTTGCGATTTTTCATCCTGCTGGCTAACCACAATGCCAGTCGGCATATGCGTAATACGCACTGCCGAGTCAGTCGTATTCACCGACTGGCCGCCAGGCCCCGATGCGCGGAACACATCAATCCGCAAGTCACTTTCGACAACTTCGACATCAACATCTTCGGCTTCGGGCAACACCGCCACAGTGGCTGCCGATGTATGAATACGCCCACCCGTTTCAGTTTCGGGCACGCGTTGCACCCGATGCACACCAGATTCAAATTTCAGCCGCGCAAAGACATCCGATCCGGTGATCGTTGCCGTAGCTTCTTTATAGCCACCAATACCTGTTTCAGACACTTCCATCACTTCGAATTTCCAGCCATATTTGGCCGAAAACCGTTGATACATACCAAATAGATCCGATGCGAACAACGCCGCTTCATCACCGCCAGTGCCTGCCCGCACTTCAAGAATAGCGTTACGCGCATCATCACGGTCTTTGGGCAAAAGCAATAATTGCAGTTTTTGCTGTTCGTCTGGAATTTGCGCCTGCAGCTCCTGCATTTCAAGGCGCGCCATTTCCAGCATATCCGGATCATCACCAGCTTCACCAACCATCACTTCGGCATCAGACAGTTCGCTTGTCAAACGCTGAACAAGTTCAATCTGTTCACAAACAGGGCGTAATTCGGATAGCTCGCGGGCAAAATTTGCCATCTCGTCAACCGAGAGTGACGCCGCATCATTCAGAATATTTTCCACTTCGGTGCGGCGCGCCAACACCTTATCCATGGTCGAGTCGAGGCTCATACCCTTATCCCTTACCTATTGCACTATTCATTGAAATTATCTGTAGGAGCGATAATTAAAGACAGTGCCTTAACAAGCGCATCACGAGTCACTTCATCCTGCGATCCATCGGCAAGGTTGCGAAGTTGCACAACACCACGTTCGACTTCATCACCGCCCAAAATAATGGCGATTTTGATACCGGCTTTATCTAGCTTTTTCATTTTCTTGCCCATATTGCCTGCTGTAGGCAAATCAACGCTAAAGCCAGCGTCTCGAAGGCTTTCAGCAAGTTGAAAAGCATGGTGATCGCTTTCGCTATCCGCCGACACAACAGCTAATTGTGGAACCACAACCGTGCCACCCGCCGCCAGCATCGCGAGGCGTTCAATACCACCAGCCCACCCAACACCCGCAATGGCAGGGCCGCCAAGCATTTCAGACAGGCCATCATAACGACCACCACCAAGAACAGTGCCTTGTGCCCCCAGCGCATCGGTTATAAATTCAAAGGCTGTATGGCAATAATAATCCAGTCCACGCACAAGAAGCGGATCGAACTGCCAGGCGATTTTAGCCGCATCAAGCGCAGTGGTCAGTGTTTCAAAATGCGCTTTGGAAAGATCATTCAGATGATCCTGCAATCGCGGCGCAGCGACGATGATTTCGCGATCACCCTTATCTTTTGAATCCAGAATACGAAGCGGATTCACCGCAAGCCTTTGCTTGCTGTCATCGGACAAAGCGTCTTTATGCCCGCCAAGATAGTCAACAAGCGCTGCACGATAGGTAAGGCGGCTTTCAGTATCACCAAGTGAATTGAGATGCAAAACACATTTATCCAATACACCAATATCGGCCAGCACCCGCGCCCCACAGGCAATGATTTCAGCATCGGCCAGCGCATCGGTTGGGCCCAGATATTCGATGCCAATCTGGTGAAACTGACGCATCCGTCCTTTTTGCGGGCGCTCATAACGGAACATGGGTCCTGCATAGAAAAATTTCAAAGGCAGGCTTTGTGTCAGCCCTCCCGAAATCATGGCACGGACAACACCAGCCGTATTTTCCGGACGCAAGGTAATCTGCTCACCGCCGCGATCTTCAAATGAATAGGTTTCCTTTGTCACCACGTCACTACTGGTGCCAAGGGGCTTTGAAAACACATCGGTAAATTCGAAAATCGGCGTCGCCATTTCCTGAAAGCCATATTGCGCACTGGCCGCCCGCGCATGATCGACAACAAATCGATGTCCAGCCATATCGGCGGGCAAAAGATCAGACGTGCCTCGAACAGGTTGCAGTTTCGACATGGCTCAGGCTTTCATCTTTTTAGGCAATTCTTTATCGGCTGTTTCAGCCGCCTCGGCTTTCTGCGCGACGCGGATAGCTTCGGCTTTCGCCTCGACCATTTCGACTACATGTTCGACAATATCACCATTCGACAAACGATGGTCAGCCATGCCCGAGACATAAATCTGATGCGTGTCTTTGCCGCCACCAGTCAGGCCGATATCCGTTTCACGCGCCTCGCCAGGGCCATTCACAACACAACCAATTATCGATACCGAGATGGGTAGATCAATATGCGCAAGCCTATCTTCGATCACTTCGACAGTCTTGATAACGTCGAATTGCTGACGCGCGCAGGATGGGCATGAAATCACCGTGACCCCACGCCGCCTAAGGCCAAGCGATTTCAGCATTTCATATGCCGCTTTGACCTCTTCGGTTGGATCGGCTGACAATGACACACGGATTGTATCACCAATGCCAGCCCATAACAGATTACCTAACCCAATAGCCGATTTTATCGTGCCCGCCCGCAATCCACCAGCTTCGGTAATGCCGATGTGGAGTGGACAGTCAATCGCATCGGCAAGTTGCTGATAGGCAGCAACAGCCAGAAATACATCTGATGCTTTGACCGAGATTTTAAATTCGTGAAAATCATTATCCTGTAAAATACGTGCATGATCGAGTGCCGATTCAACCAGCGCTTCAGGACAAGGTTCGGCATATTTGTCCAGTAAATGCTTTTCCAGCGAACCCGCATTCACGCCAATCCGCATTGAACAACCATGATCACGCGCCGCCTTGATAACCTCGCGCACACGATCTTGCTTGCCGATATTGCCGGGATTGATCCGCAGACAGGCAGCACCCGCGGCGGCGGCTTCGATAGCACGGCGATAATGGAAATGAATATCTGCGACAATCGGTACCGGGCTACCCGCACAAATTTCTTTCAAGGCAACGGTGCTGGCCTCGTCAGGACAGGACACACGCACAATATCGGCGCCTGCTTCGGCGGCGGCATCAATCTGCGCCCGAGTCGCGGCAATGTCCGTAGTCAGACTATTTGTCATGGTTTGTACCGAGATTGGCGCATCACCACCAACCGGCACATTGCCAACCATAATCTGACGGCATAAGCGGCGATCAATCGAACGATATGGACGATAGGCACTAGACAAAATATGGCTCCAGCAAAAGTAAACACCTATACACGCATAGGCATACGGTTCAGTAATCAAACTCCGTTATGTCTATAGCCGTTTAGCCCGCTCAATACCAGTGGCAAGTCCGCACATACAGATGGTATGGCACCTCTGAAACGGCGCAACCCTCTTAGATCACATATGTAGATTACAGGCACCAGCCTAGAGGCGGGCGCGTAGCTTATCGACAGTAAGGGGAAGATCACGAACAATTTCACCAATAGAACCAGCCGAAATTGCATCGTCGCCTGTGATGATGAATTCGATACCACCAGCATTACCTGTTGAAAGATACAGATTTTCCGCACCATCAACGACATAGATATCACCTTCACGCATAAGCTGTGTCATGACTTCTTCGCCATTATTACGGATGATTTCGACCCAGCTAGACCCTGTTGCGCGGATTGTAATTTCCTGCATCGGATCACGCTGATTAGCGACTGCCGAACTCTGGGTTACGTTGTTCGGATCATCTTCAAGCAAGATCGCACGCCCATCGTCTGATGGTGCAGGTGATAGGGCAGGCACACTATTTGATGCCATCTGCGTATCTGGCGTGTCTATATCAACGATCGGGGTTTCGCCATCGATAGCCGTTTCATCAGAGTCTGACACCACAACAACCGGATCAGCCACCACGTCCATATTAGCGGCAACGGTGTTATTTTTGATTTTCGGCATTTCAGGCGTCATCACATCTGCAACAGGCTCGATTACTGTCGGCGCATCTATTGCAGGCTTTGGCGCATCACCATCAACGTTCAACAGTTTTGCATCCTGCCCTTCGGCAAAGACCGTTTGTGCGGTGCCATCCGGCTCAATAACAGCGGGCGTGCCAATACCCGCCACTCCTGGGCCAGAATCAGGCATCACCGGTGCTGTTGCCACAATGGCTGAGCCATCGTTAGACTTGTCCGATTTGGTTTCAGTCCAGTACCAGCCAACATAACCAGCAACCGCAAGAACGACTGTGATTGATGCGATTAATGCACCCGAGCGCTGTGGCTTTACATTATTCTGCGGAAATGAATAGGTTGGCTGACGGTCAGCATCATCAACACGCCCTAGATAGGTACGCGCCAGATCATTACCGTCAAACCCAACAAGATTACCATAACTGCGCAGAAAACCGGCTACGTAAGTCGATGAGGGCAACGCTTCAAGGTCGCCCTTTTCGATGGCGTTCAAATAGCCTACATTGATTCGAAGTTGATTTGCGATATCAGCAACACTGCGTCCAGCTTCCTTGCGGGCAGCGCGCAGTTGAACGCCAATAGTCAAAAGCGTGTTGGCCAAAGACGTTTCGCTAATTTCTGTAATATTACTGTCTACCATACGCACAACCTGTCGTTTAGGTTTACATTAGATAAAATGAACATAAAAAGTCCATATGTCCAACAAAAAGATGTTTCAGATTATAAAAAGCGCATTAGAATCTTGCCGTTACACTCTAATGCTGACCCAAAAATACGGTTTCACACGCCAACTATCTATCCTGAAGATGTCAATAGTAAAGCTGTTAACTGTCGTCATCGAGACCAAATGCAGAATGCAAACTACGCACAGCCAGTTCGGTATATTCCGAATCTATCAGAACGGATATTTTGATCTCTGATGTTGAGATGACGGCAAGGTTAATCCCTTTTTCGGCAAGTGTTTCGAACATCGTTTTAGCAACACCAGGCTGGGACCGCATCGCCATACCAACGACTGAAATTTTGGTCACATTTTCTGATGAATCAATCCCATCATATTTCAGAGCACTTTTATTTTTTTCAATTATTTCAACAGCTTTATTTAAATCGGCTTGTCCCAGTGAAAAGGTAATATCGGTACGCTGACTTTGACTAGATGCGCTTTGCACAATCATATCGACATTCACATGATTCTGCGCGAGTTCACCAAAAACGCTAGCCGCAATGCCAGGCTCATCGGGCAGGCCGATAATGGTGATTTTTGCTTCATCCGGTGAATAGGCAATACCACTTATAGTTTCTTTTTCCATGACTGTATCCTCATCAACAACAAATGTGCCCGGCAGATCGGAAAAGCTGGACCGAACCTGCAAATTAACGTTATGGCGCATAGCCATAGCCACCGAGCGTGTTTGGAGTACTTTTGCCCCCAAAGAGGCCATTTCAAGCATTTCTTCAAAGGTAATGCTGTCTAATTTTTTTGCTTTTGGCGCGATTCGCGGATCGGTCGTATAAACCCCGTCAACATCCGTATAGATATCACAGCGATCTGCATCAAGCGCCGCCGCCAGTGCCACCGCCGATGTATCCGAGCCACCACGACCAAGCGTTGTGATCCGGCCATCAGGTCCAATACCCTGAAATCCGGCAACAACGGCGACCTGACCTTGCGCCAGCCTTTCGCGCATTTTCGAACTGTCAATATCGTCTATACGGGCTGATCCATGCAGATTATCGGTTCTGATCGGAATTTGCCAGCCAAGCCAAGAGCGCGCATCAACGCCAATATTCTGTAACGCAATCGATAACAGACCAACGGTGACCTGTTCGCCTGTTGCGACGATCGTGTCATATTCCCGCGCATCATGCATGGGGCCAATTTCGGATGCCCATTGCACAAGCTGATTTGTGGTGCCAGACATAGCAGACACAACGACGGCAACCTCATGGCCAGCATCGACTTCGGTTTTTACTTTTTTGGCGACATTACGGATGCGATCCAGATCCCCTACCGAGGTGCCGCCGAATTTTTGAACAATACGTGCCATTGATGTATGCTATCTAGCTAATAATTGATTATTTCACCGCAGTCTTAACGACTACTTCGCTTCGGGGCAAGTCCATGCAGTCCACAGTTGATCAAAAAGAAATAGATACCTTTGCCGCTTTGTCTGACAAATGGTGGGATATGAAAGGGCCGATGCGCCCTTTGCATAGCTTTACGCCGATCCGTGTGGATTATATCACCGATGCCATTCGCCGTGTCAAAGGCACGTTACCTGAGCAAGCACCCCTGCAGAATTTACGTATTCTTGATATTGGCTGTGGTGGCGGCTTGCTGGCCGAACCGATGGCGCGCCTTGGCGGCATTGTCACTGGCATTGATGTAACAAGCCCGGCTATTGACGCCGCCCGCACACATGCCAAAGCCAGTGGGCTGGATATCACCTATCACTGCCAAAGCGCCGAGGACTTGGCCGCAAGTGGTGCCACTTTCGATGTGATCTATGCCTCAGAAGTGATTGAACATGTCGCTGACCGGCAGATGTTTGTTGCCGCCATCGCCGATATGCTTGCCGAAAACGGGGTAATAGTGCTGACAACGATCAACCGTACCTTGCCCGCGATTGCCTTGGCCAAATATGCGCTCGAATATATTGTGCGCGTCGTACCGGCAGGCACACATGATCCAAAAAAATTCGTCAAACCTGCCGAATTGCGATCCGAATTCGCCGCGGTCGGCATTTTACTGGATGACGCGACTGGCTTTGCCCCACGCCCCGGTGGATTCAGCCAGGTTGCAAGTCTGGCAATCAATTATGGAATCAGCGGTAGCTGGATGCACACTAAATCTAATAGCGGATAGCAGATATTAGTCACTATAGGGCTTCACATGCCTTTAGCCGGTGTTGGTTTTAGTTATCCAGCGGCAATAAAGGTAACTCAACAATATCAATGCCTTCATCGTCAAGCTCGGCACGTTCTTTGGCTGTCGCATGGCCATAAATGCCTTCTGGTTCAGCTTCGCCATAATGCATCTTACGGGCTTCCTCGGCAAAGTCATTGCCAACATCACGGCACTCACTGCGAACTTTGCGTTGTAGCTGGCGCAGCTCGGACATCATTTCGGCCATCTGTTCAACGGCCTTTTCTGATATTCTTTCAGGTGGTTTTGCAGACGATTGTACCGGGCTTTTCACAGCCGCCGACATGCTCAAAGACGTTCCCGACTCTACAGCTGGCTTGCCTGTTCCGGCTTTTGGCACCGGAATATCTGTCTTGATTGCATCGTCAATCGTCGGGGGAAGCGGGGTTGGCGTTTTGCGCATTTTCGGGCTAGCCAGGCTCGGCGTCATGAGTGCCTTTTTAACAGATGTGATTTCGCAAACAGGACATGCAATATCACCCGACGCTTTTTGATCATCATAGGCGCCGGCATTCTGGAACCAGCCTTCAAAGCTGTGTGCATTTTCACATATCAGTTGATATTTTATCATTCACTTGACCTCGCATAGATCAAAGGCAATCCGATGACATTCATACTCTATTCTAGCCTGATTAAATCTTGCCATGGCAATGTTTATATTTTTTACCCGAACCACACGGACAAGGGGCATTTCGTGCCACTTTCCCTGATGGCATAGATGTTTGTGAAGACGGCGTATTGCCCGTAGCTACAGCTGGCGCCGCCTGGGTCTGGGCTTCGCTATCTTCGTCTGGTTGGCGTAATTCGACATGCGCCAGCACCATCGTTGTGGTTTCACGTAGGCCTGAAAGCAACTGTTCAAACATATCAAAAGCTTCACGCTTATATTCATTCAGCGGATCCTTTTGCGCATAAGCACGTAGCGAGATACCCTGTCGTAGCTGATCGAGACGCAGTAAATGCTCTTTCCATTGCTGATCCAGCACCTGAAGCAGTAGCGATTTTTCTGCCATCCGCATAACGTCTGGGCCAAGCCGAACAGCTTTTTCAGCCATATATTTATCAGCTTCTTCGATTAGGCGTTCTTCGATTTCGGGATCGGCAATGCCATCTTCTTTGAACCAGTCTGCCGCAGGCACGGTCAGGCCAAGCACCCGCTGGGCGTCGGCGGCCATCTGATCGGCATCCCATTGATCGTGATAGCTTCCTTGCGGAATGGCATTGGCGACAATCGTCGCAACCGCCTCACGCCGCATATCGCTGACAGTGTCCTGCACATCGGCAGCCCGCATGATTTCCTTGCGCTGGTCAAAAATAACGCTGCGCTGATCATTCATCACATCATCATATTTCAACAGCTGTTTACGAATTTCAAAATTGCGCGCTTCGACTTTGGTCTGGGCTTTTTCAACCGCTTTATTGATCCAGGGGTGAATGATCGCTTCGCCTTCTTCAAGCCCCAGCTTTTGCAGCATCCCATCCAGCTTTTCAGATCCGAAAATACGCATCAGATCATCCTGCAAAGACAAAAAGAATTTTGACGCGCCCGGATCACCTTGACGACCCGTACGGCCACGAAGCTGATTGTCAATCCGCCGTGATTCATGCCGCTCGGTACAGATCACATAAAGACCGCCAGCAGCAAGCGCCTCGGCTTTCAGCGTTTCAACCTCGGCGGTGATCGCCGCCGTGTCTTTATCGGCTTTGGCGCTATCGGGTTTGACCTCGGCAGCGATCCGCATTTCCAGATTGCCACCAAGCTGGATATCGGTTCCACGACCTGCCATATTCGTAGCAATCGTTACCGCGCCCGGCACACCTGCCTGTGCGATAATCCTAGCTTCTTCTTCATGAAAGCGCGCATTCAGAACCTGATGCTTGATTTTTTTGCTGGTCAGAACTTTCGATAGAGACTCGGATTTTTCGATGCTGATGGTACCAACCAGAACGGGTTGGCCGCGCGTCTGGCAATCAATGATCAGATCAATCACGGCGGCGTCGCGTTCTTCACCGGTGCGATAGACTTCGTCGTCATGATCGATACGCTGTATATCGCGATTGGTCGGTATCGCGGTCACATCCAGATTATAGATTTCGGAAAATTCGCCTGCCTCGGTCAAAGCTGTGCCAGTCATGCCAGCCAGCTTTTCATACATGCGGAAATAATTCTGGAATGTAACCGATGCAAGAGTTTGATTTTCAGCCTGAATTTCAACTTTTTCTTTAGCTTCAATCGCCTGATGCAAGCCATCGGAAAAGCGGCGGCCATCCATCGCGCGTCCGGTGAATTCATCAATGATGACCACCAGGCCACCTTTCAACATGTAATGCGTATCAAGCTGAAACAGCTTATGCGCTCTTAACGCCTGATTGACATGGTGAAGCAAGCCAACATTGTTGATATCGTATAATGTGCCTTCTTCGAATGCGCCTGCCGCCTTCAACAACACTTCGGCATGTTCGATACCATCTTCGGTTAGCGAGACAGAATTACCTTTTTCATCAAGGTCAAAATCGGTTTCGATCAAATCCGGGATGATCGCATCTGCGATTGTGTAGAGCGCGATATTGGTTTCGGCTGGCCCCGAAATAATCAGCGGGGTTCGTGCTTCATCAATCAGGATCGAGTCAACCTCGTCAACAATGGCAAAGTGATGGTCACGCTGAACCATGTCCTCAAGCCGGAATTTCAGATTATCGCGCAAATAATCAAAGCCAAACTCATTGTTGGTGCCATAAGTAATATCAGCATGATAGGCAGCACGGCGCGCATCGTCATCCATACCGGCAACAATACAACCAACGCTGAGACCTAGCTTTTCATAAACCTTGCCCATCCAAGCAGCGTCACGCGATGCCAGATAATCATTAACCGTAACAACATGCACGCCCTTACCATCAAGCGCATTCAAAAAACTCGCCAAGGTCGCAACAAGCGTTTTACCTTCACCTGTTTTCATTTCGGCAATCTGGCCATTATGGAGCGCTATGCCACCCATGAGCTGAACATCAAAATGACGTTGGCCAAGGGCACGTTTTGCCGCTTCGCGCACCAGTGCAAACGCCTCGGCAAGCAAACTTTCTTTATCGGTACCAGCTTCGACCTGGGTGCGCAAATCTTGTGCCTTGGCTTTTAGGCCCGCATCATCCAAATCTTCAAAACTTGTCTCAAGCGCATTAACCGCTTCAATCTGCGGCATGAAGCGCTTCACTGCACGATCATTCGAGTTACCAAACAGGCTTTTTGCCAATGAACCTAACATCTAAAATCCTCCAGCCAGGCGGCTGTTCTAAAATAGGCACGAGACCTAAACCAGGCTCTTTCGCACACTCATGGACATAGGCATAGACAGCCGTTTTGTCAATCAGAACGCCCTTTATAGATCAATTAGAATCATGTGGCTGCAAAGCTATGCTTGCAGTATCTTCCTGCCTTGGGTAACACTGTTTGTGTTAGCCTGACCGTGCGGCTTACAACGCTTTTTTCGGTTAGGATGTCTATGGTTTGTAAAAGCTATTAGCCCCAAGTTTAAAAAAACACTCAGAAGGTCTGTTCAATGCAAGTTATTCTCCGTTCATTTTGTGCGATTTTGATGCTTATCTTTGCCACTATGGCACATGCTGAAAGCCGTATTTCAGTTGCCACTGTCAATGGTGAAACAATCTGGCTCGATCAGGTCATGCAGGCAGCCGAAGGATTACCCCCAGAATATCGCAACAAGCCGATGCAGGACTATTTTGGCGATATTGTAGCCGATATCATCGATACCAAGCTGGCTGCCAAGGCTGGCGAGGCGGCAAAGCTTGCCGATGACCCGCTTGTTCAAGATGCCATGAAGCTGGCTAGTGAGCGCATCTTGGCCGAAGCTTGGCTAGCCGTCACAGTGCGTGAAAAGATGACAGATGAAGCCTTGCAACAGGCTTATGATACCTTTGTCGCTGATGAAGCATCGCGTGAACAGATCACCGCGTCACATATTCTGGTTGCCGCCGAAGATGACGCTGTTGCCATCATCAAAAGTTTGAATGATGGTGCTGATTTTGCCGAAATCGCAAAAGAAAAATCAACTGGCCCAAGCGGCCCGAATGGTGGCGAGCTTGGCACCTTTGGCCGTGGCCAGATGGTGCCCGCGTTTGAAACCGCCGCTTTCGCGCTTCCTGCTGGCGGTTTTTCGGCTAAGCCGGTACAGACCCAATTTGGCTGGCATGTGATTAAAGTCAGCGAAAAGGCTGTTAAGCCTGCGCCATCCTTCGACGCCATGCGCGACCAGCTTGTCAACAGTCTGTCACGCCAGCATCTTGGTCGCGTAATAGAAAGCCTGCGTGCCGATCAGACTATCGAATTACGTAGCTTTGAAGATGTCCGTACCGAAGTACAGACCAAAGCGCAGTAACAACATTCAGGTGCGCCCTTTCGGCGCGCTTTTTCAAAGGCGAGTCTGCATGTCCATTTCTCCGTTGGCACCTGATAGTTTTCCAGACATGCCGCCAATTGGCGGCCTATCACTGGCAACCGCAGCCAGTGGAATGAAATATCAGGGGCGCGACGATATGCTGTTGATGCGGAGCATAGCAGATAGCCATTTTGCCGGTCTGTTTACCCAAAGTGATACAGCAGCCGCGCCGGTGCAATGGTGTCAGGATCGGCTGGCACAAGCCCTATGCCAGAGCCGCCCAGCCGCAATTCTGACCAATGCCGGTAATGCCAATGCCTTTACTGGTAGCAAGGGACATCTTGCCACCATGGCCACAGCCGATGCGCTGGCTAAGGCTGGTCATATCGATAAAGATGCCATTCTGCTGGCATCTACCGGTGTTATTGGCGAGCCCCTAGATACTGATTGTCTGGCCGCCCAGATCCCGCATCTATTAGCCGATGACAAAGCCAGCTGGCATGATGCCGCCAAAGCCATCATGACCACCGACACCTTTGCCAAAGGCGCGACCAGCACCTGCCAGCTTGATGGCAAACAGGTCACTATTTGCGGCATTGCCAAAGGTTCGGGCATGATCGCACCCGATATGGCAACGATGCTTGGTTATATCGCAACCGATGCCGCGATCAGCCCTGATATGTTGCTTCATATTCTGCGCCGCGCTAACGCGCAAAGCTTTAACGCGATCACCGTCGATAGCGACACATCAACCAATGACAGTGTCTTTGCCATTGCCACCGGCGTTGCCGGCAATGATGAAATAACCAGCGAAGCACACACTGATTTCAATCACCTTTATCACGCGATAAAAACAGTGATGCTTGATCTAGCCAAGCAGATCGTGCGTGATGGCGAAGGTACCCAGAAATTAATAACAATCGATATTCTAGGCGCTGACAACGACTCAGATGCCTATAAAATAGGCATGTCTGTCGCCAATTCACCACTCGTCAAAACAGCTGTCGCAGGATGTGATGCCAATTGGGGGCGCATTGTCATGGCGGTTGGCAAAGCTGGTATAGGCATTGATCAAAATGTCATCGGCGTCCGCATTGGTGGCTTTGATGTTGCGCTGGCAGGTCAACGTGTCGAAAATTTTGACGAAACGCCCGTTGCTACCCATATGCAGGGGCAGAACATTGATATTGCTGTCTCTGTTGGCACGGGTTCGGGCACCGCACGGGTATATACCTGTGATTTAACGCATGGATATATTTCGATCAATGCCGACTACCGAAGCTAATCCCCAGCTACCACTTGTGTTGGTCAGTGCGGTGGCGCTGATTGATACTGATGGACGTATATTGCTGGCGCAACGTCCGGCACATAAAAGCATGGGCGGGCTATGGGAATTTCCCGGCGGTAAAATCGAATCGGGCGAAAGCCCCGAAGCCGCCCTGATCCGTGAATTGCAGGAAGAACTTGATATCAACACCAGCGAATCATGTCTGGCCCCGCTCAGCTTTGCCAGCCATGCCTATGATGATTTCCATCTATTGATGATGCTGTTTGCGTGTCGCCGCTGGCATGGGCGTCCGCGTCCTGTCGAAGGGGGTGCCCTGAAATGGGTGCGGCCAAACCAGCTTCGTGATTATCCGATGCCGCCTGCCGATATCCCGTTAATTCCGGTGTTACAGGATCTTTTATAATCACCCGGCCTCTGGATCCTGTTCTTCACTATTTAGCATATCAGCTAATCGATGCGTGGCACTGCCCGGGCGCATTGGTTTTTGCTGGCTTTCATGCGGTGCCCAGCCGGTCAGCGTAATGATTTCGAAACTAGCCGGAATAGTGCCATCATCATGACCATATTCGGCCTGATAAATTTCGGCCGCGCGCATAAATAAAGCACGGCTGGTTGGCCTGCGCAGACGATCCATCAAGGCATTCTGTTCACCCATCCCGCGCAGATCAGCCATCAAGCGGAACATGTTCGGATAGGTGATCGTCAGACGATCACTATCGGCAACCGGCAATGCCAGACCTGCCCGCCCCAGCAAGCCACCGATATCGCGGATATCCGCCATCGGCGCACAACGCGGGCTCAAGCCGCCATCAATTTCACTTTCTGCCGCGGCCAATGCGCTTCGTAACTCGGTCAGGCTGTTGCCACCAAGCATGCTGATCAATAACAGCCCATCCGGTTTAAGCGCCGCGCGCATTTGCGCCATGACGCCTGGCAGATCATCAACCCAATGCATCGTCAGACAGGAAAACACCGCGTCAAAGCTGCTTGGCCTAAACGGCACTCTGTCTATATCACAGGCAATCGCTGCTCCATGCGCCAGCGCATTGCTGGCAAATTTTGGCGATAAATCCGCATGAATAACCGTGCCGGTTTTTCCCAGCTTGGCAAGATGCCGCGATAGCACACCATCATGACAGCCAAAATCGAGACATAGATCAAAATCACGACGCACGAGTTCAAGCCGGTCAATCACGCGGATCGCCGCTTCCTCTTTTAAAAAGGAAAAATCAGCATAGCTGGCGGCGGCGCGATCACGATGATGGCGCAGGCTGGCTTTGTCGAACAGGATGGGCATCGGCTGGTTCATGCCTTTGATGTAATGGCTTCGGCCAGAACTGCAACCCTATTACCTTTACCGATGGCCGCATTAACCAGATATTCATATTAATCCTATAGGCTAATGACGGGAATATAAGTTACAGGAAAACAAGTTACGGGGGGCTTGATGGATTCTGGGTATTTGAATATCTGGTTCAACCAGCTAGCCAACATATT
This sequence comes from Candidatus Puniceispirillum marinum IMCC1322, assembly GCF_000024465.1. Lineage (NCBI taxonomy): Bacteria > Pseudomonadati > Pseudomonadota > Alphaproteobacteria > Puniceispirillales (SeqCode) > Puniceispirillaceae (SeqCode) > Puniceispirillum (SeqCode) > Puniceispirillum marinum (SeqCode). The sequence continues at coordinate 2,119,941 of NC_014010.1, read as the reverse complement.
ATTGCCGCATCTCTGTCCCCATTGTCGGACATTTTGCGAAGGTGCTGGTCTATGCGCCGCTTGCTGGCAACGGCTGGAACAAATTTCGACACCTTTTTGCAGTTGTTGTGGCCGTCCACTTCCCTATGCTTTGCCCGATACACGATGCGCCAGATGCTGGGTCGCACCACCACCACTTGCCAGCATCCGTGCCGCCTGCCGCTATGATGATATCGCCAGCACTCTCGTCATCCGCTATAAACATGCTGATGCCCTGCATCTTACCCCTTTACTAGCACGGCTTGTGCGGCGGTTCTTCGATGAATTATCAGAGCCAAATCAGCTTGTGATTCCAATCCCATTAGAACGACGCCGCTATTTCCGGCGCCGCTACAACCAGTCAGCCGAGTTGGCGCGCTATATGGCACCGGACAATTTTGCGCCCTCTTTGCTGATCCGTCAGCGCAACACACCCAGTCAGGCAGGTAAAAACCGGCAGCAACGCATTGATAATGTGCGCGGTGCCTTTGCCGTGCCAGCACATCAGAAACCGGCGCTTGCCAATCGCCCAATCATGCTGATCGATGATGTCATGACCACCGGCGCAACCTTGTTCGAAGCGGCAAAAACCTTGCAAATGGCTGGTGCTGGGTCAATATGTGGTCTGGTAATTGCGCGCGTAACCTGAAACAACGTACGTGCATTGTTTTGTTTATGATTATAGGGGCACAAGCAGATGGCCAAAATTGAAATTTATACACAGATGGGATGTGGCTATTGCGCCCGCGCGTTACGGCTACTGCAAGCCAAGAATGTTCCATTTGAACAGATCGATGTATCGCTGAACAGTGACTTGCGCGGCGAAATGACAAAGCGATCCGGAGGCCGCACCACCTCACCACAGATTTTCGTCGATGATGAACATATAGGTGATTCGGACGAAATTTTTGCCCTCGATCGGGCAGGCCACCTCGATAAATTGCTCAAGCTTGGGTCGTAAAATGCGTATCGCCGCCTTGCAATATTGTGCTGGTGCTACTGCCGATGTGACCTTTCCAGTCATCGAAACGCTGATTGCACAGGCCGTTGCCAAACAGGCGGACATGGTATGCTTACCAGAAGCGGCCAGCTTTCTGCCCACAAATCGTGAGGCTTTGTTCCAGCTTGCCGAACATACCCACGATAGTGCCAGCCTCAAACGCCTTCAGGCACAGGCCGCCACACATAAAATATGGCTGCTTGTCGGGTCGATGCTGATGCGGACAGCCGATGGCAAAAGCCCTATGAATCAAAGTCATTTGGTTAATCAAAGTCATCTGGTTAATCGTGGGCATTTAATTGATCCAAGCGGTGCCATTACCGCGATCTATGACAAGATACATATGTTTGACGCCAATGTTGCCGACGGACAGGTTTATGAAGAATCTGCCTATTTTCAGGCTGGCGATCAGCCGGTTTTGGCGCAAGTCGATGATCTGAACATCGGCATGACGATCTGTTATGATCTGCGCTTTCCGCATCTATATCGCCAATTGGCGCGTGATGGCGCTGATGTGTTGATGGTGCCCGCCGCCTTTACCCAGAATAGCGGCAAGGCACACTGGCATATTCTGTTACGCGCGCGGGCGATTGAAACAGGCTGTTATGTGGTGGCACCCGGGCAGATGGGCACGCATGCCGATGGCCGCGTCACCTATGGTCACAGTTTGATTGTGGCACCATGGGGCGAAATAGTCGCCGAGGCACAGGATGGTGAAGATGTCATTATCGCCGATATCGATCAAAGCCAGATTGAGTCAGCGCGCAAGGCCATCCCCGCGATCACAACGCATCCTATCTTAAAGCCGACCACGCTTAGCTAGTCCAGCTATCTTAATTCCAGCGAAAAAATGCTTAGGCGAGACCTTTATCGCCCATCTGCATATATTTTTGTGCTCGATCAGCGATTAAGTCTTTGCTGCTCATCCCAGCCATTGATTTAAGCTGTTTTTCGAACGCGTCACCCAATGCCGTAATCGCAGCAACTTGATCACGATGCGCACCGCCAAGCGGTTCGGTTACAACATCATCAACAACACCTAGCTTTTGCATATAATCCGATGTAATTCGCAGTGCTTCGGCCGCATCCTTTGCATGTTCGCCACTACGCCACAGGATCGACGCACACCCTTCGGGTGAAATCAGGCAATAGATCGCATGTTCAAACATGACAACGCGATTGCCCGCCGCCAGCGCAATGGCACCACCAGAACCACCCTCGCCGATGATCGCCGCTACCATTGGGGTTGGCAGACGCATACAGGAGCGGATCGATGTTGCGATCGCTTCGGCCTGACCCCGTTCTTCGGCACCACGCCCGGGATAGGCACCAGCCGTATCAATAAAGCTTAGAACCGGCAAACCAAAGCGGCCAGCAAGTTCCATCAGGCGGGTTGCTTTGCGATATCCCTCAGGGCGCACCATACCGAAATTACATTTGATACGTTCTTCGGTTGTGCTGCCTTTTTCGGTACCCATAACCATGACCGACTGGCCACGGAAACGCGCCATACCTGCAATCACAGCATGATCTTCGGCATAGTTACGGTCACCAGCAAGCGGCGTGAAATCTTCGAATAATTGATCGACAATACCACGCACTTTCGGGCGTTCAGGATGCCGTGCAACCTGCACCTTTTCCCAGGCACCCAGCTTTTCGTATGTCTGCTTGAGTTCACGCTCGATACGGGTTTGTAACTTGCCGATTTCGTCAGCGATATTAATGTTGCCATCAGTCGTCATATGGCGGAGTTCTTCAACCTTGCCTTCAAGGCTGGCAATAGGTTTTTCAAAATCAAGAAAATGTCGCATATATGAATCCTAAAAAGTACGTTTATATATTAACTATCTTGCGTCTTTGTGGCAAGGGGATGTGCGCTAGCCACCAGACCAGCAAGCCGGTCGGGGCGTGTCGCCGTATAAATCTGTGTGGTTGTAATGTCAGCATGACCAAGTAGCGTTTGCAGACTTCGCAAATCAGCACCTCGATTGAGCATATGTGTTGCAAAGGAATGGCGTAGCACATGCGGACTAACCCGATCGGGGTTGATTCCGGCAGCCAGTGCCAGTGATTTCAACAAGCTGGCAAATTGGTGACGCGTCATTGGCCCATCCCCCATTGGAAATAGATAATCCGACATCAGTGCCGCCGCATGGCGATCCCGTATCTCGATCCAATATTGTACCGCGGTTTTGGCCGCATCCCCCAGCGGCACCACACGTTCACGGCCACCTTTGCCTGTCACCAGCAGGCTTTCGGGATTCCGCCGGAATTGGGCAACCTGAAGCTTGACGACTTCGCTGACCCGCAAGCCGGTGGCATAAAATATTTCCAGAATAGCTCGCGCCCGTACCGCCGCCGCCTCAGGTTCAAGGGCATTTGCCGCTTTCAATAAGGCAATCACCTCGGCTTCAGTCAGGCTTTTGGGCGCTGGTGCTGGTACCGACGGGCTGTCGATCCAGCGCATCGGATTATCGATGCGGATATTATCTTCGACCAGCCAGCCCATGAACTGCCGCAAGGCACTAAGCCGCCGTGCAACCGAACGTGCCGACAAACGGCGCAGATGCCAAGCGTGAATAGCCTGTCGCAGATCATCAACGGTTGCATTATGTAATGTTTTATCAATCCCCTGCATAATAGTCGCGACATCATTCAAATCACGCCGATAGGCCGCCAGCGTATTCGCCGCCGACGCACGGTCAGCCGATAACGCCTGCAAAAATCCCTCGATATGAATGTTATCTTCAGGATTGATTAATGCGGTTTTATCCAACAAGTCACCCCGCTTATTATCCGGATGCCTATGCTTCACACCCTATGGTCTGGAATATTGATCAGCCTGCATCTGCATCCTGTTCACCAGCCACAAATTGCGCCATAAGATGCGCCCTAGCAATTTCACGCATCAGACGCATCGCAACTGTATCCTGCCCAACATCTCGCAAATGCTGGATCACAAGGCCAGCATCAGCCGGATCAATATTGGTGAAATCTGTCGATTGTAGCAACCAGCTTGCCAGCAGGATGGTTTCGGCAACCCGTTTCTTTGCGGCCGCTTCACCACAGGCACGTAACAGAACAGGCGATAGTTTTTCGCGGTTATAAGATGAATGTGTGCCACTTTGGAGCAGATCAAACCAGGATATATCCGGCGCGTTTATGCCGGCGGCGTGCAAAAGCGGTTGCAGATGCCATGTATCGAGCATCTGCATTGTATCAGCATCCCATACATCGCCTGCATTCAATGTCAGCAAGGTACGAATATGATCGGCTATCGGATTGCTAGCCTCAAGTATCGCAGGCACCGTTGCCGGATCAGCCAAGGCCAACAGAACATCAATATCAGCCAGCACGGCTTCATCAGGCATTGTTACGGTTGGCACAGTAACAGCCGCATTACCAGTCATACTCGCATTGTCATTCGCCCCGGGCGATGTCAGCGTGGCATTATTGTCCAAAACCGCATCAACCGGTGTCATGACTGCGGTTTGAGATTGCATCACTTCAAGCGCATTGATGGCAAGCTCGGCATAAAGTGGTAACATCAGACTGCCATTGCCCGCCGCAATCTCGCGTTTCATCGCCGCCACGATCAAGCCAAAAACCGCGTTGCTTTCATCAACATCAAGCGCACGCCATGCCATTGCCGAGGTCAGCGCACTAACCTCGCTATCAAGACGGGCCAAAGCTGATTGCGGGTTATCTTCACTATCACCAGCACTGCGCCATAATTTACCCGCTTCGCGCGGCGACACAAGACCCCGTTGCAACCCGTCATAGGTCGAAACCATTCGCGCATCATCGCTTAGATAACGAAGCGAGGTGATCGTCTGTGCCATTTGTGGTGGCATGATGGCGATCCCTTCAATCGGGATCGGACGGTGCAGAGCCTCCATCAGAACAATGTGAATTGTATCCAGCGTTGTCGGATCGATATCCTCAAACACAGTCCCAGTAAATAACTCGTCAACCAGACCCATAAAGGTCGGATCACCCATGCCAGTCGCCGCCAGCACGTCAGCGGCAAAGCGCGCCGAACTCATATCGCCCTGAACCGCATCACAGATAACTTTCGCCTGATGCCAGAATGGATCCAGCGTTATCACAATCTGCGCCGCCACCGTGGCACAGGCAATATCATCACGCCGGCTCATAAGATGGTGTTCGACAAGCCAGCGTTTCCAGCTTGCCCATTTTTCATTATCGGGTAGCTGTTCGACAAGCACGGCCAGATCGTCTGAACGGCCTGCGCGCGCCAGCCATGCCAAACGCGCACGTACCAGATCGCCAGCGATCATATTTGCACCCATTGGCGGCACTGACTGTCGGGCCACAACATCATAGGCCAAAGCCGATAAGCTTGGTGACTGGTTGGCGACAGCCCCATTTTCAAGCAGAAAGGCAGCGTTTTTGGCTGGTGTCCCGCGCCAGATCAAACTATCGAGGGTACTATTCTGGCGGGCTGTATCACTGACGCCAATCGCAGCCAGCCCAATATCGGAAATCTTGCGCCGACCAAGCTTGGCACTGCCATAGGCAGCGCTGGTACTTTCCAAGGTCTGAATTTCGGCCAAGGTCTGAATTTCGGCCAAGGTCTGAATTTCGGCATCAAGCGGGGCATCTTTTGTGGTGTCGGCGGTGGTATCTTGCGTCACCATGACATCCATTTGCTCGTCCACTTGCGCGGTCACAGGGCTTGAGACATTCCGGCTATCAGCATCAACAGTTAATGACGGTGCACGCGCAACCCCCATATCAGCACCATCTGATAATGTTTGTGACGGGTCATAAATAATGACTTCACTTTCATTATCGCCAGCCAGCGTCGATGGGGTGCCAAGCGAAATCAGATCTAACGGCTTGGGTGAACTGGCGCTATTATTATCCTGCGCCAAGGCTTGCAGTGACGCCAAAGACGTCATCGATAAGGTCAACGCAACCAGCATCCCTATCGTCGCGACAGACTGACTATTTCGGAAGATTTTCATTCGGAATAACCTTATTAACAACAACTGTTGGTGCCGGAATCTGCCAGCCTGACAGGGCAATCAATCCGGCTGACGCCAGTCCGATGAAGAAAATCAAAAAAATAGCAATTCGTATCATATTATCTCCAACCCATGGGTAAGACTGTCTGCTCACTGTTCCCACAACCCGATATCCTATAATCCGGTATCCAGTAATAAGGTATGTATTGCCAGATTATGTCGTTAATAGGGCAAATTTTCTACCCTATTGTACTTTTGACCTGCATATGCAGGAAAACTATGTCATTAAAAGCCAATGATAGAGCTGATGCTGTCGCTATGCTTGGCCTATTCCCCTCGACGAGAACTGGGCGTATAATAAAGACTATGGAACAAAAAGTGCAAAAGCCGCAGAATATGGCAGGATCGTTGACGCAAAATTATAACGGCCCCCCAATCACACGGCCTATCGCTCTGGTCGGTTTGATGGGATGCGGTAAATCAATGGTTGGGCGCAATCTGGCGGCGATGTTCCAGATACCGTTTGCCGATAGCGATACCGCCATCGAACGTGCGGCCGGTGTGACCGTTGCGGATATTTTTGATCTTGCGGGCGAGAACAAATTCCGGGAAATGGAATATCGTGAAATCGAGATTTTGCTTGGCGGCACCCCCGCCGTCATTGCCACTGGTGGCGGTGCCTTTTGCCAACCAGACACAGCGTCATTATTGCGCGATAAAGCGCTGGTTGTCTGGTTGAAAGCCAAACCCGAAACTTTATTGTCCCGGATCGGCAATGTAGATAGCCGTCCACTTTTGCATAACAAACATAGCCAGAAGCAAGGCAATGAAACGCCCATTGAAATTCTGACCCGTCTGAATGAGGTCAGGACACCTTTTTACGAGCAGGCACATCTGCATGTGAACACTGACGGCCTGAGTAAACGGCAAGCGGCTTCCAAAGTCATGAATGCCATTGCCGACAAGCTGGCCATCATTAACACGTCAACCATCTCAAGCACATCTAAGGGCGCATAGGGTCGATATGCAGAATCTCTCACAGCTTACAGTTGGCCTTGGTGACCGCGCTTATAACATCGTCATCGGACCTGGGTTGCTGGCGCAAGCAGGCGATATTCTGGGCCCGATTGCCGCTGACCGGCATATTGTCATTATCAGTGACGAACAGGTTGCCGCTTTGCATCTTGCTTCGCTTCAGACAAGCCTGACCAAAACGGCGCGCAAAATTGACGCTTTGACCGTACCAGCTGGCGAAACCAGCAAGTCGATGTCGGTGCTGGCGCGGTTGCTTGATGATATACTGGCGCTTGGCGTCGATCGGTCTGTTCTGCTCATTGCTTTTGGTGGCGGCGTCATCGGTGATCTGGCCGGCTTTGCAGCTGCCAGCCTGTTGCGCGGCGTCGATTTTGTGCAGATCCCAACATCGCTTCTGGCACAGGTCGATAGCTCGGTTGGTGGCAAAACCGGTGTCAATGCGGCCAAAGGCAAAAATCTGATCGGTGCGTTTTACCAGCCTAAAGCCGTGCTTGCCGATACGGCGCTTCTGGCTAGCCTGCCACCACGTGAACTGTGCGCCGGTTTTGCCGAAGTGATTAAATATGGCTTGCTTGGCGACCGTGACTTTTTCGAATGGTTAGAGGCCAATGGTCAAAATGTGCTGGCGCTTGATGATGCGGCGATTGCGCATGCTGTCTATACATCTTGCGCCGCCAAAGCGCGTATTGTCGAAGCCGATGAACGCGAAGCTGGTCAACGCGCCCTGCTGAATTTGGGGCATACCTTTGCCCACGCCTTTGAAGCTGAAGCCAAATATGATGGCCGATTGCTCCATGGCGAGGCTGTTGCGGCTGGTATGGGGCTTGCTTTTGACCTGTCAGTTGCGCTTAATATTTGTAATGGACAGGATGCCGGCCGGTGCAAAGCCTTGCTGGAAGCAAGCGGATTGCCAAGCGGATTATCAAATCTGCCAGCCGGACGTGCATCAGCAGACACCCTGCTTGGCCATATGAAACATGATAAAAAGGTCAAAGATGGCACTATGCATTTTGTTCTTGTAAGATCGATTGGCGATGCTTTTGTCAGTGGTGATGTACCGCCCGAAACCGTTTTAGCCTTATTGGAGTAGGCATACCGTGATGAGCGATAGTTTATGGACTATCTCGGCCTTGATTGTAATTCTGATTCTAGCTTCAGCATTCTTTTCCAGCGCCGAGACCGCCTTGACCGCCGCCTCGGATGCGCGGATGCGCCAGCTGGCAACCAAAGGCAATAAGAATGCAAAAATTGTTGAATCTTTGCGGGCAGATCGTGAAGGTCTGATCGGGGCGATCCTGATTGGTAATAACGCGGTCAATGTGCTTGCATCGGCGATTGCTACATCCCTTTTCATCACCCTTTATGGTGAGGCTGGCCTGCTTTGGGCAACAATAACCATGACTGTACTGTTGGTTGTGTTTGCCGAAGTGATGCCAAAGACATATGCCCTGACCTATGCTGACCGTTATGCGCTGACCATCGCACCAGTGATCCGCATTGTGGTGCTGGCATTAAGCCCGCTGGCGCTTGCCATTCGCTGGCTTGCGTCAATAACAATCCGCGCCAGATCGGATGAGGATACAGATCGTGAAGAGGAGTTAAGGGGACTGATCGAACTGCATGGCGCTGATGGTGACGATGATGATCGTGAAACCCAGGCGATGCTGTCGTCGATCCTTGATCTGAACGAATTGACCGTCGAACAGATCATGACGCACCGTGGTAGTGTCAACATGATCAATGCCGAAGATGATCTTGATGATATTTTACGCCGGGTTCTGGAATCACCACATACACGCCATCCGGTCTTTGCCGGCACATCAGACAATATTATCGGCGTTTTGCATGTAAAGGACCTGCTGCGCTCAATCGGCCATCTTGGTGAAAATGTGAGTGAAAACGGCAATGGCAACAAATTTGTCCAGGATATTGCTAGCCCAGCCTATTTTATTCCCGAAACAACCTTGTTGTTTGACCAGTTGCAGTCATTCCGGAGCCGGCGCGAACATTTTGCTGTTGTGGTTGACGAATATGGCGATTTTCGTGGCATTGTCACGCTGGAAGATATTCTGGAAGAAATCGTTGGTGACATTGATGACGAGCATGATATCGACCTGCCTGGCCTGACCCCGCAGGCCGATGGGTCATGGCTGGTCGATGGCAGTGTTACAATCCGCGATCTGAACCGTGCGCTTGGCTGGCAATTGCCAGATGAAGACGCCTCGACATTGGCCGGACTTGTGCTGTTTGAAAGCCGCACAATCCCAATGCCTGGACAGGAATTCCGGTTTCACAATATTCGTTTCCGTGTGGTCAAACGTGATGGCAACCGGATCACTAGTCTGCGGCTATGGTCACATTAAACCAATATAGGTGATGCCATGACATCAATTTATGACGGCAAACGCCCCACAGCTCTAAGTGCACCTGTTGCGCGCGAAAAACGGCATCAACGCAAAATCACCGTGAACGGGTTTTTACGTACCGACGGGCTATATGATATCGAGGCCGAACTGACCGATCACAAGACCTATTCTTTCCCTAGTGATTTTCGCGGCATGGTAACACCCGACCAGCCTGTGCATCACATGCATGTCCGAATCACCATCAATAATGATATGGTCATCCAATCAGCCGAAGCGGTGACGCTGGCAGGCCCTTATGAAATCTGTCCGGTAGCAAATGATGTGTTTGCCGATCTGGCTGGTTTGCAGATTGGCCCCGGATGGCGTCGCCGGATGATGGCCGCAATTGGTGGTCGGCATGGCTGTACGCATATCACCGAACTGATGGGGCCCGTAGCAACAATCGCCTTTCAAACCCGTTATGGCGAAGAAGCCCGTCAGCGTCGTGAAACCGGACAGCTCAGTGACAAAGATACACAACGCGCAAATGCAGCCTTGCGCAACAGTTGTGTTGGCTATGCCGATGATACGGCGCCATAAGGTGGAGAACGGCTAGCTAGCTGACAGATGCATTTCCAGCGCGTGAATTCCGTTTGCCAGCTCATCGGCAAGCAGATTGTTAACCATTCGATGCTGTTGCACACGGCTTTTTCCGTTAAATTGCGGCGACGTGATGGTTAGTTTGAAATGTGTTTCACCACCTTCGCGCCAGCCGCCATGTCCCGCATGTTCATGACTGACGTCTAAAACTTCGATAAAATCAGTCTGCAAAGCAGTTTTCAATTTAGCAGCTATAGCCTCGGCTTTGGTCATGTGTTATCTCCAATGAGGGGGATGCCTTGATTGGCGGTTTTGTTGGTTTATACTGGATACTATTATGACACGATCCTCTATACCAGATATCAATCTGCCTGACGATGATGAGTCTGCACATACACGGCAATGTGCGGCAGACAGCTGTATGCAAGAAGGCATTCACCGGGCCCCGAAATCACGCAACGCCTTGCGTGATTATATCTGGTTCTGTCTGGATCATGTGCGCGCCTATAACCGGGCCTGGAATTATTATGAAGGTTTGCAAGGGGCAGCGCTCGAAGCCGAAATCCGCCACGCCACAACATGGGAGCGCCCAAGCTGGAAATTTGCCACTGGCCAGCCTTCGGATCAGGTGTTTGATGATGTTATGGGGTTGTTCGATTTTGAAAATCGTGATGGCACCAAAACCACGCGCCAGCTCAGCAAGGAAGAAAGACAGGCATGGCGAGTGATGCAATTAGAGCCCATTGATGATATTGAAATCGTAAAGCGTCAATACAAGCAATTAGCCAAACAAAATCACCCTGATAAAAATAGGGGTGACGCGGGTGCCGAAGAACGGCTAAAAGATATTAATCTGGCCTATGCGCTTATTTGTAAATCTATTGAAAGTAGCGGCAAACCCGCCGCACAATAAAGACCCCATTATTTTGCCCAGGAGTGAATCCCGCCATGTCAAATGAGTCAAAAATCGTGTCTGCATCTGCACATCCCCTAGCTGCGCCAGATATCACTGTGAATGCGCGTGATGTGTTCGGTATCGATGTTGACATGCAGGTTCCGGCATTTAGCCAAGGATCGGACTATGTGCCGGTCAAGGATGAAACCTATCAATTTGATACAGATACGACGCTAGCCATTCTGGCTGGTTTTGGTTTTAACCGTCGGGTCATGATTCAGGGCTATCATGGTACGGGTAAATCAACCCATATCGAACAGGTTGCCGCACGGCTGAACTGGCCATGTATCCGCATCAATCTGGACAGCCATATAAGCCGGATTGATCTCATTGGTAAAGACGCGATTGTGCTTCGCGATGGCAAACAGGTCACCGAATTCCGCGAGGGTATTCTGCCTTGGGCATTACAGAATCCAGTGGCGCTTGTATTTGACGAATATGATGCTGGCCGTGCCGATGTGATGTTCGTGATTCAGCGGGTGCTGGAAGTTGATGGCAAGCTGACCTTGCTGGACAGTAACAAGGTGATTCATCCACATCCTAATTTTCGCCTTTTCGCTACCGCCAATACCGTTGGCCTAGGTGATACAACTGGTCTTTATCATGGCACCCAGCAGATCAATCAGGGGCAGATGGATCGCTGGTCGATTGTCTCGACATTGAACTATCTGCCACATGATGATGAAGTCGGCATCGTCAAAGCCAAATTACCCGAATATGCTGATGCCAAAGGCAGTGAAACACTGAACAAGATGGTGCGCATGGCCGACCTGACCCGCAAGGGCTTTATGTCAGGCGATCTATCGACAGTTATGTCGCCACGTACGGTGATCACCTGGGCCGAGAATACAAGCATTTTTGGCGATATGACACTGGCGTTCCGGCTGAGCTTTTTGAATAAATGTGATGAAATTGAGCGTCCTACCGTGGCCGAATATTATCAGCGTTGCTTTGGCATTGATTTGCCTGAAGCGCCTGTCCGTCAGGCCAATGCAAGCTAGTTCTTTTTCCTATCGCTCATGGATCCAATAGTCAGGACGCATCATGCCAGATCACGATCCCAAATTTGACAAGGAAGCCCAATTCCTGAAATCCAATGCAGCAGCCTTGCGGGCGGTGGCAGGTGTCAAGGAATGTCAGGTTACCTATGCAGGCACTGATACGCATGTCGGCACGGATGATGTGCGCCTGCCCGCCTTGCCCCCAACAGCCACCGCCGCCCAGAAAGCAAGCTTGCGGGGGGCTGCCGATGGTGCGGCTTTGTGGATTGCCCATCATGATCCAAAGACACATAAGAAACATTGTCCGAATCCTGATGGCGCACGCGCTATTTTCGAATCAGCCGAGCGCGCCCGCGTCGAAGCCATTGGTGCGAACGATCTTGCTGGCGTTGGTGCCAATCTAACCGCCGCCTTGAACCAACGATATGAAACCCGCCAGATCGAAGCGCCAGGCAGCGCTGATGAAGCGGGTATCGCCGAAGTTGTACGCCTGTTACTGCGCGAAGAGTTGACCGGCGCGCCGCCGCCACAGACTCTATCTATGGTGATGGATTTATGGCGCCCATGGGTAAAATCACGGGCTGGTGATCTGCTGGATCAACTAGAAGCCAATATTGATGATCAAAGCCAGTTTGCCGAAATCTCACGGCGCCTGATCGGGGCTTTAGAAACCGATCTTGGTGATGCGTCTTCAAATCCGGATGATGACGCCGACGAAGGTAGTGATGAGGATGATAGTGGGGACAGCCAGAGCGATCAGGATGGCGAGCAGTCGGCTGTTGGCGAAGACCAATCCGAAGGTGACGATAGCCAGTCCATGGATGATGCGGGCGATTCCGGTTCGTCGCAAGAAGGCGAAATGGGCGAAGCCGACGGCGCCGAAGAAGGCATGTCCGATGGCGATTCACCAAATTCAGATATGACTGGTCATAATGCCAATCGCGGCACTGCCGATGATAGCTACCGTACATTTGAAACCAAGTTTGACGAAATTGTTTCAGCTGCCGACCTGTGCGATCCGGAAGAACTTGATCGTCTTCGTACAATGCTAGACCGCCATATGGAAAATGTGACATCGGTGGTTGGCAAACTGGCCAACCGGCTACAGCGTAAATTGATGGCACATCAGAACCGGTCTTGGGATTTTGATCTTGAAGAAGGCATTCTGGATGCGGCGAAATTACATCGGGTTGTAACCCAGCCTTTGAGCGCCCTATCCTATAAGCAGGAACAAGATACCAAATTCCGCGATACGGTTGTGACCTTGTTGCTGGATAATTCCGGATCAATGCGCGGGCGTCCCATCACGATTGCCGCCGTCACCGCCGATATTCTGGCACGCACCCTCGAACGCTGTGGTGTAAAGGTCGAAATTCTTGGCTTTACCACACGCGCATGGAAAGGGGGCCAGTCACGCGAATTATGGCAACAGGCTGGCAAACCAGCCGCACCAGGCCGCCTGAATGATCTGCGCCATATTATTTATAAGCCAGCCGATGTGCCATGGCGGCGCGCGCGTAAATCACTGGGGCTGATGTTGCGTGAAGGCATTCTGAAAGAAAATATCGATGGCGAAGCCCTGTTATGGGCGCATGAGCGTTTGCTTGGCCGCAACGAAGACCGCCGAATCATGCTGGTCATTTCCGATGGCGCCCCGGTTGATGATTCCACCTTGTCGGTTAATAGCGGCAGTTATCTGGAACGGCACCTGCGCGAGGTCATTGCCTATATTGAAGGGCGGTCGCCTATTGAATTGCTGGCTATCGGCATCGGACATGACGTTACCCGCTATTATCGGCGTGCGGTCACAATTACTGATGTTGATCAGCTTGGTGGTGCCGTTGTTGGACAGCTTACCGACCTATTTGACGAAGACACAATACGGCGCGGTAAAAAAGTTGCTTAACCAGTTTATATAAATATAGACCCAAAAAAAACCCCGCCAGAAGCGGGGTTTTATTTGATATGAAGATCGAAACTATGACTTGGCTTGAACGGCCATCATTTCGCGTTTTAGCGAACGCGCCTCATCAGCCAGTTCAGAATTACGTGCCTGCATCAAAAACGCATCAATACCGCCATGCTTTTCAACCGTACGGATGGCACTGGTTGAAATACGCAGACTGATTTTGCGATCAAGGATTTCGCTTTGCATGCTGGCCTGCTGAAGGTTCGGAAGGAACCGGCGGCGCGTGCGGTTGTTAGCGTGACTGACATTGTTGCCAGCCATAACGGTTTTACCAGTGATTTGACAGCGTTTAGCCATGATAAGCCTCGGTATTTTTCAAAAAGGTCAAACCGACGTGCATGATCACGCCGAAGTGATGCGTGGGTATAGGCTAGCTATGCTCTAACGTCAAGTGTCAAAACAAATCAGTCCCATTCGCTAAAGGATATTTTGATTGCCGCGCTTAGCTTTTTATTAATCCTTTTAGTCTAAAATTATTCAAAGAAATAATCCAAATGGGCAAAAATGGTGAGATCACATGATACAAAAGCGACAAAAACGAAATATACGACTAGCACATCTACGCACCACAATTGTTCTGGAACCCTATATCTGGGATTGTATTTCAGATATTCTGCGGCGCGAATCAATTGATCTGGACTCTTTTTGCCAGGAAATTGATAAACGCCGGCAATTTTCCAGCCTTGCCTCGTCAATGCGGATTGTCACGTTATTCTATTTCAGGCTTTTGGCGACCTCATATGAAAATAGATCGAAAAAACAACAGTCTGAGCCTGCCATTCTATCAGCACCAAAGACTGCAAAAAGCCCTATCAATCATGTGATAAGTGATAATCTAAGGTCAGCCTTCAACCGGTTTGCGCGCAACGAAAAGCGTGTCTGATAGCAGCTTGTGGATCAGGTATTGTCCCACATATTGCGCCAACGGTGCTGACGCCATCCTTGTCTAGCAAGATGGCAAGTTCATGCAAAATACGGCTTGCAATCAAGGGCCCGTCCAGTGCCAGCCCTGAATAAAGCTGGACAAGATCGGCACCAACCAGAATTTTGGCATAGGCCTGCCATCCATGCGCGACGCCGCCAACACCAATAACGCCTATGCGGCCCTTACCAAGCTGAACGATTCGCGACAAGATATCCGTCGCCATGGTGAATAATGGCTGTCCGGAAAGGCCGCCAGTCTGTGATGCCTGTCGGTCTCGCAAACTATCAGGGCGGCTTATTGTGGTATTGGTCGCAATAATACCATGTACCCCGGCCGATACGCAGTGATCGACAATCAACTCTAGATCAGCCTGTTCAAGATCAGGGGCGATTTTCAAAAAAAGCGGGCGTGTTACACCGGCTTCCTGCATGCCTGTCCGCGCCGCATCAAGCAAGGCGGCCAGATGTTGCTGGGTTTGCAAATCACGCAAGCCCGGCGTATTGGGCGAGGAAATATTCAAGGTCACATAATCGGCAAAGCGCGCAAGACAGGCAACCGCAACCCGATAATCATCGGTGGGGTTTGGACTGGTCTTATTTGCACCGACATTTACGCCCAAAATGCCCGTATAGTCACGCACGCGCGCCAGATTCGCCGCCGCAACCTCCATACCCTGACTGTTAAACCCATAGCGGTTAATAACCGCCGCATCCTTGGATAACCGAAACACACGTGGCTTTGGATTTCCGGGCTGGGCAAGCGGGGTGATAGTCCCGACCTCGACATGACCAAAACCCAGTCCCATCGCGCCCTTGTAACAGGCCGCATTTTTATCAAAGCCTGCCGCAACACCTAATGGGTTGGCAAAATCTAGACCTGCAAGCGACACGGGCAAAGACGGCACATGCGGGCGTGGGCCAATATTGGCTTGTAATGTTTTGACCGCCGCTACATGCGCCGCTTCAGGTGGCAATAGACGGGCGGCAGATGCGGCAAGACGCCAGATCAATGGGCGTCCCCTGCTGATGTCTGATCCGCTGGTGTGCCAGCCAATGTGCCAGCCAGCGCATCATTGATAAGCTGTAACGATTTATCACGTCCATAAAGCGCAAAAAATGAACCCATGCGTGGCCCTTCTGATTGGCCAAGCAAAACTTCGTAAAGACAAACAAACCAGCTACGCAGATTTTCATATTCAGCCTGTTTACCCGTTGCATAGACCGCCGACTGGATATCTTCGGCAGGCGCATCATCTGGCAAATCCCGAATGGCATCGGCCAGTGTTTGAAGATGTACGCTTTCGGCCGCGCTAGGCAGACGATAGGTTTTTGTTGGCCTAACCAGATCCTGATAATAATTCACCGCATAGTCGATCATCCGGTCAAGAGCCGGATGTGTATCAGCACTGACCCCTTCGGCATAGTCGCTTACATAAGCCCACACCACTGATGAATCCTCGGCGTGGCACACCGCCGCCAGATTCAACAGCAAGGTAAAGGTCAGCGGCAGGGTGGCGGCTTCTGGCACACCACTATGAATATGCCAGACTGGATTTTCAATCTGCGCCGCGACATCCTGTTCGGTGATCTTGCCAAGATGCTGGTAATATTCATCAACGGTCTTTGGGATCACATCAAAATGCAGGCGTTTCGCGCGTTTTGGCTGGGCATACATGAATAATGACAATGCTTCTGGACTGCCGTAACGAAGCCACTCGTCAATCGACAGACCATTGCCTTTCGACTTTGAAATCTTTTCACCATTCGCATCCAGAAACAGTTCATAGGTCAGACCGGCAGGCGGTATGGCACCAAGGGCACGCACAATCTTGGATGATTGCGTGACCGAATCAGTCAGATCCTTGCCATTCATTTCATAATCGACACCCAACGCATACCAGCGCATCGCCCAGTCACATTTCCACTGCAATTTACAATGGCCACCTGTCACCAGACTTGTTTTCTCTTCGCCTGTTTCTGGATGCAGATAGGTAATGCTGTCATTGGCCACATCCTGGGCAATCACCTTGGCTTGTAGCACGCGGCCAGTGTCCGGGCAGATCGGAAAGAACGGGCTGTAGGTGGCTTGACGTTCTGCCCCCAATGTTGGCAACATGATCTTCATGATATCATCATAATGCGCCAGCATATCACGTAGCGCATCGTCAAACATGCCGGATGTATAACAGTCGGTCGAACTGACAAATTCATAGTCAAACCCGAATGAATCAAGAAACGCCTGTAAGGCCTCATTATTATGCGCCCCAAAGGATGACGCTGTGCCAAATGGGTCTTTCACCTTGGTCAGCGGCATGTGCAGATATGGCGTCAGCTGTTCGGGATTCGGAATATTATCGGGAATCTTGCGAAACCCATCAAGGTCATCGGAAAAGCAAATCAGGCGGGTTGTGGCTCCTGTAAGTGTTTCAAAAGCATGTCGCACCATGCTGGTACGAACCACCTCGCCAAAAGTGCCTATATGCGGCAGGCCAGATGGGCCATAACCAGTTTCAAAAATGACGCTGTCCTTTTTGGGGCCGCCCATTTTATCCAACCGCTTCGCCAGCATCACGGCTTCGGCAAACGGCCAGGCTTTGGCATTGCGGGCAATATCCATCATTTCATTCACATTCGTCATCAGATGCTCTTTTTAACATAGCGTCGCCAGCAATGTGAGGACGCAATCAAACTGTCGCCAAGCTAGGCAAAGCCTTGGGTAAGGTCAAGCGCGATCACAATGCCTGACAATGGGATAAAATGCGGTTTTCACGCCTATCTACCCCCACGAGGCTAGATTGTACTGGCGTGGCGGTCTATATCAATAGAGTCATGCAGGATATCTTCTCGTCAAATCCCAATGAAATTCCCGAATTACACAGTGCGCCTGTGTTCTATCCGCATGGATCACATCTGATCTGGATTTCGGAGAATGGCGAGATTGCCGAGTTGGATCGCACCGCGTTAAGCCATAAGCTTGGCCAAAAAACAGTGCTATTATGCCATCGTCGGTGGAGTAGCGCCCGGGCAGGCACAGACATCGCCCGTGCGCTTGATATCATGGAATTATTCGCCTTTGTGCGGCCTGCGCGTTTCTGTCTGCCAACACCTGTCGGGCTGGCCTCGCAATTGGGGCTAGCACGGCCACAAAGCGGTGACGCCATGGCGGCGCTTTTGCCGCAGATTGCCTTTATGCTGCTTGATGAACTGGCCGGCGCGCCGCCACCAGCGCGAAAGGAAGCGGGTGAAATTGCTGCCATGATGACAGCTGGCGGCTGGACATGGGGGCCTATTGTGCTATCGCATCTAGGCCTAGCACCCCAGAAGCCAGAGCCACCCGACGGACGCAATGCAGCGATCTGGAACCGTCTACCCGAATATACCGATTACACGCCACAGATCGATCCCGGCACGCAACCTGTTTTGCCAGATGCCGCCCGCGAACGGCTTCAGGATATGCTCGGACATAGCGCAGAAATGCGTGAAAGCCAGTCCGATTATGCCGCCGCCATCGCCGCCAGCTTTGACCGGCCAGATGCCGGACCAGCACCAACATTGGTGCTTGCCGAAGCGGGCACTGGTACAGGCAAGACATTAGGCTATCTGGCACCTGCATCCCTATGGGCAGAAAAAAATGGCGCCGCCGTATGGATTTCGACCTATACACGTACGCTTCAACATCAGATAGCGGCAGAGCTGACGCGACTATATCCGAATGCCGAAACGCATGCACAAAAGGTTGTCTTGCGCAAAGGCCGGGAAAATTATCTATGCCTACTTAATCTGGAAGAAGCCCTAGGGACAATGCCGGGGCAACCACGTAACGCCACCGCTTTGGGCTTGATGGCGCGTTGGGCAGGGGCAACAAGTGACGGCGATCTGACAGGTGCCAGCTTTCCCGCATGGCTAATGGATCTGCTAGGACGCGCACAGACGGTTGGTCTGGCTGACCGGCGCGGTGAATGCGTGCATGCCGCCTGTGCGCATTATAACAAATGCTTTGTTGAAAAATCGACCCGCAGCGCCAAACGTGCCGATATTGTTGTCACCAATCATGCGCTGGTTATGATCCATGCCGCCTATGCCAGCAATGATGACCGGCGGCGGCCTACACGCTATGTATTTGATGAGGGGCATCACGTATTTGACGCGGCTGATAGTGCCTTTTCGGCCTATCTAAGCGCTGGTGAAACAGCCGAATTACGACATTGGATTCGTGGTGCTGAAGATGGACGACGGGGGCGTGCACGTGGATTGAAACGTCGGCTTGAAGATCTGATTGCGGGCGACGATGCGGCAAAAGCCGATCTCGAAGCCGCCCTTGAATTTGCCCGTGACCTGCCTGGTCAGGGCTGGCAGAAGCGTTTATCCGCTTTTCAACCAATGGGACCAGCCGAGGCCTTTTTCATGCATGTGCGCAACAGCCTATATGCGCGCGCGGCTGACCCCGAAAGCCAATATGATCTGCAAAGTGAACTACATCCAGCGTCGGATGATTTATTAACATCGGCCAATGAATTTGCCGATCGACTGCACCATCTGCTGGTGCCGCTTAACAATCTGGCAAAACGACTCAAAGCCTTGCTTGATGATAAAGTCGATGAGCTGGACAGCGCTGCACGCGCGCGGATCGAGGGCGCCATTCGCGGTTTAGAGCTACGCGCGGCAGGGCCGGTTAATGCCTGGCAGCTGATGCTGGGTGATGTGCGCGATGGCCAACGTGATGGCTTTGTTGACTGGTTGCAGATTGACCGGATCGAAGGTCAGGATCGTGATGTTGGCTATGCCCGCCATTGGCTTGATCCTACCATTCCCTTTACCGCTGAGGTGCTGGATGGGGCACATGGGGTGGCGATCACGTCGGCAACCTTGCAGGATTACGCCCAGCCCAAACGCAGCCAAGCCGAAAAGGAAGCCGCGACAAAAGACAGTGCGCGTGACAATACGGTTGCCGCCGACGGCTGGGCTTCGGCCTTGGCGCTGACGGGGGCGGCACATCTGGCACATCCGACATTGCGGGCAGCTTTCAGCTCGCCCTTTGATTATGCCAATCAGACACGTATTTTTGTCGTCAATGATGTGGTGCGTGACCGCCCCTCGGCAACGGCGGCGGCAATGGCGGGCTTGATGCAGGCATCAGGCGGCGGTGCCTTGGGGCTGTTTACAGCAGTGCGGCGCCTAAAAGCCGTGCATCCAGACCTATTGGCACGGCTGGAAGCGGCAGGTCTGCCCCTCTATGCCCAGCATATAGACAAGATGAATTTGCAAACCCTGTTGCAGATGTTCCGCGAAGAGGCCGAATCATGTCTGCTAGGTACTGATGCCGTGCGCGATGGCATTGATGTCCCCGGGGCGGCATTGCGGATGATCGTGTTTGACCGCATGCCGTGGCCACGCAGTGACCTGTTATTTCAGGCGCGTGCCAAATGGCAAGGCCGCGATGCCTGGACTGAACGACTGGCACGATTGAAGTTGCGTCAGGCCTTTGGCCGCCTGATTCGCCGAGATACTGATCGCGGTGTTTTCGTGATGCTCGATAGCCGCCTGCCAACCCGCCTGACGACAGCCTTTCCACCCGATGTCGAGGTGCAGCGTGTCGGCCTTGCCGAAGCGATCGCCCGCACCAGGGATTTTTTGGGAGAGTGACAATTAATAATTTAGCCAAGCGGTAAACTACGTTGCGCTCGCCATCGTTTTAAATAGGCTTGACACAGCATTCTAATTGCTTCTATATATCATCATGATATATATCACCATGATACTTTTATTTGATTATAATGCTGGTGTTTAGCCCATGAAATCATACGCAGAAGCTATTGATGACGAAACCCACGGCACTTACCCCAGCGCGCGCAACCAAGATGGTTTGGAAGTTGGCAGCAAATGATCTTACGACTTGGATACAGCGAGTTCATTTTAAGGAACAACTTGCGAAACGAAATTTGATTGTTGCTGATGTCAGATATCTTTTGAAATTTGGATATGTTTATGATGATGCTGAAAAATCATCGCAAGATGGATTCTGGAAATATAAGGTCGAAGGCAAAACCCCTAATTCACATAACCGGAGTTTAGTCGTTGTGATCGTTCCAGATTTTGACACAAAGATGATAAAATTTATCACGATATTTTGGAAAGATGAGTACCCCATGCGAAATCCATCAGGGATGTTGGAGTAAAAAATGAATACACAAGATTATCACTATACCGAATGCGGGCTGGATAATGTCATCGTTGCCGATGCCGACTTTGATATAGTCGATGATGACGGTGAAAAGATCATCCAGATACCCGCTGTTGGCATGCTTCATAGAGCGATTGCCGAAGGGCTGATAAACCAAAGTGGCGCACTAAGCGGCGCTGAAATTCGCTTTCTGCGCACAGAAATAGGTATGACACAGGCGCAATTGGCTAAACTGCTTCATCGCGATACACAGTCAGTGGGACGGTGGGAGCGTGATGAATGCCCAATTGAACCAACACAGGACATGACATTGCGCCAAATAGCGCGCGATCAACTTAGCATCACGTTATCATATGGTATTACAGAACTAAGTGCGTTGGTCACACCACAGGCATCGCAAAACCAGATCAAAATCAGGCGGGTCGCTGACGCCAATAACCCCTATCAATCTGCGGCCTAGGTTACCCCAAACAAAAACCGGAGGGCGTTACCACCCTCCGGTCTGATATTCGTAACATAGATGACTGACTTTAGAAGCCCATGCCACCCATACCGCCCATGCCGCCCATATCAGGGGCAGCTGGCATTGGATCTTTTGGCTCTGGCTTTTCAGCAACCATAGCTTCGGTTGTAACCAGCAGGCCAGCAACAGATGCCGCATTTTGCAAAGCCGAACGAACCACTTTAGTCGGATCGATAACACCAGCTTTGATCATGTCGGTATATTCGTTATTCTTGGCATCGTAACCCATGTTTGGATCGTTGCTTTCCATGAGCTTGCCAACGATAACCGAACCTTCAGCACCAGCGTTTTCCGCAATATTACGGGCCGGAGCCTGCAATGCGCGGCGAACGATATTGATGCCAACTTCCTGATCACGGTTAGCTGGCTTCAAGCCATCAAGAACCACTGATGCACGAACAAGCGCAACACCGCCGCCAGGGACGATACCTTCTTGAACCGCAGCACGGGTTGCGTGCATTGCATCGTCAACACGGTCTTTACGCTCTTTCACTTCGACTTCAGTAGCACCGCCAACCTTGATCACAGCAACACCACCAGCCAATTTGGCCAAACGCTCTTGCATCTTCTCACGGTCATAATCTGATGTGCTTTCTTCAGCCTGGGCACGAATCTGGTTACAACGTGCGTCGATTTCGGTCTTGTCACCAGAACCATCAACGATTGTTGTTTCGTCTTTGGTGATCTCGACGCGCTTGGCAGAACCCAGCATTTCGAGTGTCAGGCTATCAAGCGCAATACCAACTTCTTCTGATACGACAGTGCCGTTCGTTAGAATGGCAAGGTCTTCCATCATGGCTTTGCGGCGATCACCGAAACCAGGTGCCTTGACCGCAGCAACCTTCAGGCCACCACGAAGACGGTTAACAACCAAAGTTGCCAAAGCTTCGCCTTCGATATCTTCGGCGATGATCAACAATGGACGGCTTGACTGGACAACTTTTTCCAGAATAGGCAGCATGTCCTGTAGATTGGAAAGTTTCTTTTCGTGTAGCAGAATATACGGCTCTTCAAGGACGGCGCGCATTTTCTCGGCATCTGTCACAAAATAAGGTGACAGGTAACCACGGTCGAACTGCATACCTTCAACAACATCCAATTCGGTGTCGAGGCTTTTGGCTTCTTCAACGGTGATCACACCTTCATTACCAACACGCTCCATGGCTTCGGCAATCATCTTACCGATTTCTTCTTCACCATTGGCTGAAATGGTTCCAACCTGAGCCACTTCGTCAGATGTTGAAATGGTCTTTGAACCTGCAACGATCTTTTCAACAACAGCCTCGACAGCCATGTCGATGCCACGTTTCAGATCCATTGGGTTCATGCCAGATGCAACAGCTTTTGCGCCTTCCTGGGCAATGCTTTGCGCCAGAACGGTTGCGGTTGTTGTTCCGTCACCAGCGACGTCATTCGCTTTTGACGCCACTTCACGCACCATCTGTGCGCCCATATTCTGGAATCTGTCTTTCAATTCGATGTCTTTAGCAACTGTCACACCGTCTTTGGTGATCCGTGGTGCGCCAAAAGACTTTTCCAAAACCACGTTGCGGCCTTTTGGACCCAATGTGACTTTAACGGCGTTCGCTAGGATATCGACACCTTCGAGCATCTTTGTTCTAGCTTCTGATCCGAATTTGACTTCTTTAGCAGCCATTTTCTGTATTCCTTCTCTTTAGACTTTAAGGGGACGATCTATTCGATAACACCCATGATGTCGGATTCTTTCATGATCAGATAATCCTGACCGTCGATTTTGACTTCGGTGCCTGACCATTTGCCAAACAGCACAGAGTCGCCAGCTTTAACGTCAAGCGGCTGAACTTTGCCAGTCTCGTCTCGCGCGCCAGCTCCGGCGGCAATAACCTTGCCTTCCATTGGCTTTTCTTTGGCTGTATCTGGAATAATGATTCCGCCTGCAGTCTTTTCTTCCGATTCAATCCGCTGTACAACGACGCGGTCGTGAAGGGGCCTGAATTTCATGCCTTTCTCTCCTCCGTTATGCAAATAAAAGTGTCACTAGCACTCACCCATCGCGAGTGCTAGCCCTTAATCAATGCTATGTGGGCTCCCTGCAACAACTTGTCAAGCAATGTGGGGAAAAAATGACTAAAAAAATGATTGCCCTATTTGCGGCGCATAGTTGAGGCAGCCATACGGCTACGTGGAGAATTTGTCATATGCTGAAAATGGGCTGGAATGGCTGATAAGGCGGCCTGCCAGTCATCTATTTTTGATATGGGGATGTCAGCATGGGTGAAGCCACAGCGGCGCAAATAATCGGCCTGATCGGCAATCACATGACCGCTGGCCACAAGTACGCCAGCAAGCCCAGCCTCAGATATGCGCCGGGCATAGGTAAATCCACGCCCATCTGAAAATTTGTCAAACCTGATTTCGACCACACTATCTATGCTAAGCGCCGCATATATGGACTCATCTGCCAAGCTGTCACCAGTAGCGATTCTATAATCGGCAACACGCCGATCTGCCGCGTCAATCACTGTACCATGGGCAAGATCAAATAGCTGGGTCTGGGTCTGGATAGCATCGTCACGCATAAAGCGATTCCTTGAACGGTGCGGTTCCAAGTCGGATCAGACTATCGGCAAATGTTTCACTGTCATGCCGTAAATCCATATAGGTATCGACGATACGTTCGATCGCGGCAGGCACATCAGCCTCTTCAAAAGACGGCCCCATAATGCTGCCGATTGCGGCCGCCTCACCAGCCCGTCCGCCAAGCGTGATCTGATAATGTTCAACACCCTTTTTATTGACACCCAATATGCCGATATCCGCCGCATGATGATGCCCGCAGGCATTAATACATCCGGATATATTTAGGCGTAACGCCCCAATATCAGCGCGCCGGTCAGCATCATCAAAACGCCGGAAAATCTTATCAGCCAATGGCAAAGACCGCGCATTGGCAAGATTACAGTAATCCAGTCCCGGACAGGCGATCATATCGCCAATCAATCCAGCCTCAGCGCCAGCAAGGTCAAGCGCGGCAAGCCGGTCATATATTGCTGGTAGATGCTGTTTAGCCATATGCGGGATAATCAGATTCTGTTCATAAGTTGCGCGAATTTCGTCCTGACCATAGGTTTCGGCAATATCGGCTATGGCTTCCATCTCATGCGCCGAGGCATCACCAGGCGGACGGTCAATCGCTTTCAGGCTGATCATGACCGCACAATAATCAGGATGCCAATGGGCCGTAATATTACGCGTCATCCACTGGTCAAAAGCACGGTCAGTTTGCCGGCGACGCGTGATATCGTCCATATAATCACGCGCAGGGAATGGCGGTAGATCGACAGGTGCAAAATGGGCAAGAATCCGATCACGCTCGGCGTCGGGCAGTTCGATAGCACTATTGCGGATTTTGTCCCACTCAGCCGCAACTGCATCGCGAAAAGCATCGATTCCCATAGCTTCGACCAGTATCTTGATTCGCGCCTTATAGATATTGTCGCGGCGCCCGGCCTGATTATAGACACGCAGAATTGCCTCGAGATAGGATAGTAAATGATGCTTTGGCAGAAAGGCGGCGATCTGCTGGGCCACACGTGGGGTGCGCCCCTGTCCGCCGCCAACCAGCACCCGAAAGCCAATCTGGCCATCGGTATTTTTGACCATCCGCAAGCCGATATCATGAAAGCCGGTGGCGGCGCGATCTGTCGCGCCTGCTGATACGGCGATCTTGAATTTACGCGGCAAAAAGGCAAATTCGGGATGCAAGGTTGACCATTGCCGGATGATTTCACACCAGCCACGCGGATCTTCCAACTCGTCAGCCGCCGCACCGGCAAATGGATCCGAAGTGACATTGCGGATGCAATTGCCCGAGGTTTGAATCGCATGCATATCAAAGCTGGCTAGCCGATCCAGAATATCAGGCGTTTCCACAAGCTTGATCCAGTTAAACTGGATATTCTGCCGGGTGGTAAAATGGCCAAAGCCGCGATCAAAATCACGAGCGATTCCAGCTAGACCACGAAGCTGTTGTGCGCTCATAACCCCATAGGGAATTGCGACCCGCAACATATAGGCATGAAGTTGCAAATACAGACCATTCTGTAACCGCAAAGGTTTGAATTCATCCTCGCTTAACGCTCCCGCCAGTCGGCGTTCGACCTGATTACGGAATTGTAGCGCCCGCGCTTTGACAAAATTTCGGTCAAGCTGATCGTAGCGATACATGCGGCGCTCCTTTTATAGATGGATGAAAGAATCTGCCTAACGGAACAGGGGCACAGGCTGGCCTATCCGCAGGGGGGATGATGGACGGACCTCTAGCAGCGCGAATTGTCTCACGCGCTGACTGGTCTGCCTTGCCATTCACCGCAATAGTATAGAGCGAAACTATCCGGTTTGCGGCCACATCCTGTTCGGCGCGGGCTGTGGCAAGGGGGGCGCTCTTTGCATCAAACATCGCGGCTTTGCTGCGGTTAACTGTCCAGTCCAGCTTGTTTGTCATCCATAGCACAACACCATCATCAAGCCGGTTTGCGGTTAGAATAATATCATCAGTTTTTGACATATCAGGGGTTTTTGACATTTCAGGCACCTTCTCGCAGATCGTTATTGGGGTTGTTAATCACGCCCAGCTGTACAATGTCACTGGCATTAATGGCGGGTCTTGGTGCCGTATAGGACGGCGCACGCGGCGTTGCCGCCGAGGTGATATGCTGGCCAGCAAGGCCATGATCACCAAGCGCTTTGAGCATGAAATCAGCCGTGCGCGTATGGCGCGGATCACCCCCTGCCAGATAGACAATACGGTCATTGGTTTTAGATGCCGCCTTCAGCTTGCCAAGCAATGATGCCATTGACATATCGTCTTTATGTTGGCCGCCTTTTAGCTGACCGTTGGCATAGTGAACAATCTGGCAGAGTGTCAGTTTGGCCTCGCGCCGTGCCAGATCAAGCACCTCGTCCAACACCAGATGATCGTAAAAAATACTATCGGCATGACGGATAGCCTCTGCCGCATCCAGGGATAACAGTCCCTTGGCGCCTGCACCCGCATCAACAATTTGTATCCGCACCTTTTCGGCATGTGACCGGTCTTGTGATGACGAAACATTGCCAAGCATATGCATGATGGCATTATCAGCCACCGTCGCTTTACCCGCCATGACATATTGGGCAATTTGCCCTTTTAAAATCTGATGTTGCAAGCCGCGACGCATGGCATGTGGAAAATGTTTCATCCGGTCACGAAGCCGGAACAGATAATGCGCCAACCTGCCTGTTGCTGGTGCCAGCATATCTTCGATCCGTGCGCGGATATGCTGTGCCAGAACCGGTGCCAACCCCGAAGTGGAAATCGCCACAATGACAGGTGAACGATCGACAATCGAACCCAGAAAAAAACTGCATAGGGAAATGGTGTCCGGCACATTCACCGGCACCCCAAGCGATCGTGCATGCTGGGCAAGCACCTTATTACGCGCCGGATCACCGGTCTCGATAATCACCAAAGGCCGACCAGCCATCATCGAAAGCACCGCATCATCATGCGCGGTCACGCCAGCAAGCACATTTATCTGATCAGCGCTGGCCAATGTTTCCACCACAGATGACGAGCTGGAAACAACATCAATAATAGGTGCCATTTTTGACAGTAACCGTATTTTGGATGTCAGCACATCACTATCGCCAATCACCAAAGGTGAAACGCTCTGTACATCAACAAAGATCGGAAAATATGATGCCATTGTTCAGCTTCCATAGCTTTACTGCCCAACCAGACAGTTTCCTATCACCATAATTAGTAAATTTTTGTGATATTTAAATGAAATAACACGTTCAAAAAAATATAATTTCATTATACTCAGTTTAGCAGTAAATATTTCTGAAAATTTGATTGTGATTGAAACATAGTCATCACCCTAAATACCCCTGCGGCAATGCGACCATTTAATCTGGTCGCATGGGATGCTATAAGCCGTGCTTAGGGGTAATTACAATGCGGCTTTAGGCGGCTGCTATGTCTGGAGTAAAGTAGTGACTACAAATCTGTCCTCATTCTGGTCGGCGCATGCCACCCAAAAGTCCCAGAATATAGTTGCATTATGGCTTTTGCTTATGGCTGCGCTGGTCGCAATTATGGTGGTGATTGGCGGCATTACGCGTTTGACCGGTAGCGGCCTGTCGATGGTTGAATGGCGGCCACTGATGGGTACATTGCCGCCGCTCAGCGAGGCTGAATGGAATCGTGTTTATGCGCTTTACAAGCAATCGCCTGAATATGACAAGATTAATTTCGGCCTTGATATGGCAGGCTTCAAACTCATTTTCTTCTGGGAATATTTTCACCGTTTATGGGGACGTTTACTGGGCGTCGCCTTTGCTGTGCCACTGCTATGGTTTGCGGCAAAACAGATGATACCTGCTGGCTATGGTCGCCGCCTGCTTATATTATTAGTGCTTGGTGGATCGCAGGGCGTGATTGGCTGGTGGATGGTCAAATCCGGCCTGTCACAGGATGCCACTGTATCGCAATATCGGCTCGCCACGCATCTTGGTATGGCTTTGCTTATTTTCAGTTTGCTGATCTGGGTCGCGCTTGATCTGCGCGATGGCCAGTCGCAGCGACCATCGGGGCATGGGCTGGGCAGTTTGATCATGGTTGCCATTACTATCCTTGCCGGCGCGTTGGTCGCTGGCATGGATGCTGGCCTGCTTTATAACGAATATCCGCTTATGGGCGACGGGCTGGTGCCGGTCGAATATGGTGACGAAGGCTGGCGTGATGCTTTTGAAAATCCGGCATCGGCGCAGTTCCATCATCGCTGGCTTGCGGCACTGACTCTTGTTGCCGTAATAGCATTGGCCCTACGCGCACAAGTCATACCCGCATTTCGAGTTCGGGCTTATATGGTGCTAGCTAGCATCAGTGCCCAATTCATCCTTGGTATTTTCACCTTGCTCAATGGCGTGCCAGTATGGCTAGGCGGACTTCATCAAGCAGGCGCCGTGGTCTTGCTTGCCAGCGTTCTGTGGCTATTGCACGGAACCGGCAAGAACCAGACAGCGCATAATTAGCCAGATTTTTTGGGCACTGGCGCACGCCGGATATGCAGCTCATTTAACGCTGCATCGTCAACCTCGGACGGTGCCGCCATCATCAGATCTTCAGCCTTACCATTCATCGGGAACAGAATAACCTCGCGGATATTCGGCTCGTCGGCAATGAGCATCACCATCCGGTCGATACCTGGGGCGATACCACCATGCGGTGGCGCGCCAAACCGAAACGCATTGATCATGGCGGGAAACTTGTCATCGACAACGCTGTTGTCATAACCAGCGATTTCAAAAGCTTTATACATGACCTCGGGCAGATGATTCCGGATTGCCCCAGATGATAATTCAACGCCATTACAAACAAGGTCATATTGCCATGCCTTGATATCCAGCGGGTTCATCTCCAACAACGCCTGCATACCGCCTTGTGGCATTGAAAACGGATTATGCGAAAAGTCGATCTTGCCAGTCACTTCATCTTTTTCAAACATCGGGAAATCAACAATCCAGGCGAAACGGAACACGCTTTCATCGATCAGCTTCTGATCCTGACCAATTTTCACCCGTGCGCGACCAGCTAGGCTTGCAGCCGCATCCGGCTCGGCACAGGCAAAGAACACCGCATCGCCATCTTCGGCGCCCACCTGCACACGTATTTCTTCGGCTTTCTCGGCACCTAATGCCTTGGCCACCGGACCGCGCGCTTCGCCTTCACCATAGATAATATACCCCATACCTGGTGCGCCTTCGCCTTGTGCCCAGCTATTCATCCGGTCAGCGATAGCACGGCTACCACATTTTGGCCCCGGCACAGCGCGCACAACCGCACCTTTTTCAATATTCTTGGCAAAAATCGAGAATCCAGAGTCACGGAAAATTTCGGTCACATCGCTGATTTCGAACGGAATCCGCAAATCGGGCTTGTCATTACCATATTTCAGCATCGACTCGGCAAACGGGATATGCACCCAGTCTTCGCCGCAATCTTTGTCTGAAAATTCTTCAAAAACACCACGAATGACAGGCTCGACAGCATTAAAAACGTCCTGCTGTTCGACAAAGCTCATCTCCAGATCGAGCTGATAGAATTCGCCCGGGCTTCGATCGGCGCGGCTATCTTCATCGCGGAAACAAGGCGCAATCTGGAAATAGCGATCAAAACCCGACACCATAATCAGCTGCTTGAACTGCTGCGGGGCTTGCGGTAGCGCATAGAACTTGCCCGGATGCAAACGTGCAGGCACCAGAAAATCACGCGCCCCTTCGGGTGACGATGCGGTCAAAATGGGGGTTTGAAATTCGGTAAAGCCCTGATCAACCATACGGGCGCGGATCGATTGGATAATCTGCGCGCGCAACATGATATTGGCATGCGGGCGGCTACGGCGCAAATCAAGGTACCGATAGCGTAGCCGTGTTTCCTCGCCTGAATCTTCATCCGAATTGACTTGTAAAGGCAATGTATCTGCCGCTGACTGCACCTCAAAGCTTTCGATGCGCACTTCGATATGACCTGTTGGCAATGCGGTGTTGATGGTGTCGTCGCTACGCCGCACAACCTCGCCTGTGATAGTCACAACCGACTCAAGACGTGTCGCCTCGACAATGGCAAAACTGGCATCCGAAGAATCGGCAACACATTGCGTCAAACCATAATGATCGCGCACATCGATAAATACAAGTTGGCCATGATCGCGCTTGCGATTGATCCAGCCGGAAATACGAACTTTTTCGCCGACCGCGGCCTCGGTTAAGGCAGCGCAGGTATGGGTGCGGTAAATATGCATAAGTGAAGCTCCAAAAACGACCGGTCATCCCCGGCTAAAATCGGGGCGAGTATGCAAATTATGACTGCCTGACGCAACCAGCTTTCACGCAATTTCGCTGTGATATGCGATAATCACGTCCATATCAGGCAAAATAGAGGGAAAATATAGAAAAATTGAAAAAAATTGCTAACTGCGGCGCCGGCCACGGCGGCCACGACGCCCGCCAGCACCATCGTCAGTGGCATCGGATGAGGTCTGCACATCTGCCCATGGCGTGCCAAGCACCGCCTGCATATCATCCTCATCAAGCACACCCGCGGGACGCGACGCCAAAGCCGCGCTCATGGCGGCCACATGCGCTGGCGTCGTACCACAACAGCCCCCAATAATGCTGATGCCGGCATCGCGGGCAAACAGGGCATAGCTGGCCATTAATTCGGGGGTGCCATGATAATGGATCGCCCCTTCCACATAGGCAGGAATCCCGCAATTGCCTTTGGCCACCATCGGGATATTGGCCGCTAAGGCGGTCGCCGTCATACCGGTCATCGAATGCATCAATTCGGCTGGCCCTATGCCACAATTTGCGCCCAGCACATCGACGCCAAGCGCAACCGCCTGTTCGGCAAATTGCTGGGGCGTGATGCCCATCATGGTACGGCTGGCCGTGTCAAAGGTCATGGTAACCGCAACTGGCAAGCCCGTTGTTTTGGCAGCCGTGACCGCAGCATCGACTTCTTCGGTGGACGACATGGTCTCCACCCACAACATATCAACCCCGCCTTCGGAAAGCGCAGATGCCTGTTTTGTGAATGCCTCACATGCGGAATCCGGGGTCAACGCGCCAAGCGGTTCGAATAATTCACCCGTGGGGCCAATTGACCCCGCCACAATCGCATCAATGCCCGTTTTATCCCGATGATTCGTCACTGCTGTCACAGCATTAACCGCCGCCGCGTGATTGAGCTCTTCAACCCGGTCTTGTGCATCATGTAATTTCAAACGGAAGGATGTGCCGCCAAAGGAATTGGTCAGGATAAGATTCGAACCGGCTTGCAGAAAACTATCATGCAACCAGAGAATGTCATCGGGACGTTCAACATTCCATAATTCAGGCGGATAGCCTGTTTCAAGGCCACGTCCAAACAGATTTGTACCTGTCGCACCATCTGCAATTAGATACGAACGTTCAGCGAGCATATCATGAAATTTTGATGACATATTCTGTCTCGGTTTATCTTTCACCAGCAATCGTTCGACGCCGTGTAGGGCGTCGGCGGATACCGGTTTTTGCTGCACGACGCTCATTCAGAGTGTCAAGCAAGTCACGTTGCGCCTCTGCATCCATACGGCTCCAGCTGGCGATTTCTTGCCTTGTACGGTAACAACCAAGACAGATATCGGCCTGCGGATCCATCTGGCAAATAGAGATACATGGCGAGGGCATAGCAACCGAGGCATTTGATAGCTTTGACTTCACTGCGTCTGCCCCAAGTCTATGGCTCGTTATCTGTGACCTAATATAAACGACAGACTGAAAACTAGGCTGCCTGACTTTCGTCCGCAGATGCTACCATGACCACATTCAACTTTTCTAGGCCTGATTCAAGTTTTACGGCAAGCGGAATCTGAACCAGATTTTTATCTACCGCGACCTCGGCATTTTCGTCTTTCGCATCGATTGAACGTGCGGCGTGGTCTTCGACAAGATCAAGCAGTCTTATCGCTTCACCCTGCATCATGACCGGCATACCTTCACGTAAAAAGGCGCGTAGGACGCGCTTCGCATGCACTTCATTCATCAGCGTATCAACATGGCGGGCGCCTGTTGGGATGATCAGCGCATCATAATCAATGGCGAGCGTTGTCGAGAGTGTGCTGTCCACAGGATAGGACATGCCCCACCCGGTTCCGTTCCAAGAATTAGTCAGACCGGCATCACGTGAAATGATCTTCAATTTGGCAGTCTTTGCAAGCATTGCGCGTTGGATGGCGATAAACTGATCCTCATCAAAACCGCTAGCCACCATTAAACCAATAGTCTTACCTGCAAAATTATTCGCCTGCATTGAGATCTCCTTTGTGAAAACTGAATCAAAACCGTTATGGTTTATGAATATAAACAATTTGTTAGTTACAAAGCGTGCAGACGAATGTCCGCACCGCATTGTGAAGTTCATGTTTGAAGCTCTTGGTCAACGTGCTTGATTGCACGGATAATGCCCAAAGAACAGCCGATACATACCTTGTCTTTACGCATTATTCAAGCCCTGCTTTCCCAAGCATGAGCAGATCTGATATACCGACGCGTTGATGGCCAGAAACCCTATCGCCATAAAGCCAGGCGGCAAGCCTACAGGGAAAAATATTGCTTTCTAGTATTGATTTCGGCATATATAAGCGCATTAGAAAGCAGCTTTGATTTACAGTTTCAGGATCAACAGGCGTTAGGCGCGCCATGCTAGCGACAAAGGGTCGGGATTTAACCCGCAACCATTATGCAATTTTCACCTGTTTTGAACATTCTGGGCCTTTTGACCACCATTCTGGCAGCGACCATGCTAATCCCGATGTGTGTCGATCTGTATTTTGGGTCTGGCGACTGGCAGGTTTTTGCCGTTTCATCCTTATTCACCGCTTTCTTCGGTGTCACCACTTGGCTGGCAACGTCACAGCGTGAACCGCTTGATCTTGGGTTGCGCCAGGCGTTTTTGCTGACCAATGGCTCTTGGATGCTGATTGGTGTTTTCGGGTCACTTCCCTTCATGTTTAGCGAATTACAACTTAGCCCTACAGATGCGCTATTTGAGTCGGTATCGGGGATCACCACAACGGGTTCGACCGTATTACAATATATTGAGATGGCACCACCAGGCATTCTGATGTGGCGGGCGCTTTTGCAATGGCTGGGCGGCGTTGGCATCATTGTGATGGCGATGGCGGTATTGCCGATGCTGTCAGTTGGCGGCATGCAGTTATTCCGCACCGAATCCTATGAGCGCGCTGACAAGGTTGTGCCCCGCGCTGCCCAGTTGGCAGGTGGCATCGGGCTGGTTTATGCCGGCCTGACAGCGGCATGGACAATCATGCTAGCGGCGGCGGGTATGGGCATATTTGACGCGCTTACCCATGCCATGACAACCTTGGCAACCGGGGGCTATTCAACGCGGACAGCCTCAATTGGGGCGTTTGATTCGGTTACCATCGAATGGATTGTCATTGCCGGCATGATTGTTGGCAGTCTGCCCTTTGCGCATTATCTGGCAATAGTTCGTGGTGGCTGGCGCAATCTGGTAAATGACCCACAAGTCAGATGGTTCTTTATTCTGCTGATTGGACTTGTGGCCTTATTGGCCTGGCACCTGTCAGCTGGTGGATACAAGATCGCCCATGCGATCCGTGAATCCAGTTTCAACACAATTTCAATCCTGACTGGCACCGGCTTTGGCAGTGCCAATTTTTCAGCTTGGGGTGGGTTTGCATCAACAATGTTACTGATCGCCATGTTCATCGGCGGATGTGGCGGATCGACAACCTGCGGCATCAAGGTATTCAGGCTACAGGTGCTCGCGACAACTGCGCGCGTCCAGATCAGCCGCCTGTTACGTCCGCATGGTGTTGTGCTTGCCTATTATAACCGCAAACCGGTTTCCAGCGAGGTCATGGATTCGGTGATGGCGTTTTTCTATGTCTATATTTTATGTTTTGTCATTCTGGCTATTTTGCTGGGCATGATGGGGCTGGATTTCATCACCGCCTTATCTGGCGCGGCAACATCAATCAGCAATGTCGGGCCCGGGCTTGGCAATCTGATTGGTGCCGAAGGTAATTTTGCCCTGTTGCCTGATCCCGCAAAATGGGTCATGTCGTTTGGCATGCTGCTTGGCCGACTGGAATTATTTACCGTTCTTGTCATGCTCAACCCTGGATTCTGGCGGCGGTAAAGCATCATCCGGTCGAAGTGTAACGAAGATCGATAGATGATCGCGCACTATCAAGCATCATCCGGTCGAAGTGTAACGAAGATCGATAGATGATCGCGCACTATCAAGCATCATCCGGTCGAAGTGTAACGAAGATCGATAGATGATCGCGCACTATCAAGCATCATCCGGTCGAAGTGTAACGAAGATCGATAGATGATCGCGCACTATCAAGCATCATCCAGCCAGAACGCCTGCAAGACCATATGTTACTGGTTTAGGGTACCGTGATATTCGGGATTTTGGCGACTTCTTCACGCGCTTGTGTGTCGAGCAAATTCACCGCGGCAAGCAGAGCCTCTTGCACCGCAATATCAAGCTCGTTGGCGGTGGATGATTCAGGAATCGTTACCGAATGACGCGCCGACAATTCAATCATACCCTGGAACCCGCCAACTGGCTGTAACCAGATCAGGCGGGCTTCGATATGTGCTTCGATTTTACTTTCCTGTTCATCTGTAATCAGGCTGTTCAACCCAGCCGAACGTGCCAGCTTGGTGCGGGTTAAGGACGCCCGCGAAATATCAAGCACCAATTCACCGCTACCCCCAGCAGGCATCAATACATGTGACGCCCAGTCAATTACCACATTTGATGGGGCTGGATTGGCAAGATAACCAATATAGGGTGCTTCGATAGGCATCTGCCAGTTTTCAATAATTTCCATGCGCCGCGCATTCATACGCAGGGGCTGATAACTATCGGCTTCAAATTGCGGCGGTGCCGACACCATAGTCGTCGTTGCCCCGCATGCGCCAAGAAAGATCAGCGCAACAAGGCTGAAAAGCAGGGACAATTTTTGCATCATCATCACTCCGATTACGAACAAGCACTTAAAGAATGCGCCAGTTAAAGATTAAGTTAAAGATTAAATGTACTTTTAGGTGGTCGCAGCAGGTGATCGTAGCAGGTGATCACAGGCGGATTTAGACCTGACATCAGCACATTAACCAGCCAGCACGTCCGTGCCAAAACGTCGTTCGGTTTTACAGAACTCGCATGTCACCCGGATTTTGCCGTCATCATCAAGCAGGTCATCGGCCTCTTCGGGCTTAAGCTGTTTGAGGATTGCCTCGACCTTTTCAATGTTACAGCGGCATTCATCGACCACGCGGCGCGCTGGTGCGACATGTGGCGACAATGTATTGAACAGACGAAACACAAGTTGCTCTGGTGTGATTTCAGCATCCAGCAATTCGGTTTGCTTGACCGATGCCATCAATGTTTTTGCCGTGTGCCAGACATCATCATGCAGCTCAATATCAGCCTTGCTTGGCTTTTTACCACCTTCGCTAGCGACGCGTTGTATCATCATGGCGGTTGCCTGCCAGCCATCATCACCCTGTCCAGATGTACTTGTCACAGCTGTTTCCAATTGTTCGGAATTGGCAAACCATGCCATTGCCGCATCGCGCAATTCAGGCCCATCAAGTTCAACAATGCCCTGATAACGGCCGCCAGTAGCCCCCTCATCAACAGTGAATGCCATATAGCCCCCACCCATAATCTGCGGCAGATTTGATATGCCCTGCGCGGGCATAACCAACGCAGAATCTTCGTCAAAAGCGGTATAGCCACGCATGGCACCTGTTTCGGTGATATCGGCAAATAGGGTGCGCACGCGGCCATCACCTTTGGCTTGCAACGTAAAGATACCGGCAAATTTTAACGTACTCGACAAACAGGCGGTCATCGCCAGCGCTTCGGCCTGCAGCAAAGCAATATCCTGCGGATAATCATGCCGCGCCAGAATTGTGCTGGCCACATGGCCTACCGACGCGATACGGCCACGAACAAGCGGCGTTCCGGTTTCTTCTTCAGCAAGATAAAACGGCAGAACCTGCGCATCTGGCCGAAGATTATCATTCACAACAACATCCATTACACTGTCTCTTCCGGCTCGATATAATCCAACCATTTAAGCAATTAAATCAGTTACCACCCACGCACCATGCCAGGATCGCCTTTTGCGCATGCAGACGGTTTTCGGCTTCGTCAAAGACAACAGACTGATGCCCATCAATAACATCGGCAGTGACTTCCATACCGCGAATAGCAGGCAGACAATGCATGAAAATTGCATCACCCGCCGCCGCCGCCATAATCGTGGCATTGACCTGATAGGGGGCAAAATCTTCGGCACGCGTGCCTTCATCATCCCCCATTGAAATCCAGACATCGGTAACAATTGTTTGCACATCCTTGGCCGCTTCCATGGCATCATCCGTCAGCGTGATATCAGCACCTTGTGCGCGGGCCCATGCCAGTAACTTGCTTGAAGGCGCGTACCCATCGGGGCAGGCGATATTCAATTTAAAGCCGAACACCGCCGCCGCCTCGATCCAGCTGGTAGCCACATTATTACCATCACCAAGCCAGGCCACAGACTGGCCAGCAAGTGGTCCATGCCGTTCAATCATGGTTTGCAAATCAGCCATGATCTGGCATGGGTGCGACCATTCGGTCAACGCATTGATAACTGGCACAGTGGCATGTTCAGCCAAGGTCATCAGCATGTCATGCTTGAAACAGCGGATCATGATTGCATCAACATAACGTGACAATACCTTGGCTGTGTCAGCAACGCTTTCGCCGCGACCAACCTGCAAATCACTGGCCGATAGAATCAATGGCGTACCGCCAAGCTCGGTGATGCCCACCTCAAAAGATACGCGTGTGCGTGTTGACGGCTTTTCAAAAATCATCGCCACCGATTTACCCGCAAGCGGCTTGGCAGATGCCGAACCTGCTTTGCGGTCAGCCTTTAAACTGGCAGCCTGTTCAAGAATAGCTGACAGTGTATCGGCATTAAAATCACGTATATCCAGAAAATGTCGCATTATCTAAATCCTGTTCAACCAACCGCCCAGATGCTGTTAGGTCTTCTGGCCTTGGTTTCACGCCTTATGAGTTTCAAAAATATGGGCCAGCGCGCCTAGCGCAATATCGATTTCATTTTCGCTGATAATCAACGGCGGTAATAGCCGCAAGGTGTTTTCCGCCGCAGGTACCGCCAGAACATGCTGTGCACGCAAGCCCACCATGATCGTCGCAACATTATAATCATCGGCAAAATTGATACCGCGCAGAAAACCACGTCCACGTAATTCCTTAATCATATGCGGATAGCTATTCTGCAGATCGCGCAGCCCCTTATCCAACAGCGCCGCCCGCCGTTGCACATCAGCAAGAAAACCCGGCTTTGACAATTCGTCCAGCACTACCTCTGCGGCTGCCATTGCCAGTGGATTACCGCCAAAGGTTGATCCATGCGTTCCCGGCGTCATCGCATTACCCACTTTTTCACTGGCGATCACGGCACCAACGGGAAAACCACCTGCAAGCCCTTTGGCAAGCGCAACAATATCCGGCTTGATGCCCGATTCTTGAAACGAGAACATATGACCTGTCCGGCCAATACCTGCCTGCACTTCATCGGCAATAATCAACGCGCCGAATTCATCCGCCGCGGCTCTGGCTTCGGCCATATAGTCGCTTGGCACTTGTTTAGCACCGCCTTCACCCTGTACGGCTTCGATCATGATTGCCGCTACATGCGGGCCCATTGCCGCGCGCAGACTATTCAGATTACCAAATGAAACATGCTCGAACCCAGCCGGCATAGGGCCAAATCCAGTCCGAAAGGCTGGACGGTCAGTTGCCGCCAGCATACCCAATGTCCGGCCATGAAACGCACCTGACGAACACAGAATGGTCATTCGTTCGGGCATGCCTGCCTCATGCGCGGCGCGGCGTGCGATCTTCACCGATGCTTCGGTCGCCTCGGCACCTGAATTACAGAAAAAAACCTGATCCAGCCCTGACAGTGATGCCAGTTTTTTTGCCACCGCTTCCTGACCCGGAATCCGGTACAGATTGGATGTATGCCATAATTTGCCAGCTTGTGCCTGTAATGCCGCCACCAGCCCGGGATGTGCATGGCCAAGCGTATTGACCGCTATGCCACTTGCACAATCAAGATAACGCGTACCGTCATCACTTTCCAGCCAGCAGCCATCACCGCGCACGAACGCTATTTCGGTGCGTCCGTAGGTGTTCATAACAGCACTGCTTTCGGCGTAATTTGTCATCATTCATTCATCATTATGGTCAAAATTCTAGTGGGCATCAATCTCAGCTAGGCTATGCAAATACATCCCTGTTCTTGTAAACACACCCCAAAAGCAAACCACCCCCGAAACGCTGTCGAAGGTGGATAAATATATAAAGCGGTAACACTCTAAATTACGCTGACAATCCGCATTTTCCCCCGAAATGTCAAGAAACTAAGCGTTTAGCGAGGCGATCAGTCCTGAATGAAATGTTTTGCCAAGCGCAAACCCTGTGACTGATAGTTTGATCCACTTCCACCACTGCCATAAAGGGTTTCAGGTATCGCGCTCATGGGTTCATAAACAAGACGGCAGACTGTCTGATCTTGCTCGATCAGAAAAGGCACATCATGCGAGCGTACTTCCAGCACCGCCCGCGTAGGTGTCGCGCCAATCTCGGCAACGCCAAATCCGGGGTCAAAAAAGCCAGCATAATGGGCACGGAATTCACCAACTCGTGTATCATAAGCCCGCATTTCAGCAGCATGATCTTTGGGCACAGTTACAAATTCACGACTTGCCAGAATGTAGAATTCATCCGGATTCAGCACCAGCCCACCAGCTGTCAGATCGTCAGGTGTCAGCTGTTCCCAGAATTCATTAACCGAAACACTGGCAGGCGCATCAATATCGATCAGCCCTGCATGTTTACGCGCACGCCAGCCGATCATGCCGCTTTGTGTGTCTGGTGCCAGATTGACCGACAAAGCAATACCATCACGGATATCCGGCGCATCGGTGCCATGCACAAGCCCAACCTTGCGTTGCAGATCCTGCATCATATCATCCGAAATATGGGGTTCACCACGGCGCAGACGCAATTGCGACAACCGCGATCCAGCCCGTACCAAAACCGAAAAAGTGCGCGGCGAGATTTCAGCATAAAGCGGGCCATGATACCCTTTGCTGACCGTTTCGAATTCCAGCGCATTATCGGTAATCAGACGGGTGAAAATATCCAGTCGACCAGTCGAGCTTTTCGGATTCGCCATGGCAGACAGATCCGCACTAAGCGCCAGTGACTCCTGTAATTTGACGATATAAACGCAGCCACGTTCCAGCACCGCACCAGCGCTCAGATCGATCTTATGCATGGCGAATTTGTCCAGCTTCTGTGCTACCGTACTATCGGCGCCCGGCAAGAACGACGCCTGTACACGCCAGGCCTCGGCACCAAGCCGCAAATCAAGGCTGGCCGGTTGCAGCTGGCCATCGATAAAATCATTGTCACCCGAAAGAATAATCCCCGCATCTGCCGCGGCGCGAAGCGCTTGTACAGGCAAAATGCCGTCATTCTGATTACGTGTTTCGGCCATTAGATTTTATCCTTATCTATTTTGGTACCCAGGCAGAGCATCAATCAGCGCTCTTATAACATTTTCGATACGATGTGTGACTAGCTTTTCAAACGATAGCCTGATTTCAGTGCCCGGTAACATAAAATACCCAGCACCAGATTGAGGCTAACAAGACATATAATGCCTGTTAGCAACGGCCGGTCAGCCACCCCGATCATGCCAAAGCGAAACCCGTCAATCGCGTAAAATACCGGATTCAGCGCCGCGATCGTATCAAAGGGGGCTGGCAAACGGTTGATCGAATAAAATGTTCCTGACAGAAAGGCCAATGGCTGAATAACAAAATTAGTGATCGCCGCCATCTCGTCAAATTTATTGGCCCATATTCCTGCCAGAATTCCGGCAAAGGCCATCACCAAAGCCCCCAGAAACATGAATAACAAAGCTGTAAATGGCGCATTTGGCAAGCTGCCCCCGCCCAATATGACCAACGCGCATGCTGTCACCGCGCCAACCATGACACCCCGCGTCACCCCAGCTAATGACATGGCAGCCAGCACTTCACCAGCGCCAAGCGGCGGCATCAGCACATCAACGATCGTGCCTTGCACCTTGCCAACGACAAGTGATGAAGAGGTGTTGGCAAAGGCATTCTGCAACAAATTCATCATCACCAGCCCGGGGGTAAGAAAGGTTACAAAATCAACACCAACAGTCAGATTGGCACGATCACCCACCGCCACGGCAAACACCATCAGAAACAAAACCGATGTCATGACCGGCGCAATCAGCGTTTGCATCAGAATTTTCATGAAGCGCCGCACTTCGCGCATATACAAAGTATACATGCCAATAGCGTTGAGTTTGCCGATTTTGACCGGTCGTATGATATAGCTATCCGTCATTTCGTCCGATAGCTTATCCGTATCCGATGATGAAAGTGCCGCTTGATCCAGCGTCCGCTTGTTTTTGGCCATTTTGTTCATGCCGCCAAAATAAGCACAGCGATGCAAAAGCGCAATGCCTAGAAACCCACTATGGCAATTGACATCTAGTTTGGCATCGGCATGGTTTCGGCATAGACTAGTGCCGGTCTCGATAGCAACCGTGCTCGATACAACCAGCAGATAGCGATATGGCAATATGGATCAAACCAGGATTAAAAAACGGCTTATGAATAAAGCTGTGCATTATCTTGGCCGCTATGCCACATCCCAGCACCGGCTGGGTCAGGTGCTGGCACGTTTTGCGACGCGCAAACTTGCCGATGCCGATGCTGCCGATATCGACGCCGCGATTGCCGAAACCATCGCCCAATGCGCCGAATTTGGATATGTGCAGGATGATGTCTATGCCCGTAGTCAAGCGCGCAGCCAGCGTAATCAGGGTCGTTCGGCTCGCGTCATTCGGCAACGTTTGCGCCAGCATGACATCACTAATGACGATATTGATGCCGCCATTGATGAAGCCGACGAACATGTCGAAGATGGCGAATTGCTGGCCGCTTTCCGGTTTGCACAGCGGCGGCGGCTTGGGGTTTTTACAACAACATCCAGCACAACCGATCCTCAGGTTTTACGCAACCGGCATCTTGGCTCACTCGCACGTGCTGGCTTTGCAATGCGCATTTGTCACCAGGTTCTGAGCGTTACCAACCGCGACGATGCCGAAGCCCTTATTGATGCTCTTGCCCGTGGTGAAACGCTTCCTGACCTTTAAGCCACAAATTCTGTGCATCTCAGCCTTGCCATCACGCCTTCCAGTTAATAGGCTGAACTAAACAGGCTAACGCCGACGATGGAGAGGTCAATGGACGCAGATTCAGTTTTCACGCCAAGTCAGGAACTGGCAACACAGGCACATGCGGATGACGCACAATATAAAGCCCTATATGAGGCGTCGATTGCCGATCCGGATGCGTTCTGGGATGAGCATGGCAAGCGTATCGACTGGATAAAACCCTATAGTCAGGTCAGTGATGTTTCCTATGATGCCGGTAATCTGCATATCAACTGGTATGCTGATGGCACTTTGAACGCATCGGTCAACTGTCTTGACCGGCATTTACAAAGCCGCGGCGATCAGACTGCGATCATTTGGGAAGGCGACGATCCGAATGATCACCGGCATATCTCATATCGCGAACTGCATGAAGAGGTCTGCAAATTTGCCAATGTGCTCAAAGCAAACGGCGCCAAAAAAGGTGATCGCATAACCATCTATATGCCGATGATCCCCGAAGCCACCGTGGCGATGCTTGCCTGTGTACGCATTGGCGCGGTACATTCGGTTGTGTTTGGCGGATTTTCGCCAGATGCGCTAGCCGGCCGAATTCAGGATTGCGATTCGAATATGGTAATCACCGCCGATGAAGGTGTTCGTGGTGGCAAGCCTATTCCGCTTAAAGCCAATACGGATGCGGCGCTGGCAAATTGTCCTGACTGCACATCCTGCATTGTGGTCAAGCGCACGGGCGGCAACATTGCCTGGGTTGAAGGCCGTGATGTCTGGTACCATGAAGCGATGCAAGTGGCAGCGGCTGATTGCCCACCCGAAGAAATGAATGCCGAAGATCCGATGTTCATTCTCTATACATCGGGATCAACAGGCAAACCCAAAGGGGTTTTACATACAACCGGTGGCTATATGGTCTATGCCTCGA
Organism: Candidatus Puniceispirillum marinum IMCC1322; assembly: GCF_000024465.1. NCBI lineage: Bacteria > Pseudomonadati > Pseudomonadota > Alphaproteobacteria > Puniceispirillales (SeqCode) > Puniceispirillaceae (SeqCode) > Puniceispirillum (SeqCode) > Puniceispirillum marinum (SeqCode). The sequence goes on along the minus strand of NC_014010.1, from coordinate 2,077,534 downwards.
TGACGCATCATTATGTATTTGATTATCATGATAATGAAATCTACTGGTGCACGGCCGATGTTGGCTGGGTGACGGGTCATAGCTATATCGTATATGGACCACTGGCGAATGGTGCCGTTTCGCTAATGTTCGAGGGCGTGCCTACCTATCCTGACAGTTCACGCTTCTGGCAGGTTGTCGAAAAGCACAAGGTCAATATTTTCTATACCGCGCCAACCGCTATCCGCGCCTTGATGCGTGAAGGTGATGCCCCCGTCAAGACATGTGATCGCTCATCACTTCGCCTGCTAGGCACCGTGGGCGAGCCGATCAATCCCGAAGCCTGGATGTGGTATCACGAGGTGGTTGGTGAAAAACGCTGTCCAATTGTCGATACATGGTGGCAGACCGAAACCGGCGGCATCATGATTACGCCTTTGCCTGGCGCAACGGCCACCAAACCCGGATCGGCAACCCGGCCTTTCTTTGGGGTCAAGCCGGTGTTGGTCGATGGCGACAATAATCCGCTGGACGGTGCTGTCGAGGGCAATCTGTGTATCGATCATTCATGGCCAGGCCAGATGCGGACGGTTTATGGTGATCATCAGCGTTTTATTGAAACCTATTTCACCACGTTCCCCGGCCGCTATTTCACTGGTGATGGCGCCCGGCGTGATGAAGATGGCTATTACTGGATCACCGGACGTGTCGATGATGTTCTGAATGTTTCGGGGCATCGTATGGGCACCGCCGAGATCGAGTCTGCCTTGGTCGCGCATCAACATGTCGCCGAGGCAGCGGTGGTTGGCTATCCACATGATATTAAGGGACAGGGCATATATGCCTATGTCACATTGGTCGCTGGTATTGAGGCCAGCGACGCTTTGCTTGCCGAATTACGTCAATGGACGCGCAAAGAAATTGGGCCGATCGCAACCCCTGACTTGTTGCAATGGGCACCGCAATTACCCAAAACGCGGTCAGGCAAGATTATGCGGCGGATATTGCGAAAAATTGCGGCAAATGAATTTGACCAGCTTGGTGACACATCAACATTGACTGATCCAGCCGTTGTAGATGATCTGATCGAAAACCGGCAGAATCGTTAAGCATCATCCGGTCGAAGTGAAACGAAGATCGATAGATGATCGCGGCTTATATCAAGCATCATCCGGTCGAAGTGAAACGAAGATCGATAGATGATCGCGGCTTATATCAAGCATCATCCGGTCGAAGTGAAACGAAGATCGATAGATGATCGCGGCTATCCGATACCCAGTTCGATGGCGCGCAAAGCCGCATGCGTTCGGTTGCGGGCACCCAGTTTTGAGCGCAGGCTTTTAAGATGATATTTGATGGTCACTTCGCTGAGACCAATCCGTTCGGCAATTTGCTTGTTTGAATGTCCAGACAGCAAACCATCCAGCACTTCACGTTCGCGCTTGCTAAGGAATGTGTCTTTAGCAGTGGATGGCTTGGCGATCTGAACATGTTCGGCGACACTCACCGGAATAAAAATTTCGCCACTGGCCATCAGGCGTAACGCGCTAAGCAAAGCATCCGATGTCATTGAATAAGGTAAAAACCCAGCGGCACCCAGGCGTAAAGCGTCGCGCATCTGTTGAGGGTCAAGCGTGTGACCCATCAGCGCGACAGGCACTTCATTCGGTAACGCCCCCCGCATCCGCGACAGCCCCTGCACGCCTTTCATATCCGGCATATTAAGATCCAGCGCCACTACATCTATGTCTTTGGCGTCACCAGTCAGTTCGATACATTGACCAAGTGTGCTTGCGGTCATGACCTGAATTTTTGAAAGATCGTCAAGTAAGTGATTCTGCACAAAGTCACGACATACGCCATTCGCATAGCCAAATAGAATTCTCATGATGGATTTCCTTCCAGCCGAGTATCAACCCATCATCAGATCTCACGTCGGCATATTACAAAATTTTCGTCCAGATAAATGTCTGGTTCGAGGTATATAGTACTCATGAATAATCTTTATGGAAGCGATCCGCGCTTTATCTAATCAAGTGTTTTTCAACCATAAAATAAATATAAATTTACTTATATATTTGCTGGTATCTTTCAGAAAATATGCTGGAAATAGATAATTACCGCATCGTTGGTGAAATGATCCGGACTGTAATGTGATACGGATTTGGTACGAACGAAATGCAGGTCAATCAGTGAGGTTTTATCCTTTGTCAGATGAACACCAATATTCGTAGCAAACTCCCGACGGCTGACCTGATGGGCTTCACGTAAATAGGCCAGCGGTCTGGCAAACTCTGTCTTTGTCTGACGTATGCTTGACCCAGTAAATATCCATGGGGTCAGATCCAGAGATACGCCACAATGCACATCCCGGCCAAGCGATGATAAAGCCCCGCTTTTTCTCAATGTTCTTGTCCATATCACGCTGGCTTCGGCTTGCAGATAGTTTGTGACCTTGGTGGCGATTTCCAGACGCGTCTCAAATCGTTTGCTATGGCGCATATTCTGCTGGATTCGCATGTGGGCTATGCCTGTACCTATATTTGTTTTTTGGGTCATGAAATGACGCAGAGTCAAGCCCATACGCCATGCCTCATGGGCTTGCTTTGGTCTTTCGGCACCTTGTTGGGCAATCGCTGATTGCGCTGACAGGCTGGCATCAAATCGTTTTTTATCACCAACACGCCGCTTCATATCCAACTGTATTTTTGCACCCCGTAATCCGTAATGCGGCTTGCTATTCAGCTTGTGAAAAATATGTGTCCTGAGTGTAGGCGTCCATACGTCATAGCTCCGAATTCGGCTCATCGTGCCAACATGAAGCCAGATTGACGTACCGCCACGATCACCTTGCTTCAGGTCAGCATGGCCATGATGCGCACATAGAGATCCCAGCGCCTGACAATAGCGATCAAACAGTGACCCTTTGTCAATTGGCACAATGTCACCACCAAGCCGGTCAAGCAAAGACGACGAACGTTGCCCTTTCATCGACATGAAAGCAACATTCTGGATAGTTGATGCGCACAGTTTCCGCAGGCGATCAATTACCTGACGGTGACGGCTGTTGGCAAATCGTTCTGATTGCCGATTCATTATATCATGCGCATAGGTCAGATGCGGAACAGCGCGTCGGCATTGTCTGGCGTCAATGTAAAGTTTTGCCAGAATGATGCGCAAAAGCACCGATTCAGGCACCAGCTCCGTGCCTCTTTTTGCCAATGACAGTGCGGCATCATCCGCACCTTTGTCAGAAACGCGCCTGATCATAGCGGCGTAAGATAAAATATCTTCATCCGATAGCGCAGGAACATGCGTGATAGCATGGCTATGCGTGTTTTTATGTTCTTCTAATGACTGCGAGTCAGGTGCAGCGCAGGCGGCATATGATGTCAAAGCCATCATGCCAATGGCGAGATAATAACAAGCTGATATAAATAGTGATGAGATGATCGCGCGCACGAAATATAATTCACCATCTTTCAACCTATCTTCCGCAGGAAATTGAAAGGCAGAACGAAAAGTTAGTCAACTATTTAATTTTATTATGTTTTTTGAGTGTTGATTCACTCTAGAATCGATTTTATCTTTTCGACAACAAAACGGTGTGGCTCATTATAAACGATCGTACCTTTGAATTTTCCATTCGCGCGATACAGATATACCGCCGAACTATGATCAAACAGAATATCACCCGAACTGGTCTCGACCTGCTGGGCATAGGCCCCAAAATTACCAAGCGCTTTGGCAACAGACGTTTTATCACCTGTTAGTCCGGTCACCTTCATATCGAACAGGCTGAGATAAGCGGCAAGCTGTTCGGGCGTGTCACGTTCCGGATCAACAGTCATAAACAGTATTTGTAAATCATCACCAGACATTCCGGCGGCTTTGACCTCATCAAGCGCACTGCCAAGTACGGTTAGCGTCATCGGACAGACATCCGGACAATAACTATAGCCAAAAAACAATGCGATCGGACGCCCTGCAAAATCGGCATTGGCAACCTTCTGCGCGTTCTGGTCAAGCAGTGTGAAAGACGAGTCTTCAAAATCTGGAAATCCCAGTCCGCTTGTTTCTGCCTGTCGATTGGCGAGCATGAAAATACCGCCTGCCAATCCGGCAAATAACAATATGCCAACAATCAAAAGAAAAGGTCTTTGGCTATGTCCACGGCCTGCACCGGCATGCTGTTCATTTTCAGGCGGGTTATTTTGGTGTTTTTCAGACAATTGCAAATCCTTGCGGTGTTTCCTATCTGTCACGAATACAGATCATCTTTGTATCTATGGGTATAATAGAATAATTCAACCCTCGGCCAGTGTTTGTCAAACCAACTGATAATCAAAAGGGCAAGCTCATTTAAAGTATGATTATTGATACTATGTTGGGATTGAAATCGCGTACCGCTTGGGTTTAGAGTGCGAACATAAATGAATAAAGCGAGATAACAGCATGTATGCGGTCATTATACTTATCGACCAGATCATAAATATCTATATTTGGACGCTTCTGGCCTACATTATGTCGAGCTGGCTTATTGCGTTTAAAATCATCAATCCATGGCAACCTGCCGTGCGCATGATCATCAATGTCTTGGCGCGTTTGCATGAACCAATTTTGCGTCAGGTGCGCCGCTATTTACCTGATATAGGGGGCATTGACCTAAGTCCGATTGTGCTGTTTTTAGCCGCGCAGTTCATTCGAAATTTGCTTATCAACAGCCTTGCCTAAGCCATAATCACCTGCGTCACTTAGACCTAGCACCACTATCTATTTAATTGCGTCTGCATATCCATATATAACCAATAATTATAAGATATATTTTACAGGGGAGTTATAAATAGCCATGGAAACAAAGATCATCGACGGAAAAGCATTTTCGGAAAAACTGGTTGAAACCGTTGCTGTAGAAGCCAGCAAAATCAAGAATGCGATTGGCCGTCCCCCGGCGCTTGCTGTTGTGCTTGTTGGTGAAAATTCAGCAAGCAAAGTCTATGTGCGTAATAAAATCGAACGCACCGAGGCGGCAGGCATGCGCTCGATCGAACATAGGCTTGACGCTGATACAGATCAGGCCACTTTGTTGGCACTTATCGAAGAGATGAATAACGACGACGCTGTCGATGGCATCCTTGTCCAGCTTCCGCTTCCTGACCAGATTGACGAAGATGCGGTGATCAATGCCGTGGCACCGGAAAAAGACGTTGACGGTTTCCATGTGGTGAATGCCGGTTTGCTGGCCACTGGACAGGATTCACTGGTGCCCTGCACGCCTTATGGATGTCTGTTGTTATTACGTGATCAGCTTGGCAGCCTGTCAGGCCTGAATGCCGTTGTTGTTGGCCGGTCGAATATTGTCGGCAAGCCAATGGCGCAGTTACTGCTAAAGGAAAGCTGCACTGTGACGATCGCGCATTCGCGTACCAAGGATCTCAAAGAGGTTTGTGCGCGTGCCGACATTCTGGTAGCGGCAGTTGGCCGTGCTGAAATGATTGATGGTGATTATGTCAAACCAGGCGCGACGGTCATTGATGTGGGCATTAACCGTGTTGCAGCACCCGAGCGCGGCGAAGGTAAATTCCGCCTGACTGGTGATGTTGACTATGATTCGGCTGCCGCTAAGGCTGGTGCGATCACGCCTGTACCAGGCGGTGTTGGGCCGATGACCATCGCCTGTCTTTTGCGTAATACAGCTGTTGCGGCGGCGCGGCGTTTCAATGTCGATATTGCTGACATATAGCAACTAGCGACCCATTATTCTTTAAGGAGCCAGGAATAGCATGTCGATTGATCAGATTATCTTAATCGCAGCTTTACTGATTGTTGCGGCTATTCTTGGATGGGGCGTGATGACAATGGCACGCGGTGGTGATTATAATGTTAAAAATTCAAACCGCATCATGCGCTACAGGATTATTTTTCAGGCCCTCGCGCTCATCATTATTCTTGGCCTCATGTGGTATCGTAAAACAAACGGCTGATAATATATCTTCCAGAGATTATATGGGGTTCCCATGGTTAAACTGAACAAAATCTATACACGCACAGGCGATGGCGGCGACACCAGTCTGGTCAATGGCATGCGCGTATCCAAACATGCCCGAAGACCTTCGGCATTTGGCGAAGTAGATGAAGCCAATTCGGTTATTGGTCTGGCGCGTCTGCATTGTGGCGCATCCGCAGATGCTGCCATGCAAGAGGCCGATGCCATGCTGGGACGGATTCAAAATGATCTGTTTGATCTGGGTGCTGATATCGCCACACCAGAAACCGACCAGCCTGCCTTGCGGATCACCGAAATACAGGTGCAGCGGCTGGAGGATGAGATTGATATGATGAATGCAGATCTGCAACCGCTCAATTCCTTTATTCTGCCGGGGGGTAGCAACGCGTCAGCATGGTTGCATCTGGCACGTACCGTTGTACGCCGTGCGGAACGCCATATGACCGAATTATCCGCCGAAGAAGTTGTCAATGTGCCAGCCATGCAATATGTCAATCGTCTGTCAGATCATCTGTTTGTTCTGGCGCGACGGCTGAATGAAAATGGCAAGACTGACGTTTTATGGCGTCCCGGACAAAATTCTGGGCAGAATTAGACAGATTCTTTATGGTAGTCAGTCTAGTTTTGGCTCATCTAATCTTAGCTAGGTTTGTTTTCGAACTGGAGAAATAGAATGAAAATATTGGTACCGGTAAAACGGGTGATCGACTATAACGTGAAGGTGCGAGTCAAAGCAGACCAGTCTGGTGTCGAGCTGGCTAATGTCAAAATGGCAATGAATCCATTTGATGAAATTGCTGTTGAACAGGCATTGCGTCTTCGTGAAGCAGGCACAGCCACCGAAGTTGTTGCCGTGTCAATTGGCCCAAGCCAGAATCAGGAAACCATCCGTACGGCTTTGGCCATGGGGGCTGACCGTGGCATCCATATCGAAGCCTCGCATGATGTTGAACCGCTGGCGGTTGCCAAACTTCTGAAAGCCATTGTCGATAAAGAAGCCCCTGAATTGGTGCTGGTTGGCAAACAAGCGATTGATGATGATTGCAACCAGACTGGTCAGATGCTGGCCGCATTGCTTGGCTGGGCGCAAGGAACATTCGTTTCCGGCATTGAGCTTGGTGGGGACAAGGCCAAGATCATCCGCGAAGTCGATGGTGGTCTTGAGCATCTGGAAATTGCCATGCCCGCGATTGTGACGGTCGATCTGCGCCTGAATGAGCCGCGCTACGCGTCATTACCTAATATTATGAAAGCCAAGAAAAAGCCGCTTGATAGCATCAGCGTCGAAGAGCTTGGTGTTGACGTTAGCCCACGTCTAACCACCGTCAAAGTCGAAGAGCCTGAAACCCGTTCGGCGGGTATCAAAGTGTCGGATGTAGGTGAACTTGTCGATAAACTTAAAAATGAAGCAAAGGTTATATAATCATGGCTATTCTTATTCTATGCGAACATGAAGACGGACAGATAGCTGGCGCAACTTTGAACACTGTTGCGGCAGCGCAGCAAATTGGTGGCGATATTCATATGCTGGTGGCAGGTGATGCCAGCGGTGATGCTGCCAAGGCTGCCGCCACGATTGCTGGCATTGACAAGGTTCTAGTCTCTGATGAGGCTATCTATGCACATGGTCTAGCTGAAAATCTGGCACCCCTTATCGTCAAGCTTGCAGGTGATTATTCACATGTGATGTCACCCGCCACAACAACTGGCAAGAACATCATGCCACGTGTTGCTGCCATGCTGGATGTGATGCAGATTTCCGATATTATCAAAGTTGAAAATGACAGTACTTTCCAGCGCCCGATCTATGCTGGTAATGCGCTGGCAACCGTGTCATCAAGCGAAGCTACCAAGGTTATCACGGTTCGTAGTACTGCTTTTGAAGCGGTCGCGGCCACAGGCGGTAGCGCGGCCATTGAAACCATCGACGCTGGTGCAGATGCAGGCTTGTCTAGCTATGTCAAATCCGAGCTTTCCAGCTCCGAGCGTCCGGAACTGACATCAGCACCAATTGTCATTTCGGGTGGGCGCGGCATGCAGGACGGGTCTAATTTTGCCATGCTGGAAAAAGTTGCCGACAAGCTGGGGGCCGCTGTTGGTGCCTCGCGTGCGGCTGTTGATGCGGGCTTTGTGCCAAATGACTATCAGGTTGGCCAGACTGGCAAGGTTGTAGCACCCGATCTATATGTCGCTGTTGGCATTTCCGGCGCGATACAGCATCTGGCTGGCATGAAAGACAGCAAGGTGATTGTCGCCATCAACAAGGATGATGAAGCACCTATTTTCCAGGTTGCTGACTTCGGTTTGGTAGCCGATCTGTTCGATGCCGTGCCTGAACTCGAAAAAGAGCTGGGCTAACCAACCAATGAACGAATGTGGGTCAGCATTTCTGGCTGATCCCATTCGTATGGACCTTTGAATAACCAGCTTTTTGCCTGATCCGAAGATAACAGAAAACTGGTTGGCACCCCGCTAACACCCATTTCGCGCGGCAGATTTGCTTTACGGTCAAACCCGAAACGCATACCGGCTTTGCCATCTGTTTCGACAATCCCACGATCCTGCAAAAATGGTAGCGCCTTGTCTGGCCCGCCGCGATCAATCGAAACCAGCAAAATGACAAGATTGATGTCGGCAAGGCTGATGGCCGCCTGATTCAAGGCTGGCAATTCGGCGATACAGGGCGCGCACCATGTTGCCCAGAAATTCACCAGAACCGGTATCCCCTTGAAGTCGCTAATCTGGAACGCTTGTCCTTCAACATCCAGAATCTTGGCCTGCATCGATGGGGTGGGGTGCACATCCGGCATCGGCGTTGCACCAGCCGAAACAGGTAAAAAAGGCACCAACAATGTGACACCAATGACACTGGCAAACTGACGGCGCGACAACGCTGTCATTTTAGCGCATGTTTTTGGCTGATAATTCGGCAAAAGCCGCGTATAAAGCATGGTGATACAGCTATCTGGTTAGTGAAATGAGCAAAAAAGACACAACAGCAGTCGGTGATGCGGCAAAGTCTAGCATCTGGGGTGGGCGTTTCTCAAGAGGGCCATCGCAATTAATGCAGGATATCAATGCGTCGATTGCCTATGACAAGCAATTATACCGTCAGGATATTGATGGGTCGAAAGCCCATGCAACCATGCTGGCCGCATGCGGCATCATCAGTGATGCTGATTGTGCCGCCATTCATGACGGGCTCAGCCAGATCATCACCGAAATTGAAGCTGGTGACTTTGAATTTTCCGCGGCATTGGAAGATATTCACATGAATATCGAATCCCGGCTTGCCGACCTGATTGGTGAACCGGCAAGACGGTTGCATACCGCACGCTCGCGTAATGATCAGGTGGCCACCGATTTTAAATTATGGGTACGTGCCAGCATCGATGCGCTCGATGATGCGCTGGCAGCCTTGCAAGCGTCACTTCTCGATAAGGCCGATGAGCATTGTAACACGATCATGCCCGGCTTTACGCATTTACAGACCGCCCAGCCAGTAACATTTGGTTTTCACCTGATGGCTTATGTTGAGATGCTAGGTCGTGATCGTGGGCGCTTTGCCGATGCACGGGTGCGGCTCAATGAATCGCCATTAGGCGCGGCGGCACTAGCTGGCACGTCATTTCCAATTGACCGGGCCCAGACTGCCGAACTGCTTGGCTTTGACCGGCCCGCGGCAAACGCCATGGATGCGGTTTCAGATCGTGATTTTGCGCTGGAATTATTGGCCGCGGCTTCGATTTGCGCGGTGCATCTGTCACGGCTAGCCGAAGAAATGGTGATTTGGTCATCTGACCGTTTCGCTTTCATCAGCCTGTCCGACGCCTTTACCACCGGCTCGTCGATCATGCCGCAAAAGCGCAATCCCGACGCCGCCGAACTGGTGCGCGCCAAGCCTGGACGGATTATCGGGTCGCTAAATGGCTTGCTGATCGTTCTCAAAGGTCTGCCCCTTGCCTATGGCAAGGATATGCAGGAAGATAAAGAAGGCGTTTTTGACGCTGTCGAATCACTGGCAATTGCCATTGCCGCCACCAGTGGCATGGTGCGTGACATGACCGCGAATAAGAATGCGATGCGCGATGCTCTGACAACGGGCTTTCCGACCGCAACCGATCTGGCCGATTATATGGTGCGCGAACTTGGGCTTCCCTTTCGCGAGGCGCATCATGCCAGCGGTTCGATTGTCGCGCTGGCGGCGGCAAAAGGATGCGATCTTGATGCACTTAGCCTCGAAGACATGCAAGCTGTCGAACCTCGGATCAAAGCTGATATCATGGGTATTCTGACCGTCGAAAGCGCGGTGGCCGCCCGTACCAGCTTTGGTGGCACGGCCCCGGTTGAGGTAAAAGCACGTATAGCCGATGCCCGGTCACGATTTGCTATTGAAAGATAAAGGAGCGCATCATGTTGAACAAACTCATGATAACCTGTCTTGTAACATTTCTTGCTGTTGCCGGTCTGACAGCTTGTGGCAAGCGGGGTGATCCCTATCGTCCTTCGGATGTGCCGGCAAAAACCGAAACTGCGACCGAATAGATAAATATCTTTGTAACATCTAAGCGTGTTGCGCTCACGAAACTGAAAAGCGCGAGGATTAGATATGTGTGCCTTTAACCGATTAGATAGTGGTGAGCTAGCTGTTGACGGTCTGCCACTTTCACAGATTGCCGCCGCTTATGATAGCCCGCTTTATGTCTATTCGGGTGCTGGAATACGTGATGCCTATCGTGATTTTGCCGCCGCCATCGCGCCGGTAAACGGCAAGGTACATTTTGCCATGAAAGCAAATTCGGCGCTTGGCGTGCTGGCTTTGCTGGCACATGAAGGAGCAGGCGCAGATATCGTTTCAGGCGGCGAACTCAGCCGCGCCCTGGCGGCAGGCATATCGGCATCGGATATCGTCTTTTCGGGGGTTGGCAAAAGCAAAGCTGAAATCGAACAGGCTCTGGCCGCCAATATTGGCCAGATCAATGCCGAGTCGCCAGCTGAAGTTGCCATGATCAGCGCTGTTGCCAAATCCATGGGCGTTGTGGCACCTGTTGCCTTGCGCGTCAATGTTGATGTTAACGCCAAAACCCACGCCAAAATTTCGACTGGGCAACGTGATACCAAATTTGGCATTTCAACCGACCAGAACGAAGCCGCCGACCTATATCGTGTGATGGCAGCAGACCCGCATATTACCCCATCGGGGCTGGCGGTTCATATCGGCTCGCAATTACGCGATATGGCCCCTTTCGAAACGGCCTATACAGCCTTGCTTGATCTGGGTATGGCATTGCGCGCCGATGGGCTGGAAGTGCCGGTGCTTGATCTTGGCGGCGGGGTTGGTGTTGACTATGATCATGCCACCCCGACAGATTTCACCGCCTATGGAGAGATGGTAACGCGCATTTTCAACAAATCTGATTTCAAGTTCGGCTTTGAGCCTGGGCGGGCGATCGTTGCCAATAATGGCGTTTTGCTGACCAAAGTTATCTTTATCAAGGACGGGGATAATAAGCGCTTTGTCATTGTCGATGCGGCGATGAATGATCTGCTGCGCCCAACGCTTTATGAAGCCCATCATTCAATCGTGCCGGTTTTACCAGCTGGATCAGATATAGGTCTAGCCGACATTGTTGGGCCAGTTTGCGAAACAGGTGATTATATTGGTCGTGGCCGCATGATGCCCGCGCTGGCAAGCGATGATCTGCTGGCGGTCTTGTCTGCTGGCGCCTATGGCGCGGTTATGGCCTCGGCCTATAATACACGCCCGCCAGCTGGCGAGGTGCTGGTTCTTGATGGTGCGATACATGAACTGCGTGCCAAACGCACGGTTGAAAGCTATCTTGCCGAGGAATCAATTCCTGAATTCTGATCATCACCCATGATACCCAATGGGGCGAAAAATCGCCGCATAGCAAAGCCATATTTTGTAATTACCTGCCGCCAGTGCTATGATGGTGTCCTATGATTGATATCAGGGCTTGGGTGTAATCATATGTTTCAAAGCCAAGGGTAATGGGTATATGTCAGACAAAAAGACATCCATGTCGCTAGCTAGCAGGCTTCGCAACCGCGAAACCGCCCTAACCGTTATCTGTATTCTTGTGGCCTTTATGCTGGCGTCATTTCAGCATTTCGTTCTGACATTACCGCGTGGCGAAACCGATTTCACCAAGCTTGACCACACAGATGGCATTGTGGTGACGACAGGGGGACAGCAACGTCTTGTCGAAGGCTTGAACCTGCTGGTCAGCGGTACCACCGATAAAGTGTTGATTTCGGGCGTTGGCAAAGGCGTCAATAAAGCCGTTCTGGTTCAGGAATTAAATCTCGATGATCAACAGGTTAGCGCTTTATTCTGTTGTGTAGAGCTGGAATATGGTGCGCTGGACACCCGTGGCAATGCTTTGGCCGCGCGGGCATGGATTGATCTTAACGGCCTGAAATCGATCCGCCTGGTAACGGCGAATTATCATATGCCACGTGCTGAAATTGTCTTTAGCCGGGCGATACCGAATGTTGATATTCACCAATGGGCAGTTAGCCCGAACGCGCTTGATGTTGAACGCTGGTGGCAGGATCCGATGATTATCCGTCTATTGACCCGTGAATATGCCAAATATGTTGCCGAGATTATCCGTCTCTAGCTTTGCCCGGCATCGATGATTGAGCGTCTGATTTCACGTGTCCGGGTAAATAATTCTTCCAGCTTGTCGCCTTCCTGCCAGCGAATCGCGCGTTGCAGAAATGACAGATCTTCGGAAAACCGCTGAAGCATCTCAAGCACGGCTTCGTCGTTATTCAGAAATACATCACGCCACATCACCGGATCCGAAGCCGCAATGCGGGTGAAATCGCGAAAACCCGAGGCTGAAAAGCGAATCACGTCATTTTTGAGCTGCCCTTCAAGATCAACCGCCGTACCAACAATCGTATAGGCAATCAAATGCGGCAGATGCGACGTCAAGGCCAGCACCTTGTCATGATAATCCGGCTCCATACGCTCGCTGATCGACCCCAATGCCTCTATATAGCTGGCAAAATGGTCAACCACATCCGTAGGCACATCAAGCGGCAGAATGATCCAATAGCGTTCGTCGAATAATGTGGCATGACCAGCCGACGGGCCTGACCGTTCGGTACCCGCAATCGGATGTGATGGTAGCCAGTGAATATGCGGTGCAATATTGGGCGCAACATCACGCATGACCGAACGTTTGGTTGATCCTGTGTCAGTCAGTACAGCGCCCGGCTTCATCTTCGGAATAATCGCGGCACTCAGAGCGCCAAGCGCGCCAACTGGCACCGCCATAATCACCAGATCGGCATCATTTACAGCGTCACCTGCATCAGCCACAAAACTGTCAACAAGGTCAAGCGACGCAATCTCATCGGCAATATTGTCACCTGAATCACATCCGGTGATATGACCGGCAACACCCGCACGGCGGGTGGCCAAGGCGATAGAAGCACCAATCAGACCAAGGCCGATAATCGTCACTTTATTATATAGAATTGTCATGATTCATCTTTAAAAATGTCTGTTTTCATCGTGCATAGATACCCAGAATGCGCGCATCGTCAGCATGATCTGCAACGCCATCTGGATGATATCCAGCTTCGCTTTTGATCATATGTCCAGTGTCGGGGTTTAGCACGCCTATCAGGGTTATGTCATCACCTGACGCATCGGGCAAAGCAGGGCCAATAATATAGGCTGGCGGCACAGCTCCCATATCGAATAGCGGAGTACGGGCAATAACATAGGCCGCGTCATCTTTATAAAGCCAGGCTGCCAATGCAGGCGTATTATCGGCTGGCACCAGCGCATAGGGAATATCACCACGAGCCTTTTTAACGGCAAATTGTGCGGCAATATCAGCAATCGAATCCGCATAGCTTGCCTGTAAGGCACTGCCCATATGCCAGGCGGCTGTTGGCGCGACATCGGTATGCACTATAAAATGCAGGTCTGTATCTTGCCGGCTAAGGCTGGCGGTCAGAATTTGTCGCCAGATGCCAAGCAGAATCACGCCAGACATATCAGGCTGCTGGCTGGCAAGACGCCGCATCAATGCCGCCTCACGTCCGGGACGAAAAGCGGCTTTGCCTGCTTTTGCGGCAGTCACCCGGTCGGATAAATCCATCCGTGCCGCAATAAGTTCAAGAATACGGTTGTCCACTGTATCAATCTCATGGCGCAGATCGTCAAGATTATCAGTCATAAACATCATTCCCAATGGCCAGATTTGACTGTCCATACATATGCGACAAAGGGGCTAACCCCCGGATTTAGATCATCAACCATCACTGTATGGCTAGGGTGACAGAACCTGCAAGACAGATGATTTTCCGGAAGCGACTTTACGTGTATTTCCAGCAGGTGCATAGAGCATTTTCGTGGCCTCGATAAGCAATATCGCTCCTAATGCTGGCCAGCAGCGCTGACCAAATTGTTCGCATGTGCTGGCAAAGCGCAAAAGTGGACCGCGTTGCATGGGCGGAATGAAAACCACACGATGCACATGATTCACTTCAAAACCATGTTGCGTCAGCGCTGTTTCCAACTGCCGACGTGAAAAGGGGCGACCATGACCTAGCGGTGTTGTTTCACGATGCGTCCAGATACCGCGCCGGTTCGGCACCATAACCAGAAGCTTGCCAGCGCCATCGAGAACCCGCCAGCATTCATCAAGAAGCCACGCGGGATCATCATCGAATTCCAGAGCATGTGTCAGCATCAACCGGTCAAGCTGCACATCCGGCAAGGGCAGATTATGCCCGTTGCCAAGGATTGTTCGCACCTGGCCTGTCTGTGGCCAGATCACCGCGCCATGTCGAGCCGGCATCAGGGCAATCGCCTTGGCTTTTGCCGCGTCGTCAATCATGTTCAGAAATGGCGGCCCATAGCCAAAAACCGCGTTATAGGCATCGGCACGATTATCCCAGAATGGCCGTATATAGGGATCAAGCAAACGGGTAACGGTGACACCTAGCGGGGTGTCATAAAATGACTGTATCTGGACAGTATCGCGATACATGATTGTTCCCGATTCACATTGGTCTATTCGGTTTCATCTCTATATGTTTCAGCCCACGCAAAGTGCCCCAAAGACATATCCCAGCCACATAGATAGCAAAGCCATCTCAAAGCATGGATAGAGAATAACCAAAAATGGCTGGTCTGGGCTAGACCAGATCAGTCAAAGCTGGACAATTGATAGGCGATGGTCTCGCAATCATCATAGGCATCGGGCTTGGCAGTGCGCACGCGTAATCCAGTCACATCAGGTAGCAATGCCAGATCATCAAACAGCGCCCGCGCCAATGTTTCCTGCAAATCAAAATGCTGTCGGCTCACAATGTCCATCACCGTATTACGGATCAGGTCATAATTCAGCGTTTCATTAACATCATCGGCCTGTGGTGCAGAATCAGCATCAAGAACCAGCTCAACATCGATTATGACACGCTGCGGAGCCAGCCTTTCGGCATCATAAATCCCGATTCGCACCATCACGTCGAGGCCTTGCAGAAGAAACCGGCGATCCGTAATCGGTAACGTATTAACTGTGCTCATGGTCATCACCTGTCTATGTGGCTGTCATGTCTGTTCGACTATCATGGTGGATCATAACTTATCAACTATCCAGTCTGGGCAAATACCGGTTCTCTCAATCGCCTGCAAAGCCCCGCCTTCGCGGAATAGCCCATAGCTGGTTAGCAAAATCGATTGCATACCTGCCGCACTGGCACCCAGAATATCCGTATGCAGACTGTCGCCAACCATGCCAACCTTATGCCGTGGGATGTCACCACCAGCGACTATACGTAACGCATCAAAGGCCAGATTATAAGCAGGCTGATGCGGCTTGCCATACCAATGCACAGGCACATCGCATGTCTGCATCAGCCGCGCTGCCCAATAGCCAGGTTCCGGCGCATAAAATGTCGATTGCGGCGATGTCACATCGGGATTGGCGATATGCACAGGCCGGGGCCGTTTTTGCAAAGCCGCTTCAAGCCGCGCCTGATCATCCTCTTGCCAGTCCATGGCGCTAAGAAAGGCAAAATGATCGGCCTGCACCCAGAAATCATCATCCCCCACATCATAATCGGCAAGTGACAGCATCCCCGCAAGCGGCGGCGCACTGGCCTGCTTGCTTAGGATGCCAACCTGACCAAACCCGCCGGGTTCCAGAAAATCACGGATAAAGGCATTACGACTGGACACAACATGATGCGGGCGAATCGGCAAATTCCAATTGGCATATTTCTGCGCTGTCATCTCGGTTTCCAAGGTCGCGCCATTCGTCAACACCATGATTGTGACATTATGTGAAGCCGCCAGATCCAGAAATTCATGAATTCCATCGACCGGATCAGCACCCACATTGATCACCCCAAAACCATCAAGAATCAAGGCGTCGAATTGCGGCAGAATATCGCTCAGCCGATCCGCCATACGCCGGGCTCCGGGTGCCGCCTTGGGCATGATGGGTCGTAACGCTTCGTAAATAGCCAAAGCCGCATCCAGCGATATAGCGTTTGACGCCGGTAATGTAAGCGATGCAAGTGATGGTAACACGGATCTAACTTCCTATTGCATAAAGCCACCACCACCATATGCCCCGCTGTCCGGACCTATCCTATCCATGCAAGGCGCATCTATTCTAGTTGGGCGGCGGTGATAAACGCGCCGAATGCCTCGCACCATATCAGCACTGCCGGATAAGACCTAGCTGTAATTCCAGCCGGAATATCAACGCTGAAATTCTTATATGCCTTGATCGGGCTAACCATCACCGATTGATCTTTAATGGCCAGAAAATCCGCTTTGGTTTCGACAAAGGACGGAGTCAGATACAAACGGTAATCGGGCCCGGGCGCGATCTCACCATCAAGCCAGATATGTGTATCATTGACCATGATCTGGCCTTCGCCCCAATGAAACCCATCCGACCCAGCCAGATCACGTCTGAAAACACCCACGCGCTCGGCGCTGTTCTGGCGCGCCGCCAGACTTTGTTCATCAAGCCCCTGCTCGGCGGTCAGAATTGGCAGAAAATAAATCCCCAGCATAAATCCGACCGCAAGACCTGCCACGAATTTAAAAGCGCCAAACCAGATGATATGCCGCCGTGCTATATTCAATAACGTCGTAAACATGATTTTGCTCCTTTATGGCTATTTCTTCTATCATACCCAAATTCATACTTGCGTCAGCATAGCTGGCGTCACATGCTTTAAAGATGTTTGACAGTAGTATTTGGGCATAGGTTACCCCGCCCAATTCCAAGGGAGATGATGTTGAAACTTGCATCCCTCGAAACCTTTATAGTGGGCACACCGCCGCCATCTATTGGCGGGCGTTATTTTATTTTTGTATCGCTTGAAACGTCATGCGGGATCAAAGGTGTTGGTGAGATTTATGCCGCCAGTTTTGCCCCCGAGATTATCTGTACGATGGCCAAAGATGTCTTCGCCCGTTATCTGGATGGCAATGATCCGTTTCAGATAGAACGTTTCTGGCGCCGGGCGCATGGGTCGGGCTTTACCCATCGTCCGGATATTTCGATGCAAGGCGTGGTCAGCGGGCTGGAAATGGCCTGTTGGGATATCATCGGCAAAGCGGTCGATAAACCGGTTTATGACCTGCTTGGCGGCATGGTTAATGAACGATTGCGCAGCTACACCTATCTTTACCCGGCCACAGGACAGGATCCGGCGCATTTTTATCAAGATCCAATCGCCAGCGCCGAATCGGCGGCACTAGCCGTTAAAGACGGTTTCACCGCGGTGAAATTTGATCCGGCAGGTCAATATACGGCGTTTGACGGGCGCATGCCTGATCTGGATGCGCTGGAACGTAGTGCAACTTTCTGCCGTCTGATTCGTGATGCGATTGGCAATAAAGCCGATATGCTGTTTGGCACGCATGGCCAATTTACCGCCGCTGGCGCCATCCGTCTTGCCAAAAAACTTGAGCCCTATGACCCTTTATGGTTCGAAGAACCAACCCCGCCGGATATGCCAGAAGAAATGGCAAAGGTAGCCACTGGCACCTCGGTACCCATTGCTACGGGGGAACGCCTATGCAGTAAATTTGAATTTGCCCGGGTTCTGCAAAGCGGCGCGGCGGCCATTCTGCAACCTAATCTAGGACGCGTTGGCGGTATTCTTGAAGCCAAGAAAATAGCCGCCATGGCCGAAACACATTACGTCCAGATTGCGCCCCATCTATATTGCGGGCCTGTTGTTGCGGCCGCCAATATCCAGCTGGCCACCTGCTCACCAAATTTCCTGATTCTGGAATCAATCAAGAAAATGGATGGCTTTCATGCTGATCTGCTAAAAACCCCCCTTCAATGGGACGATGGCTATGTGATTCCGCCCAAAACCCCCGGCCTTGGTGTTGAACTGAATGAGGATGTGGTGCGCGCCCACCCCTATGAAGGTGATGCTCTGCATCTCGAAATGGGTGCCAATCCCTATGATCCGGCGCGTGACCGGCTATTTCCGGGTGGATAAGGCACCAAAACAGGGGTAAAATAGTGCAAATGGCGATTCGGTACGTAAATCGATGCGATTAAGATCGGTTTAATTCTCTGCCGCGGCTGACTTTGCCATATTCTATCACGCCGAATGCCAATGCAGGCTTGACATTCGGGGGGGACGGGCTATATTCCGCGACGCAATGGGATCGGGTCGTAAATCACAGCCAACAGCATTGTACGCTAGCGTGTCTGATTGTGCTGGGTGAAACATCCGGCAAAACAATGACACTTTTTAGGTTTCTTCGATTTGGTACCTTCGGCATTGTAAGCTGTGACCGATAATGAAGATAGATGAAGATAGATAAGGATTATCGCCATGTATGCATTGGTGAAGACAGGCGGCAAGCAGTACCGCGTTGCAAAAGATGACACCATTCTTGTTGAGCGCATTGCCGCCGAAGAAGGTGATCAGGTCGTTCTGGACAACATCATCATGCTTGGTGATGGTGATAAAGTGACAGTTGGTACGCCAAACGTTGAAGGTGCCGGTGTAAGCGCAACAGTGATGCGCCAGACCCGTGGCCCTAAGATCATTATTTTCCGCCGCAAGCGTCGTAAGAATCATCGTCGCACCCAAGGTCACCGTCAAGATCTGACCTTGCTAAAAATCAACGATATTGCCGAAGATGCGAAAAAGCTGGCCGCACCAAAAGTGGCGGCGAAAAAGGCTGCTGCGCCAAAGAAAGCTGCCGCGCCTAAAGCTGAGGCTGCACCAAAGGCTGAAGCCGCACCAAAGAAGGCGGCCCCGAAAAAGGCAGCCGCAAAAAAGGCATCGGCCGCCGCACCAAAGAAAGCAGCACCGAAAAAGGCAGCGGCTAAAAAGAAATAACGTTTAAACCAACCAATATATAGATGCGGTTTTCATCGCATGGCAGATAAGGGTTAATAAGATGGCACATAAAAAAGCAGGTGGTAGTTCCAGAAACGGTCGTGACTCCGCTGGCCGCAGATTGGGTGTAAAGAAATTTGGTGGCGAGTCAGTTCTGGCTGGTAACATCATCGTACGCCAGCGTGGCACCAAGGTGAATGCTGGGGAAAATGTTGGTATGGGTAAAGACCATACTTTGTTCGCCCTGACTGACGGTAAAGTTGCTTTCAAGGAAAAATCTGGTGGCAAGATGTTTGTGAATATCATGCCGATGGCTGAGGCTGCCGAATAGCCTAGCCAGCAGATACAGGCTGGCCTATGGGCAGCCACAAAATTTAGCAGGGGGATGACGGATCAGTTATTCCCCTGTTGCTTTTTAAGCCTGTTGTCTTTTGATACATTTCAGGATGAAAGCGCAAAACAGTCCACAGATATGGTGATAATGTCATAAATTGTGGTGATAGGTGAATGATGAAACCCGGGTTAGACAGATGAAGTTTCTGGATCAAGCAAAAATCTATGCGCGTTCCGGTCATGGCGGCCCCGGGTCAGTCAGTTTCCGGCGTGAGGCGCATGTGCCTTTTGGCGGGCCCGATGGCGGCAATGGTGGCCGGGGCGGCGATATTATTGCGCGCGCCGTAAACGGGCTGAATACGCTTATCGATTATCGCTATCAACAGCATTTCAAAGCTGAATCCGGTCGTCCGGGTGCTGGCCGTGATCGCAGCGGTGCCTCCGGTGATTCGGTGATCATGCGTTTGCCTGTTGGCACCCAGATTCTGTCTGACGATCAACAGACGGTGCTTGCCGATCTGACCGAAGAAGGTCAGGAAATCGTGCTTGCCACAGGTGGGTCAGGCGGCAAAGGCAACGCCTTTTTCAAATCCTCGACCAATCGGGCACCGCGGAAATCCCAGCCTGGCGAACCTGGTCAGGAAATGTGGGTCTGGCTTCGCCTGAAACTTATTGCTGATGCTGGTTTGCTTGGCTTGCCGAATGCTGGTAAATCGACATTTCTGGCAGCTGTATCTGCCGCCAAGCCCAAAATCGCTGATTATCCTTTCACCACATTACATCCTAATCTGGGTGTTGTGGCTGTCGATGCCAAAGAATTTGTCATGGCTGATATTCCCGGTCTTATCGAAGGCGCGCATGAAGGTGCTGGCCTTGGTCACCGCTTTTTAGGGCATGTTGAAAGATGTCGCGTTCTGTTGCATCTGGTTGATGCCACAGCTGATGACCCTATCGAAGCTTGGAAAATTCTTCGCCGCGAACTCAAAGAATATGGTGGCGGCCTGAATGATAAGCCCGAGATTGTCGGACTGACCAAACTTGATGCGACACCACCAGATTATGCCGAAGACCTAGCTGACGCCTTGCGCGCCGAAGGTGCTGGCACCGTCCTGCCTTTATCATCGGTGAGCGGCGAAGGCGTTACCTCTGTGTTACGCGCGCTTATTGGCATTATCGAAGAGGCCACATTTGAAGAAAATAAACCTCAAGAGGTAGAGCCATGGTCGCCCTAGAAAATGGCACGATGGCATCTGATGATATGCAAACGGCGATCGATGCCTTAAAAGCTGCCAGAATTGTTGTCATCAAGGTGGGGTCTGCCTTGCTTGTCGATGATAAGAATAACGCCATCAATCAGACATGGCTGGCTGGTATTTCCGAAGATATTGCCGCGCTAAAATCATCTGGCGCCTCAGTTATCGTTGTCTCAAGCGGCGCTATTGCGCTTGGTAGCCTAAATCTGGGCATTAGCCAGAAAACGCTTCAGCTAGAGGAAAAACAGGCCGCCGCCGCCGCTGGTCAGGTGACGCTGGCACATGCGTGGATGACGGCGCTTGCTACCCATAATATCCAAACAGCACAAATTCTGCTGTCCCCCGATGATACCGAAACTCGTCGCCGACATCTGAATGCCCGTGCAACGATAACCGCGCTTCTGTCGCTAGGTGCTGTACCTGTAGTAAATGAAAATGATACGGTTGCCACAGCTGAAATTCGCTTTGGTGATAATGACCGTCTTGCCGCGCGCGTCGCGGCGATGCTTGGTGCCGATATGCTGGTTCTGTTGTCCGATGTTGATGGACTTTATACAGTCAATCCACATGACGACAAAAATGCAGAACATATTGCCATGGTCTCTAGCATCACGCCTGATATCATGAACATGGCTGGCACCGCAAATGCCAGCTATGCGTCTGGCGGCATGGTCACAAAGCTTGAAGCGGCGCGAATCGCCACATCTGCCGGATGCAGCATGATTATTTGTAATGGCCGCGATCCACGCCCATTGACCGCGATCGACGCGGGCGCCCGCAATACGATCTTTACCGCCGAAGCATCACCACCAACCGCACGCAAAAAATGGATAGCGGGTGCCTTGTCACCAAAAGGCAAGCTCGTCATTGATGATGGCGCGATAACAGCTTTGCGGCAGGGACGTTCACTATTGCCTGCTGGTGTTACCACGATTGGTGGTAATTTTGAACGCGGTGATCTGATCGCTGTTGAAAGCCGTGATGGTATTGTCATCGGACATGGGCTTTCGGCATATTCGGCCAATGATGCCGACCGTATCAAGGGGCATAAAAGCAGTGAAATCGAAGCCCTTCTCGGCTATCGTGGTCGTGATGAATTGATTCATGCTGACAATATCGTGATGAACGACAATGGCGTAGCATCTGATGAGGAGATGCGATAATGACCGAACAGTCGCATAATTTTGATAGCCCGAAAGCCCTTGTCTCTGACTTGGTAACAGCGGCTCGGCGCGCCCAAAAAACGCTTGGCCAAAGCCCGTATGATGCGCGCCGTTCGGCCTTGCTGAAAAGCGCCGAATTGATCCGCGCACATGCTGACGCGATCATCACAACCAACAGCAAAGATGTTGAAAAGGCATCTGAAAACAGTATAAGTGCTGCCTTTATCGACCGGTTGACGATGAATGCCGAACGCGTCGAGGCGATGGCCGCCGGGCTCGAATCCATTGCCGCGCTTGATGATCCAATCGGGCGTGAACTGGCGCGCTGGCAACAGCCAAACGGGCTTGATATTGCACGCGTCGCTACACCACTTGGCATTATCGGCATCATCTATGAATCACGGCCTAATGTAACCGTCGATGCTGCTGCTTTATGCCTGATTTCAGGCAATGCAGCCATTTTGCGGGGTGGTTCGGATAGCTATTTCACCTCTAGCATGCTGGCTGGCCTGATGGTTCAAGGGCTGGAAAGTGCCGGTCTGCCAGCCGCAAATGTACAGATGATACCGTCTGCTGATCGTGCGATTGTGGGTGCGATGCTGGCCGCGGCAGGTGAAATAGATGTCATTATTCCACGCGGGGGACGTTCGCTTGTCGAGCGCGTGCAATCCGAAGCGCGCGTTCCCGTCTTTGCGCATCTTGAAGGCATATGCCATGTCTATGTCGATGCTGACGCTGATTTTGATATGGCACAGCAGATCATCGTCAATGCCAAAATGCGGCGAACAGGCATATGCGGGGCGGCAGAAACCCTGCTCATCCACCGTGATGTTGCGACCCGCATGTTACCCAGCATAGCCACGGCCTTAACCGACGCCGGATGCGCCTTACGCGGTGACGCATTATCTTGTGATCTGGTTGACACTATGACCAAAGCCACCGAAGCCGACTGGCGCACCGAATATCTGGACAGCATCCTGTCGGTCAAAATTGTCGATTCGGTTGATGACGCGATTGCTCATATTGGCACCTATGGGTCTGGTCATACCGAAAGCATTGTCACCGGAAATGCAGACACTGCCGAGCATTTTCTTGCGCGTGTCGATAGCGCGATCGTGATGGTGAATGCGTCAACCCAATTTGCCGATGGTGGTGAGTTCGGCATGGGTGCCGAAATTGGCATTGCCACGGGGCGTCTTCATGCACGAGGCCCAGTTGGCGCGGCGCAACTTACCAGCTTTAAATATATTGTACGTGGTCATGGCAACACACGTCCGTGAAGTTCCAAAAGCACCCTTACCGGCCATTTTTCACAGCAAAACACGGTTGAAAATAGGGCTTTTAGGCGGCTCATTCAATCCGGCGCATGCTGGCCATCTGCATATGAGCATGCTGGCCTTGCGCACGCTTGGTCTTGATCAGATATGGTGGCTGGTGACACCGCAAAACCCACTTAAAGATCGTCATGTGATGATGACACTGGCGCATAGGCGTGATTTTGCCCGCACAGTCACCGCACATCATCCACAGATCAAAGTGTTGAGTCCAGAAGAACAACGGCCAGATCATCTTACGTATAATACATTGAAATGGTTAAAACAAACCTGTCCACATGCGCAGTTTATTTGGATCATGGGTGCCGATAATATGGTACAATTCAGCGCCTGGTATCGTTACCGCGAGATCAGCAGACTCATGCCCATGGCCGTGATTGACCGCCCGGGCTTTTCCTATCAGGCGATCAGTGCTGGACGCAAATTGCCAGCCCAACGGCTACAACCAGCGCGCATGGCAGGTCTATTGGCGCAACGCCGCCTTGCCAGGGCTAGCTGGTGCTTTATTGCAGGTAAGCGGCACAAGGCTTCGGCAACGGCTCTGCGTGCCGTCATCGCGCCTATACCCATTGGGCGGCTAGCCATTAATTAAACTAGATCAAATATCAACCACGTAGTACAATGATATCTGAGGATAATGAATCTCTGGATTCCAGATAATATAATTTGCACGTCATAACGGAGAGATACTATTTCTAAAGCGCAACATTCATTAGACGCCGATCAGGTGTTAAATCTCATTACCGATTCCCTCAACGACGACAAAGCTATTGATATTCAGACCATCCCGTTGGCAGGTAAATCTGCCATGGCAGATTTCATGGTCGTGGCCAGCGGATCATCATCGCGACAGGTTGCGGCAATGGCTGAGCATCTGCAGTTTAAACTGAAACAGAACTATGTTGATATCATCGGCCTTGAAGGTATGCGTCAGGCGGACTGGGTTTTGCTTGATGCCAATGACGTCATCGTGCATCTGTTCCGACCCGAAGTGCGCGAATTCTATGGTATCGAGCGTATGTGGGCTGATGGCGGGGTTGAAGAAATTGTCCGCATAACTGCCGACGCCTAACCCACCTGCTTGATCAGGATCAGGATATATCATGCGGTTGCATATTATTGCCGTTGGCAAAGGCCGGACTTCACCAGAAGCCACATTGACCAGCGCATGGCTAGCCCGACTACCAGCTGGCGGCGAGCTCAGCGAGATCGACTCAAAATTACCAGCTGGCACCGCGCGTTGCGATGATGAAGCTGCCCGTATTTTAAAACATGTACCATCCGATGCGGCGCTTGTGGCCTTTGATCCGAAGGGACGCGACTGTTCATCCGAAGAACTGGCGAATCTTTTATCACTTTGGCAGGATGAAGGGCGTTCACGCGCCTGTTTTGCCATTGGTGGTGCCGATGGCCATGGTGCGGCTGTATTGGCCCGTGCTGACAAAACATTGTCTTTTGGGCGAGCGATCTGGCCACATATGCTGTTTCGGGCGATGGTTGCTGAACAATTATACCGCGCCACAGCTATTTTGAGTGGACATCCTTATCACCGTCCAAGTTGAGGTGATCACATAGATTTGATGGCTTCTGCCTATACTTTAGTCAATCAGAGGATTATAAAATTCTATGACTGAAAATCACGGAAATAACAGCCCTGTTGTTCTATGCATCATGGATGGATGGGGGCATCGGCCTGAGCCATCGCATAATGCGGTCGCGCTTGCCGAAACTCCTGTCTTTGATCAGCTTATGTCCACATGCCCACACAGCTTTGTGGCAGCTTCGGGCATAGATGTTGGCTTACCCGATGGGCAGGTTGGCAATTCGGAAGTTGGGCATATGAATATTGGTGCGGGGCGTGTTGTCATGCAAACCCTACCCCGTATCAGTGCGGCCGTAGCCGATGGATCACTCGCCGTCCACCCCAAATTAATGGCACTGGCCGACCAGCTGATTGCAACCGACGGCACCGCGCATATCATGGGGCTACTTTCGGATGGCGGGGTGCATGCGCATGAAGACCATACGCTGTGCGTTATCCACGCCTTAGCCGCACGCGGCGTCAAAGTCGCGGTTCATGCCTTTACCGATGGACGTGATGTGCTACCAAAGGCCGCGATCAATACGATGCCGGCCTTTCTTGAACAACTGCCCGACACTGTCACCATGGCCAGTGTCATAGGCCGGTATTATGCGATGGATCGCGATCACCGCTGGTCTCGCACCGAGGCCGCTTTCAATGCCATAATCCATGGCCAGAGCGCCGATGCGCCGGCGTCAGATAGTATGGCCGCCATCAGACAGGCCTATGATCGCGGCGAAAGTGATGAATTTATTGCGGCGACGGTTATTGATGACTATGCGGGCATGAATGATGGTGACGGCATTGTCATGATGAATTTTCGTACTGATCGTGCGCGCCAAATCCTTGATGCCTTTTTCAGACCGGATACTGTCAACTTTCCGGCCAGACCTCCGATGATCGCATCGGCCATTGGCATGTCATCCTATTCCGAACCTCTTGATGAATTTGTAGACACATTATTTCCGGCAACCGAACTTAACGATACGCTTGGCACCGTTGTAGCCGCCGCTGGCTTGCGCCAGCTTCGCCTTGCCGAAACTGAAAAATATCCGCATGTGACCTTTTTCTTTAATGGCGGTAAAGAAACCATCCTGCCGCAAGAAGACCGCCAGATGGTGCAATCACCCAGCGTTCCAACCTATGATATGCAGCCTGAGATGAGCGCCGAAGGCGTTCTGCAAACAGCTTTGAACAGTTTGAGCACACAGGCGCATGATCTGCTTATCATCAACTTTGCCAATCCGGATATGGTTGGCCATACAGGTGATCTTGCCGCTGCCATTCAGGCGGTTGAAACCGTCGATGAATGTGTAGGCAAACTTGCCGAGGCGGTTAGGGCACAACATGGTCAAATGCTGGTCACCGCCGATCATGGCAATTGTGAAATCATGTGGGATGATGAAGCCAATTCACCACATACAGCACACACAACGAATCTTGTGCCGCTGATCCTTGTAAATGGCGATAGTGACACCAATCTGGTAGATGGGCGGCTGGCAGACCTGGCACCTAGTCTGCTGGCCATGCTGGGTATTACCCAGCCGTCTGCGATGACGGGGAATTCCTTGCTTCGACCTTAATATTATTCTGTTACTAAATAATTGCATGCGTTAAAAGGTGGCTGTGCTTGCATAGCCTGAGCCAGACTGGCACGATATACGCATAACAAATACAGCCATTATGGCCAATGAGCTGTTTACCGATAGGTTAGGAGTGCTTGCATAATGCAAAGACCTTTATTTTCTGATTCTGCAGGATCTGGACGATCAAGTTTTGGCCGCGCTAATTTTGGCACCCAGAAAAAGCACCGATTTCTGTATATTCTGCTTATCTGTGGTGTCATGGCCGCGGGTGGCCTTGGTGTATCTCTGCTCAGCGCCGCGCGGGCTGACAAGAATGATTCTGTTTATCAACAACTTGGCCTTTTTGGTGATATTTTCCAGCGCGTGCGCGAGAGCTATGTTGATGAGGTGGACGATACCGATCTAATCGAAGCGGCTATCAAAGGCATGCTGACCTCATTAGACCCACATTCTTCCTATCTGAACGCTGATAATTTCAACGCCATGAAGGTGCAGACGCAAGGCCGTTTTGGTGGCCTTGGCATCGAAATCACTATGGAAAACGGCATGGTTAAAGTCGTGTCACCAATTGATGACACCCCTGCGGCCAAAGCGGGCATCCAGCCAGAAGATTATATCATTGCTGTTGATGATGAATCGATTATTGGCATGTCGCTATCCGATGCGGTGGATCGGCTACGTGGCAAAATCGGGTCTAAAGTAACAGTCAAGGTTCAACGCGCTCAGGACGAGCCGTTCGATGTGTCGCTAATCCGTGATTCAATCAAAATCAAATCGGTGCGTTATGAAATCTTTGATGGCATAGGTTATGTACGCCTGACCACATTTTCCGAACAGACAACCCCCGGCCTGATTGATGCCATTGATGATATGTTCAAACAGCAAGACGGGAACCTCAAAGGTGTGATTCTGGATCTTCGGAATAATCCTGGTGGTTTGCTGGATCAGGCTATTTCAGTCAGCGATGCCTTTCTGGAAAAAGGGGAAATCGTGTCAACACGGGGCCGCGATCCCGAAAAGGGCAACCGCGTTTATGCCACCTCAGGTGATATCGCCCGTGGTCTGCCAATGGTTGTGCTCATTAATTCGGGATCGGCTTCGGCATCCGAGATTGTTGCTGGCGCGCTAAAGGATC
The DNA here is from genome assembly GCF_000024465.1 of Candidatus Puniceispirillum marinum IMCC1322. NCBI lineage: Bacteria > Pseudomonadati > Pseudomonadota > Alphaproteobacteria > Puniceispirillales (SeqCode) > Puniceispirillaceae (SeqCode) > Puniceispirillum (SeqCode) > Puniceispirillum marinum (SeqCode). The sequence continues at coordinate 2,049,779 of NC_014010.1, read as the reverse complement.
ACAAACGTGCCTTGCTTCTTGGCACCCGTTCATTTGGTAAAGGCTCGGTGCAATCGGTAATTCCGGTATCGAATACCGCTGCCATGCGCCTGACCACAGCACGCTATTACACACCGTCGGGTATTTCGATTCAGGCCAAGGGCATCGAACCTGATATCGAGGTGCTCATGGCACGGATTGAAACGCTTGAAGGCGGCATCACCCGCGAGGAAAATCTCAAAGGCGCGTTAGATAGTAAGGAAGATGACGAAGCCGACGCATCCGACTCACAGCCAGAGCAAAAGTTCAAACAGGACGAAATCGACTATCAGCTTGCCCGTGCACTTGATCTGATTCGGGGTGTATCCGCCTTCTCGGTATTAAGGCCAAATTCATGAGCCAGATCACAACTGCCTATGATGACCGTCCTTATCGCCCCTGCGTGGGTATCTTCCTGCTTAACCCACATGGTCAGGTTTTTGCTGGACGCCGCATTGACAGCCGTGCTGAAGCCTGGCAAATGCCCCAAGGCGGCATTGACCCGGGCGAAACACCGATTGCCGCCTGCATGCGTGAAATGTGTGAAGAGATCGGTACCAATGACGCTGAACTTATCAAAGAACATAGCGAATGGCTGAATTATGATATTCCGTTGCCACTGGCGAACCGCCTATGGCAAGGCAAATATAAAGGGCAGAAACAGAAATGGATGGCGATGCGCTTTACTGGCAGTGACGCTGATATCAATATTGCCACAGCCGAACCCGAATTCTGCGAATGGCGGTGGCTGCCTGCGGCCGAACTGATCGATCTGGCTGTCCCCTTCAAACGCGGGGTATATGAACGCATCTTGGTTGAATTTGGTGATCTGACCTAATCTGGTTTGGCACTATATGCACAAAAGGGCGCTCAATAGCGCCCTTTTTGAATCGTCAGTATCCACAGCTTTACAGCGCGGCAATCACCGCATTCAGGAAATCAGCTTCTGCTTCAGGCGCGCTTGCGGCGCGTTCCTTGAGCCTTGCTGCATCAGCAGTATCAAGATCCTCGGCACGTTCGGCCAGAATCGTCACGCTTTCGCCAGACACATCAGCAAGGCCGCCATCAATCATATAGCGATTGATGATTTTGCCACCTTCATGCACTTCAACAACACCTCGATCAAGATTGGCCAGCATTGGTGCATGCCGTGGCATGGCACCAAACAGGCCTTCTGATCCAGGTGCAACAACCATTTCGGCTGCCATCTGCACCATGATTTTCGCCGGTGTGACCAGCTCTAGATGTGTTGTCTCAGCCATAACGCTGTTTCCTTTATGACAGGGTCAAAATGATGCCTGATTTAGGCAGCTTCCTGTGCCAGCTTCTTGCCTTTTTCGATGGCTTCTTCGATGGTGCCAACCAGATAGAAAGCAGCTTCTGGCAGATGATCGTAATCACCATTGATGATACCTTCAAAGCCACTGATCGTATCTTCAAGGCTAACCAATTTACCTGGCGCACCCGTAAAGACTTCGGCAACGTGGAATGGCTGTGACAGAAAGCGCTGGATTTTACGCGCACGATAAACTGTTAGCTTATCTTCTTCTGACAATTCATCCATACCCAGAATAGCGATGATGTCCTGTAGCGACTTATACTGCTGCAGCACCTCTTGCACCTGGCGGGCAATGCTATAGTGATGATCACCCACAATCCGCGGATCCAGCATACGTGATGATGAATCAAGCGGGTCAACCGCAGGGTAAATACCAAGCTCGGCAATCTGACGTGACAGAACCGTTGTCGCATCAAGGTGCGCGAACGACGCCGCAGGTGCCGGGTCAGTCAGGTCATCAGCAGGGACATAAATCGCCTGAACCGAAGTGATCGACCCTTTATTTGTGGTAGTGATCCGCTCCTGCAAAGCTCCCATATCGGTTGCCAAAGTTGGCTGATAACCCACCGCCGATGGGATACGTCCAAGTAGCGCAGACACCTCCGAACCAGCCTGGGTAAAACGGAAAATATTATCAACGAAGAACAGCACGTCTTGGCCTTCTTCATCACGGAAATATTCGGCCAATGTCAGGCCTGTCAGCGCCACACGAGAACGCGCCCCTGGAGGTTCATTCATTTGACCATAAACAAGCGCCGCTTTAGAGCCTTCGCCATCTGGCATGATAACACCTGATTCCACCATCTCGTGATACAGGTCATTTCCTTCACGTGTGCGCTCGCCAACACCGGCAAACACTGAATAACCGCCATGTGCTTTCGCAACGTTATTGATCAATTCCATAATCAGGACGGTTTTACCAACACCGGCACCACCGAACAGACCAATTTTACCACCCTTTGCATAAGGCGCGAGCAGATCAACAACCTTGATGCCGGTAACCAGAATTTCGGCTTCGGTTGACTGGTCAACATAATCCGGCGCAGCGCGGTGAATTGGATAATATTTTTTTGCTTTAACTGGTTTGCCTTCGTCAACTGGCTCACCAATAACATTCAGAATACGTCCCAATGTTTCCGGACCAACTGGCACTGTGATCGGGGCACCTGTATCGGTTGCCGCGGCCCCACGAACCAAACCTTCGGTCGCGTCCATCGCGATGGTTCTGACTGATGATTCGCCAAGATGCTGTGCGACCTCAAGAACAAGGCGCTGGCCGTTATTATCGACCTCAAGCGCGTTCTGGATTGCGGGCAGACTACCATCAAATACCACATCGACGACCGCGCCGATTACCTGACTGACTTTACCAACTGATTTTGTTGCCATGGTTATGTTACTCCGGGCTAAATCCGTATCTGGGCATCATTACCCGACCGGGTTGTTCCTAATCAAAATATGTTACGCGTCTTCACACTATATTCACAAAGCTGCTTAAACAGCTTCAGCACCCGAGATGATCTCGATCAGTTCTTTGGTGATCGTCGCCTGTCGTGTGCGGTTATAAATCAATGTAAGCCGGTCAATCAGATCGCCAGCATTACGTGTTGCGTTATCCATTGCCGTCATACGTGCGGCCAGTTCGGACGCTGATGATTCAAGCAACGAGCTGTAGATTTGCGTAGAGATACCACGCGGAAGCAACGCATTCAGAAGCTCTTCTTCTTCCGGCTCATATTCATAGCTGACACTCAGCGTGTCACTTTCTTCGGTCATGTCGATCTGCGCTGGAATAAGCTGTGTATGCGTAACTTCTTGGGCGATCACGCTTTTGAACTTGTTATAGATGATCGAACAAACGTCAAATTCACCAGCTTCAAATCCGTCACGGATGGTCTGGCCGATTGAATCAGCGTCACCATAGGACACTGATGTGCCCTGAATGCCTTCAAGTGACGCCATATAGATGTCACCAAGTTCACGACGCAAAGCATCGGCAGATTTACGGCCGACCATAAATAATTTGACGGTCTTGTTTTCACTGCGAAGTCGGGCGACTTCATTACGCGTTGCCCGTGTGATCGAACCATTAAAACCGCCACAAAGACCACGGTCAGCAGACATCACAACCAACAGATGAACCTGATCTTTTCCATTGCCAACCAGCAATTCGGGCGCAGATTCCTTATTCGCTTTTGCCGCCAGACTTGATATCACCTGCCCCATACGTGTCGCATAGGGACGTCCAGCTTCGGCAGATTCCTGTGCCCGACGTAATTTCGCCGCCGCCACCATTTTCATGGCGGCAGTGATTTTTTGCGTGGACTTGACACTTTTGATTCGCGTCTTCAGATCCTGTAATGATGCCATCGGCTAAACTCCCCCTCAACGGGTATTACGTTCGGGTCTCAGGTTCGACGCTTATGAAAAGCTTTTCTGAAAGGCTTCGATTGCCGCCGCCAATTTGGCTTCGGTGTCGTCAGATAGCTTTTGCTCTTGCTGAATGGTTTTCAATACATCTGATGCGGTGCTGCGAAGATGGTCAAGCAGACCTGCTTCAAAGCGGCCGATATCAGAAACCTCGATTGAATCCAGATAACCTTTCACACCGGCAAAGATAACAGCAACCTGTTCTTCAATCTGCATTGGGCTATATTGCGGTTGCTTCAAAAGCTCGGTCAGACGGGCACCACGCGCAAGCAAAGCGCGTGTTGAAGCGTCCATATCCGAAGCAAACTGCGCAAAAGCGGCCATTTCACGATACTGCGCCAATTCAAGCTTGATCGAACCGGCAACCTGCTTCATCGCCTTGATCTGCGCGGCAGAACCCACACGACTAACTGACAGGCCAACGTTCACAGCCGGACGAATACCCTTATAGAACAATTCAGTCTCAAGGAAAATCTGACCATCCGTGATCGAAATCACATTGGTAGGGATATAGGCAGACACGTCACCAGCCTGGGTTTCAATGACCGGCAAAGCTGTCAGTGAACCTGAACCGTTCTTTTCATTCAGCTTGGCTGAACGCTCAAGCAAACGTGAGTGCAGATAGAAAACGTCACCCGGATAGGCTTCACGTCCTGGTGGGCGACGAAGCAACAAACTCATCTGGCGATAGGCAACCGCCTGCTTTGACAAATCGTCATAAACAACCAGGGCATGCATGCCGTTATCACGGAAATATTCACCCATGGCACAAGCTGTATAAGGCGCAAGGAACTGCATTGGTGCCGGATCCGACGCGGTAGCAGCCACAACGATTGTATAGTCCAACGCACCTTGCTCTTCGAGCGAACGCACGATCTGCGCAACGGTTGAGCGCTTCTGGCCAACAGCAACATAGATACAGAACAGCTTCTTCGAGTCATCTTTGCCAGCCGCTTCATTGACTGACTTCTGATTGATGAAGGCGTCAATCGCGATTGCGGTTTTACCTGTCTGACGGTCACCAATAATCAGCTCGCGCTGGCCACGACCAACAGGAATCAGGCTATCGATCGCTTTCAGACCGGTTTGCATAGGCTCATGCACAGACTGGCGCGGCATAATGCCGGGGGCTTTTACCTCAACGCGGCTACGCTTGACATCTTTCAATGGGCCTTTGCCATCAATCGGATTACCAAGGGCATCGACAACACGACCAAGCAAACCGTGTCCGGTTGGCGTATCTACAATCGACGCTGTTCGGCGCACGACGTCGCCTTCACGAATGGAACGGTCCTCACCAAAGATAACAATACCAACATTGTCCGATTCGAGGTTAAGTGCCATACCTTTAACACCACTTTCGAATTCGACCATCTCACCGGCCTGAACCTCATCAAGTCCATGCGCACGGGCAATACCGTCTCCGACTGACAGCACACGGCCGACTTCGGCAACTTCGGCTTCACTTCCGAAATTGGCAATTTGATCTTTGAGGATCGCTGAAATTTCAGCCGCACGAATATCCATCACGCTACACCCTTCATGGCTGTTTCTAGCCTGCTAAGTTTTGTTTTGATTGACGTATCAATCATTTGAGACCCAATCCGCACAACCAATCCCCCGATAAGGGACGGATCAACACGCATTGAAAGCGATAATTTGTCGCTACCAGCCAGGCTGGCAACTGCTTTTTCGACACTCGCCTTACGCTTTGCATCAAGTTCAACAGCCGAAACGACCTCCGCCGAGATTTGACCTTGGCGGCGTGCATGTTCATCAAGGAACACACTAATAATTACAGGAAGCACATAGAGACGGCCATTTTCGGCAAGCGTACTTAGGAATTTGATAGTCAGCGCATTGGCACCTGCCTTTTCCATAACCGCGGTGATAGCAGCCAGCTGTTCACTGCGGGTAATGGCAGGCGATGAAATAAGCGTTTTCATGTCGTCATTTTCAACGACAAGCTTGGCCAGATCATTTAGATCAGCCACGATTTCATTTAAATTACCGGTATCATCTGCCAGTGCATAAAGCGCACCAGCGTAACGACCTGCAAGACCTGTTGCGCCTAAACTCAAAGACTTACCCTCATCCTGATAAGATACGAACAACTTTTGGTGCCTACAGCCGGTTGGGGCATCCCGACCAACTTTTGACGACGCCTTGGGTGCTATCATAGCCCTAGCCGAAACGCAAGCATTCAACGGCCTAAAAATGCGTCAAAACAGAAACCACATGGCCAGAAACCGCGATCGCTTCAAAAACGCATTTACAGAAAATTATAGGGATCAATATCAATGTGCAGTTTTACTCCCGAATCTGGCTTAAAATCAGCCAGCCAATCGCGAAGAATTCCTTGAATATCAACCGATCTATCGGTGCGGATCAATAACCGCCCCCGATGCCGCCCTTTCAGGAACCCTATGGGGGCAATGGCCGGGCCAAAAATATCAACACCGGTAAAATGCGGTCTGGACTGATCGAGGCGACGTAACGTCGCATGAAGCCGTTTTTCATCATGTGACGACAGAATCAGCGCCGCTAGCTGCCCGAAAGGTGGCATGCCAGCCAAAGATCGCGCATGCGCCTCCATTGCCAGAAACGCATCGCGCTTGCCCTCAAGCAAACAGGTAAGCACCTGATTTTCGGGATCGAGCGTCTGCAGCATTGCTTCGCCAGGGCGCGATTCGCGGCCAGCACGGCCTGCCACTTGTGATAACATCTGGAACGTTCGTTCGGCAGCGCGCAGATCACCGCCAGCCAGACCCAGATCGGCATCAACAACACCAACCAGCGTCAAATTGGGGAAATGATGCCCTTTGGCAACCATTTGCGTGCCAATGATAATATCGACATCCCCCTCAATAACCGACTGGATAAACGCGTCCGCGGCCTTTGGTGTGCCGACCGTATCACTTGATAGCACGGCAAAACGGGCATCGGGAAACCGCCATAACACCTCCTCGGCAAGCCGTTCGACACCGGGGCCGCACGCCTGCATCGTATCGTCCTGACCACAGGCTGAACAGTGATTGCTTGGCCGGGTCTGATGCCCACAATGATGACACCGAAGTTGGCCTGATAGTTTATGCGCGACCATCCAGCTATCACAATTCGGACAAACTAATTTATGCCCGCAGCTGCCACATAAGGTTAGCGGGGCATAGCCACGCCGGTTCAAAAACAGCAATGATTGTTCGCCTGCCGCCAATCGTGTGGCAATCGCCTCGACCAGCGGTGGTGCCAGCCAGCGACCACGCTCAGGCGGCGTCTGGCGTAAATCAATCGCGCTCATCGCTGGCAGGGCGGCTCCCTTGATCCGGTTGGGCAAGCCAATATGCTGATAACGCGGCGTTTCACCTGTTTTGCCAGCATTCACCCAACTTTCCAGCGATGGTGTCGCCGAAGCCAGAATAATCGGGCATTTTTGAATATGCGCACGCACCACAGCCATATCGCGTGCCTGATAGATTGTCTGATCTTCCTGTTTATAGGCATGTTCATGTTCTTCATCGACGATAATCAGGCCCAGATTGGAAAATGGCAGAAACAGCGCCGAACGCGCGCCAACAACCAGCTTCGCCTCGCCCGATAACACATAGCGCCATGCCTTGCGTTTCTGGCTATTACCAATATCCGAATGCCATTCGACTGGCGCCACGCCAAACCGGCGCGCAAACCGTGAGCGCCAGCCGCTTGATAAGGCAATTTCCGGCAATAGAATGAGAACCTGCTTGCCCGCATCAAGTACCGCTTTAACCGCTTCGAAATAGACTTCTGTTTTGCCAGATCCAGTGACCCCATCAAGCAGAAACGGGTGAAACCCCGTGCCACAGGCCGCCACCATGATATCGGCGGCGGCTTGCTGTTCACCGGTTAATGTCAGACTAGGGCGATCTGTCTGCGGCGGCGGTGGCGGGCGATCAGCCGAAACCTGCATAGCAGTCAGCATATCCGCTTTGGCCATCGCGCTGATCACGCCGCTACCTACATTGGCGATGCGCGCCAGTTCGGCAGCAGTCATCGCCCCGGCATCGCCAAGCACATCAAGCACCTGCTGGCGCGCTGGGGTGATACGGACTCCATCCGGCATGATCTTGGCGGGGGTGAACAGGGTGGTTTGTGGCGGCCTTTGTAAGGCTTGTGGCTGACTCAGCACCATCTTTGCAACCGCGCCGATAGGTGCCAATGTCCACGCCGCAACCCGTTCTATAAAGCTGATAAACGCCTCATTCAGTGTCGGAAGTGGCGCCACCGCATGAATGGCTTTCAATTTTTCCGGTGCCACGCCACCAGCACCTGCGCCCATGACAATGCCTGTCACAAGCCGGCCACCAAAAGGCACTGTCACAATTGTACCACGGCTAATTCCAGCCGCTGATTGACCTGCAACTGCTGCTTGCAGCGTACCCTTTGACTGCAGATAGTCATAGGCACCAGCAATAGGCACCGCAACAGCAACCGACACCGTTTCCGATGTCAAAATACAAGTCGTCTGGCGCTTCTTGTCTGCACTATTATGGGGGCTTTTCAACATAGGCTTATCATGGTTATAGATTTGCAACCTTCCTTGGGATAAACTGCGGTCACAACAGCCAAATCGCAAGAGCTAAATCGCGATAGGCTTTCATTGTATTTAAGGTAAACCAGATGAAAATTTTTCTCGATAGCGCTGATGTTGCGGAAATCGCAACCTATATAAAAACCGGTTTTGTTGATGGTGTCACAACCAACCCGTCGTTGATTGCCAAATCTGGCCGCAATATCATCGAAACCATTGCCGAAATCTGTGAGATGACCGACGGACCAGTAAGCGCCGAAGTCGCCGCCACCGATCATGACACGATGCTGGCCGAAGGCCGGAAACTGGCCGCTATTGCCAAGAATGTCGCGGTCAAGGTACCGCTTACCGAAGCGGGCCTGATGACCTGTCGCGCTTTGGCCGACGCTGGCACCAAGGTCAATGTCACCTTATGCTTCACACCCGGACAGGCATTGCTTGCCGCCAAGGCAGGCGCTGCCTTTATTTCGCCTTTTGTTGGACGGCTTGACGATCTGGGCGCTGATGGAATGGGGCTGATTGAGGAAATCTGCACGATCTATAATAATTACGATATGCAGACCGAAGTGCTTGTGGCCTCGGTGCGGAGCACCCAGCATGTGGTTGACGCCGCCTTATTGGGTGCTGATGTCGTTACGATCCCGCCAAAAATTCTGGGGGCTTTATATAAACACCCGCTTACCGACAAGGGGCTTGATGCGTTCATGGCGGACTGGGCGGGAACAGGTCAGTCAATTCTCTAGATATGGGTATAAATAATGCCTTCTGATTCATCCGGATATCAACCCACCGCCGAAGATGTTTTACGCTTTCTCAGCGAAAATCCGGATTTTCTGGATAAGCATGCGTCTGCACTGAAAGCTGATGCGGGTGATCCGGATCGCGTCAATATTGTTGATTTAACGCCAGCGATTGCCGCACGGGCACGCAAAGAAGCGCAAAGACTGTCCAAGGCGAATGAATCTTTGCTTCATGTGGCCTCGGAAAATATGGTCAATTGGCAGCGTCTTCATCACGCCACGCTGGCTTTGCTGGCCAGCACCGACATCGCTGGCATGTGCGAAGCCATCACCCAGGAATTTCCGACGATCTTTGATCTGCGGTTTTGTCGTCTATTCATCGAGCGTGAAAGCGTGCTGCAATTTGCTAGGCAAAGCGATATCGTCGTTATGCCTGCCAAGGTGATTAATGATGCCCTCGAAGGGCAATCATTGTTTCTAGGCCACCCTAGCGAAGCCGCAAAATCCGGTTTAAAGCTGAGCGCGCCATCGGTTGCGATTATCCGGCTTCCAGATCAACTTGCCGAACCCATGTCACGCTGTGTACTGGCACTTGGCGGCAAGACCGAAACCAGTTTCCAGCCCAATCTGGGCACTGACCTGCTGATATTACTGGCCGAAATGCTGGCAGTGACCATGGCAGCACGGCTTGAATATGAGATCAATCGCTCATGATTACGCCGGCGCATCGTGCCGCATGGCTGGCATGGCTGGCCGAAGAAAAACGCTATGGGCGCAATACCATCGACGCCTATGAAACCGACCTTGATGATTATACAAGCTATCTTGCTACTCAACCCGACAAATTGACCAGCAGTCCAAACAGAACCGTTTTTCGGGGTTGGATTGCCAGCATGTCTGGTCGTGATCTGGCACGTACGACAATCGCCCGCCGCGTCTCTGCCTTGCGTAGCTTCTTGCGCTTTGCCAGCCGCCAGAATTTGCTTGATGTGCCGGACTTAAGCTGGCTTCGGGCGCCACGCCCGCCACGCACCGTGCCCAAATCCCTGTCGGTTGATGATGCACAGGCACTTCTTGCCGCGATTTTTGCGCGTCGGGGCGATGACTGGATCAAGGCGCGTGATTTTGCCGTGCTTATGCTGCTTTATGGTGCCGGCTTGCGGATTTCCGAAGCATTATCCCTACGGCGTCAGGACGCGCCACTTGGCGACTGGCTATCTATTATGGGTAAAGGCAACAAAATGCGTGATGTGCCGGTTTTGCGTGCCGCTGCCCAAGCGGTGGACGAATATATTGATCTGTGTCCCCTGGCCCTTGATAGTGACAAACCCTTATTCGTCAGCAGCCGCGGCGGCGCATTAGGCGCGCGTGCGGTACAGCGACTTGTCGAATCGCTTCGGGTCGAACTTGATCTGCCAGCGCATGTAACGCCGCACGCTTTGCGGCATGCCTTTGCGACGCATCTGCTGGGTAATGGAGGGGATTTACGCGCCATACAACAGTTACTAGGCCATGTCAGCTTGGCAACAACGCAACTCTATACGCATGTTGATGAAGCGCATCTTGTCAAAGTGCATCAGGAAACACATCCACGCGCCAAATTGCGCTAGATCAAAACCGGTCTTTGCATAGCCAGAACTACATATGTATCGCGCGGCCATCAACCGCCAGTGCCGCTTCCTTGACCGCTTCATTAAGCGTCGGATGCCCATGACAGGTACGGGCAATATCTTCGGATGATGCCCCGAACGCCATTGCCGTTGCGCATTCATGGATAACCGTACCAGCCTCATGGCCGATAATATGTACGCCAAGAACGCGATCCGTTTCGGCATCCGCCAGAATCTTTACAAAGCCCTCACTATGCCCTTGTGCGCGGGCACGGCTATTGGCCGAAAATGGAAAACTGCCAACCTTATAGGCAATGCCAGCCTCTTTCAGCATATCTTCGCTTTTGCCAAGCGTGGCGATTTCAGGTGCCGTATAGACAATGCCTGGCACCAGATCATAATCAACATGCCCGGCCTTACCAGCCATCATTTCAACCGCGGCAACACCATCTTCTTCGGCTTTATGCGCCAGCATGGGCCCATCAATCACGTCACCTATGGCAAAGATGCCTTCAATATTGGTTTCAAAACGGGCGTCGACTTTGATTCGGCCACGTTCGCTTAACGCCAGCTTGATCTTATCAACGCCAAGCCCGTCAATCGCCGGATGGCGTCCAACAGAAACCAGCGCGATATCAGCCTTGATTGTTTCCGCATCACCACCACCAGCAGGTTCGACCGTCAAACTCACGCCAGTCTTGCTGGCTTTGGCCGATTTTACCGCCGTTTTCAGCTTGAATGACAGACCTTGCTTTTTGGCAATGGTCATGAATTTTTTGGCAATTTCCGAATCCATGCCTGGCAGGATACGCGGCAGAAATTCGATCACCTCAACCTCGGCACCCAAGCGCGCCCATACGGTGCCAAGTTCCAGCCCGATATAACCCGCCCCAATCACAACCAGTTTCTTTGGCACCTTGGCAAGCGCCAAAGCCCCTGTCGAGCTGACAATACGGTCTTCATCAATATCGATTCCGGGCAAGCTTGAAGGGTGACTACCTGACGCGATCAGAATATTCTCGGCTTTATAGGCACCTTTATCCTTGCCCGAGGTAATCGTAACCGCACCAGCACCATCAATGCGGGCCGTACCCACAAGGCGTGTGACCTTGTTCTTCTTGAACAGAAAATCGATGCCTGATGTCAGATCGCCGACAATCTTGTCTTTTGATGCCATCATCTGAGCCAGATCAAGTTTTACAGCACCCGTCGTAATACCCAGATTAGCCAGCGTATCACCTGCCGCATTGGCATAATGTTCTGACGCGTTCAGCAACGCTTTTGACGGAATACAACCAACATTCAGACAGGTGCCACCAAGCGTTTCTCGCCGGTCGATACAGGCGACATTCATGCCCAGCTGGGCGGCACGAATGGATGCCACATAGCCACCTGGTCCAGCGCCGATTACAATCAGATCGAAATTACTATCGGTCATTATCTATCCTTAACTAACATCCCGTGATCAGGATTATCGGAACCTTTAAACACCAATCAACAGACGCCGTGGATCCTCAACCAGATCCTTAACCCGGGCGAGAAATGAAACCGCCTCACGGCCGTCAATGATCCGGTGGTCATAAGATAGCGCCAGATACATCATTGGTCTGATCACGATGGCATCATCGACCACAACCGCCCGCTTTTCAATTTTATGCATCCCCAATATTCCACTTTGCGGCGGATTCAGAATTGGTGTCGACATCAAAGATCCATAAACACCTCCATTCGATATGGTAAAGGTGCCACCTGCCATATCGTCTGGCGCAATCTTACCGTCACGTGCTCGCATGCCAAAATCACCGATTGTGCGTTCAACCTCAGCCAGATTCATCGCCTCGGCACCTTTGATGACTGGCACCACAAGTCCTTGCGGCGTGCCCACAGCAACACCGATATTATAATAGTTCTTATAGATGATATCGTTACCGTCGATTTCGGCATTGACCGCCGGAAATTCCCGCAACGCCATAACCGACGCCTGCACAAACATACCCATGAAGCCAAGCCGCACCTGATGGGTATTTTCAAATTCAGTTCTGTAACTTGCCCGCAATGCCATAAGTTCGGTCATATCGACTTCGTTGAATGTGGTCAGCATCGCCGCGTTATTCTGTGCTTCTTTCAGACGCCCTGCGATCACCCGCCGCAATTTCGACATCGGCACACGCTCTTCACGCGCCGCATCAATCTCGCGCGGTGTTTGCCGTGGTGTCTGGCTTGCTACTTGTGCTGGTGCCGTTGGTGCCGTTGGCGCTTTCATCGCCGCCAGCACATCGGCTTTTGTCAGACGGCCATCAACACCCGTACCAACAATGCTGGCCGGGTTCAGATTATTTTCCTCAACAAGGCGGCGTACGGCTGGCGACAACGGATGCGCATCGGCCTTGGATGCGGTCGGGACTTTATCTGCCGGTATGGCTTCGGCTTTAGCTTCCGGTGCCTTGGCTTGCTCGGCTTTTGCCGGCTCAGCTTTATCTGCGGCAGCGCGTGCGCCTTTGCCGGCTTCAACGCGTGCCAATACAGCGCCAACTTCGACCGTATCACCTTCAGCCACGACCAATTCGCTTAGCTTGCCAGCTACAGGCGAGGGCACTTCCAGCGTCACCTTATCGGTCTCCAGTTCAACTACGGGTTCGTCGGCGGCTACCGTATCACCTGCTTTTTTGATCCAGCGTGCAATCGTTGCGTCGCTAACAGATTCGCCTAGAGTCGGGACAATAATATCGGTTGCCATTACAAGCACCCTCCTTTGGTGCATTGGATATGCATCGGCATCAACACGATGCCACTTCACTTACTCTGCGGCGGCCCTGCCGCTTTGCTTATCAAAACCAAGTGCGTCATCGACTAGCGTCTGCTGTTCCAGCTTATGTCGTGACAGGCTACCTGTCGCTGGTGACGCAGCAGCGGCACGTCCAGCATAGATCGGGCGGCTTTGCTTTGATCCAGCCTGTTCCATCGCCTCTTCGATGAAATCACGAACGAATGTCCAGCCACCCATATTTTTGGGTTCTTCCTGACACCATATGATCTTGGCGTTTGGCACAGCCTCCAAGGCTTCTATCACGGCTTTTGTCGGGAACGGATATAGCTGTTCCAGACGTAGAATTTCTATATCCCATGCCTTGGCTTCATCACGGGCGGCGGCCAGATCATAATAGACTTTGCCGCTACACATCACGATCCGCTTGACTTTACCATGCTTGACCTTGGTATCACGCTCATCAAGAACACGGTGGAAACTTGTGCCACTTGCCATTTCGGCCAAATCCGACACACAGGCCTTATGACGCAATAATGATTTTGGCGTCATCACCACTAACGGCTTGCGGAAATCACGTTTCAGTTGGCGGCGCAGAACATGAAAATAATTCGCCGGTGTCGTGCAATTGACCACCTGCATATTATCCTCGGCACATAGTTGCAGATAGCGCTCAAGACGCGCTGATGAATGTTCTGGGCCCTGACCTTCATAGCCATGCGGCAACAACAGAACCAACGCACTCATCCGTAGCCATTTGGCCTCGCCTGATGAAATGAACTGATCAACCACAACCTGCGCGCCATTGGCAAAATCACCAAACTGCGCTTCCCACATGACCAGCGCATTGGGTTCGGCTTGTGAAAACCCATATTCAAAGCCCATCACCGAGGCTTCGGATAATGGTGAGTCAATCACTTCAAACGGGGCCTGGTCATCGGCCAAATACGCCAGCGGCGCAAAGCGTTCTTCGGTATCCTGATCAACCAGCACTGAATGGCGTTGGCTGAAAGTACCACGGCAGGAATCCTGACCGGATAGGCGCACCGGATTGCCTTCCAGCATCAAGGTACCAAAGGCCAGAAGCTCGGCAGTTGACCAGTCAATGCCAGACCCTTTTTCGATATTGTCAGCACGCGCTTTCAGAATCCGCGTCAATTTCGAATTGATCCGCATATGATCCGGAACCTTGTTCATATCGACGCCAAGCTTGCGCAACACATCGATATCAACAGCGGTTTCGCCGCGGCGAACATCGCCATGCGCCGTGCGCATACCAGACCACATACCCTCAAGCCAATCGGCTTTATTCGGGCGATAGCTTGTGCCAGCCTCAAACTCTTCATCCAGATGCTTGATGCGGTCATCAATGACCTTTTGCGCACCAGCTTTGTCAAACACGCCTTCACTTATCAGCTTCTGGGCATAGATATCACGTGTCGAGGGATGCTGCCCAATCGCCTTATACATAAGCGGCTGGGTAAAGGCTGGTTCATCTCCTTCATTATGGCCAAAGCGGCGATAGCAGAACATATCAATAACAACGTCGGTATTGAAAGCCTGCCGGAATTCAATCGCGATCCGTGCTGTATGCACAACCGCTTCGGGATCATCACCATTGACATGAAAAATCGGTGCCATCACCATTTTAGCAACATCAGTCGGATATGGCGATGAACGTGAATAGGACGGGCTGGTGGTAAAGCCGATCTGGTTATTGACAATGATATGGATCGTGCCCCCGGTGCGATAGCCACGCAGATCCGAAAAGGCAAAGGTTTCACCAACAACGCCCTGTCCGGCAAAGGCCGCATCACCATGCAAAAGAATGCCCAGCACTTCGGTACGGTCATGGTCATCACGCTGTTGCTGTTTGGCCCGCACCCGCCCAACAACAACCGGATCAACAATTTCCAGATGTGATGGGTTTGGTGCCAGACTCAGATGCACCGGGCTATTATCGAACACGCGATCAGCCGATGCACCCATGTGATATTTCACATCACCCGACCCACCCACATCTTCGGGATTTGCCGGATTGCCCAGAAATTCGGAAATGATCGCCCGAAACGGCTTGCTCAGCACATTATGCAGAACAT
Organism: Candidatus Puniceispirillum marinum IMCC1322; assembly: GCF_000024465.1. Taxonomy (NCBI): domain Bacteria; kingdom Pseudomonadati; phylum Pseudomonadota; class Alphaproteobacteria; order Puniceispirillales (SeqCode); family Puniceispirillaceae (SeqCode); genus Puniceispirillum (SeqCode); species Puniceispirillum marinum (SeqCode). The sequence goes on along the minus strand of NC_014010.1, from coordinate 2,034,215 downwards.
TCAGACGGCCACGATGCGCCATGCCGATAACAGCTTCGCCAAGGCCAAGCTGGTTGCCACGCTTGAGAATTTGTTCGATAGCCGGAATCACCGCTTCGGCACCATCCATGCCAAAACGTTTAGTGCCAGTATATTTCTTATGCAGATAGCGTTCAAATTCTTCGGCATCGACCAGACGTTCATAAATCGCCTGCTTACCTTTGATGGTGAAATCCGTACGGTTGCCGATGGCTTCGATACGTTCCTGAATCCAGGCTTTTTGCGCAGGATCCTGAATATGCATGAATTCGACGCCAATGGTGCCGCAATAGGTCTTGCGCAACACATCAATAATTTCGCGCAAGGTTGCGGTTTCCAGACCCAGCACATAATTGATGAAAATCGGGCGATCCCAGTCATCTTCGCCAAAACCATAGGTTTCAGGATCAAGCTCTGGATGCAATTCCGGCTCTTCCAATGCTAGCGGATCAAGCTGGGCAAGCAGATGCCCGCGGATACGATAGGCGCGGATCAACATCACGGCACGCAATGAGTCCAGCGTCGCCGCCCGCATATTGCCGGCATTCAGATTGCCATTCGACTTATGCGCCGCCGCCACGGCCTTGATCGATGCCTCCGGATCAATGGCACCGACAACACGGCTTGAACCATTGCCCCAGCTTGGCCCCTTTTCTTCAATCTCGTCAAGCGCATCAAGCTGTTCGAAATAACGCGCCCATGACGCATCGACACCGCGCGGATTTTGCCGCCACGCTTCGCTCATTTCTGCAATAAAGGTGGCATTGGCACCAGATAGAAAACTACTATCTAGCGAATCAGCATTTTGATGATCGGCTTCGTCACGGTTTGGGGTTACCGAATCACGCATATCTGTCTATCCATCGCTTATAGGCACAGTTTATGGGGCATAGTGTATAAACTATTCACTTATATTCAAGAAGAATGGTTACCAATCGCTGTCATAACAGCATCACCAAGCGCGGCAGGCGAAGATGCCATCACAAAACCAGCAGTTTCCATCGCCGCAATCTTGTCAACAGCAGCCCCGCTACCACCAGATACAATCGCACCAGCGTGACCCATCCGGCGCCCCGGAGGCGCTGTCTGACCAGCAATAAAGCCTGCAATCGGCTTCCGGTTAGGTTGCGCCATATAATAAGCGGCGGCATCTTCTTCGGCCGAACCACCAATTTCGCCAATCATCACGATCGCTTCGGTCTGGTCATCCGCCAGAAACATTTCCAGACAATCGATAAAGTTGGTGCCATTAACCGGATCACCGCCAATGCCAACACAGGTTGACTGACCAAGACCGGCTGCTGTTGTCTGAGCCACAGCTTCATAGGTCAGCGTGCCCGAACGTGACACGATACCCACCTTGCCCGGTTTATGGATATGACCTGGCATGATACCGATTTTGCATTCACCTGGGGTGATGATGCCTGGACAATTAGGGCCAATAAGGCGGCTTTTGCTGGCATCTAGTGCCCGCTTTACCTTGACCATATCCAGTACGGGAATGCCTTCGGTAATGCAGACGATCAAGGGCATGCCAGCATCGATGGCTTCCATTATCGAATCCGCAGCAAAAGGTGGCGGCACATAGATAACCGATGCGTTAGCTTCGGTTTCGCGCATCGCCTCGACAACCGAATTAAAGACTGGCAGATCAAGATGTGTCTGCCCCCCTTTACCGGGTGTTACCCCGCCAACCATCTTTGTGCCATAGGCAATCGCCTGTTCGGAATGAAAGGTACCCTGGGCTCCGGTGAAACCCTGGCAGATAACGCGTGTATCTTTATTTACAAGAACTGACATATCGGCCTCTTTATTTGATAGCTGCAACAATCTTGGCGGCGGCATCCGCAAGATCATCGGCTGGAATGATATCAAGACCTGACTCGGCCATGATTTTTTTGCCTTCGGCTACGTTGGTGCCTTCAAGCCGGACAACCAGCGGCTTGGTCAGCCCCAGATTACGCGCCGCCATCACAACACCCTCGGCAATGATGTCGCAGCGCATGATACCGCCAAAGATATTCACCAGAATACCTTTCACATTATCGTCAGTCAGAATGATCTTGAACGCTTCGGTGACCTTTTCGGTTGTGGCACCACCGCCAACATCCAGAAAATTGGCTGGTGAAGCACCATGAAGCTGGATGATATCCATCGTCGCCATCGCCAGACCTGCACCATTGACCATACAACCGATATCGCCATCAAGCTTGATATAGTTGAGGTCAAATTCGGAGGCTTTGACTTCGGCTGGATCTTCTTCAGTCAGGTCACGCAGTTCCTGCACATCCTTGTGCCGGTAAAGCGCATTATCGTCAAAGCTCATTTTCGCATCAAGCGCCAGCAGATCGCCAGCACCGGTAACCACCAGCGGGTTAATCTCGATCAGGCTGGCGTCAAGATCACCAAAGGCTTTGTAAAGTGATGCCAGAAAGCTTGGTAACTGCTTTGCTGTTGTGCCTTCAAGACCCAGCACACGGGCAATGCGACGTACATGATGCGGCTGCAAGCCTGTTGCCGGATCGATGCCAAGTGAAATAATCTTGTCCGGCTGGTTCGCGGCAACCTCTTCGATATCCATGCCGCCTTCGCTTGATGCGATAATTGTCACGCGGCTACTCGCGCGGTCAACCAGCAGGGAAATATATAATTCACTGGCAATATCACAGCCATCTTCAACATAAAGCCGACGTACTTCGCGACCTTCGGGGCCAGTCTGATGCGTCACCAGAACCTTGCCCAGAATGTCATCAGCCGCATCGCGGACAGCATCGACAGATTTTACAACTTTGACGCCGCCGGCCTTGCCCCGCCCACCAGCATGGATCTGCGCCTTAACGACATAGACAGGACCGCCAAGCTCAGTTGCTGCACTAACGGCATCATCAACGGAAAATACCGCATTGCCACGTGGCACTGGCACACCAAAACCACCAAGAAGCTGTTTTGCCTGATGTTCATGAATATTCATTTTTTACATCCCTAATTAAGACCTAATTTCGGACACTCAAAAAAAAGGGCGGGAACTTGCCCCGCCTTTTCACTTAGAGTTTCGCCACAATTTCGTTTAGCGCCCGTACCGCGGACACTGAACGGTCAAACATGGCCTGTTCATCTTCATTCAATTCGATTTCAACGATACGCTCGACACCACCGGCACCCAGAATAACCGGCACACCAACATACAGCCCGTCCAGACCATAGGCACCATCAACATAAGCAGCACATGGCAACAGACGCTTTTTGTCTTTCAAATAAGCATCCGCCATTTCAATCGCCGATGAAGCTGGTGCATAGAACGCAGAACCTGTTTTCAGCAAGCCGACAATCTCGGCACCACCGTCGCGGGTGCGCTGAACGATCTCGTCAATCTTCTCGGCGCTTGACCAGCCCATCTTGATAAGATCGGGCACCGGAATACCCGCAACTGCCGAATAACGCACCAATGGCACCATCGTATCGCCATGGCCACCCAGAACGAAAGCTGTGACATCTTCGACCGACACGGCAAATTCTTCAGCCAGAAAATAACGGAAACGTGCCGAGTCAAGAACCCCGGCCATACCGACAATTTTTGACGTTGGCAGACCCGATGCTTTTTGCAGCACCCCGACCATCACATCAAGCGGGTTGGTAATACAGATCACGAAGGCATCTGGACAATTCTCCTTGATGCCAGCGCCAACCTGATTCATGACATTCGTATTAATCCCGATCAGATCGTCACGGCTCATGCCCGGCTTGCGGGCAACACCAGCGGTGACAATGACAACATCGCTTCCAGCCAATGCCGCATAATCATTTGAACCTGTTACATTGGCGTTAAAGCCTTCAATCGGGCTCGCCTGGGCGATATCAAGAGCCTTGCCCTGCGGCATACCTTCGGCAATGTCAAACAGCATAACATCGCCAAGCTCCTTTAATCCGGCCAGCAACGCGAGCGTACCGCCAATATTGCCTGCACCAACTAACGAGATTTTATTACGTGCCATGATGTATCATCCATTTCCAGAGCGTATTTACCGAATCACCAGCGCAAATGTGCAAAGCTTGGCGATCACCAGATATATGCGAGGGTTTACCGAATTATAATGTCCTGCACAAGCCTAATCCGGTGTTTTTGTTCAATCGTTTATCTACCTAACCAAGTTAATCCGAAGCGGGAATATGGCTTTTGCCACGACCTGCCATTTCGCGAAGTCGCGACTGTGTTCGCGCAAACTCAAATTGCCATTTTTCACCGCTATACAGCTTATCCACCGCCAATGCAGACGAGGCCAGAAAAAAGCGACCACGGTCATATAGCGCATCGATCAACCACATAAAACGACGTGCTAGATGTTCATTATCGACGGTAAAAGCTGGCACATCATGCATCACAATGCCGGTAAAGCGGCCTGCAATGGCCAGATAGTCGCGCGCCGCCAACGGCCTGTCGCAAAGTTCGTCAAAACTGACCATCGCCACATCACCGGCGGTGGTCTCAAGCACGATATCACGGCCAGCAACCCGCACGATTTCTTCATGCGGCGTCATATGCCCGCTGACCTGCGCAAAAGATGTATTCAGCGCCGCGCGCGCGCGTTCATTATTGGGATGAAACCAGGCTGGCAATCCAGCCAGAAGCGCACCACGCCAATCGGTGCCAGCACCGATTTCCAGCATCTCGCAACGCTGTTTCAGCAAAGCGATAAACGGCAGAAACCGGTCACGATGCAGACCATTCTTATACAGTTCATCGGCATGCCGGTTTGAGGTGGTAACAACAATCGCCCCACGATCAAACAGGGCGGTAAATAACCGCGCCAGAATCATCGCATCGGCAATATCGCGTATTTCCATTTCGTCAAAACAGATAATTTTGCCGCGGGCGATCAGCTGATCGGCAACCGCTTCTATCGGCGCATCCGGATTGGTTTTACGTGCCGCGTGTATCAGATCCTGCGCCAGCACCATGAAATCATGAAAATGCAGACGCCATTTACCCATCACCGCCGCGCCCGACGTGCTGTCGGTTTCGACATCAAGCGCATCAAAGAACATATCCATCAGCATGGTTTTACCGCGCCCAACACCGCCATGAATATAAAGACCACGCATGACTGGCGTTGTTTTGTCAAATAGGCCCATAAGACGGCGGCCCAGATTTGGTGTCTGAAATGACGAAATCCGGCTAACAAGATCATCCAGCGCCCGCGCCGCATCCGCCTGACCGGCATCAAAACGCAGATCGCCTTTGCCCACCAGCGCATCCAATGCCACGCTTGGCAAAACCCCCATATTGCTGGGCATGGCCTGACTATGCTGTTGTTGTTTGACCTCGGCCATCACCGTTATGGTCACATTGATATATCTGTCACCGGCAAACCGGTACAGACATTACCGACGTGCCATTTCCCCTTTGATTCCGGCAATCGCCTTGCCGGGATTAAGACCTTTCGGACAGGTCTTTGCACAATTCATGATCGTATGGCACCGATAGAGAGCAAAGCTGTCATCCAGCGCATCAAGGCGTTCTTTCTTGTAATCATCACGGCTATCCGAAATCCAGCGATAGGCCTGCAACAGAACAGCTGGCCCCAGATATTCATCACTATTCCACCAATAGCTTGGACAGGCTGTCGAACAGCTAAAGCACAGCACGCATTCCCACAGACCATCCAGCTTTTCGCGGTCATCCTGAGACTGTTTGCGTTCACCATCTGCACTGGCTGTCTTGTCGGTTTTCAACCAGGGTTCGATTGACGCCAACTGCCGATAGGCATTGCTGAGATCCGGTACCAGATCCTTGACCACCGGCATATGCGGTAGCGGATAGATTTTCACATCATCTTTGACATCATCGATACTTTTCAGACAGGCCAGAGTATTGGTGCCATCAATATTCATCGAACATGAGCCACAGATACCTTCACGGCATGAACGCCGGAATGTCAGGCTACTATCATGTTCACTTTTGATCTTGATCAGCGCGTCCAGCACCATCGGCCCACAATCATCCAGATCGATATCAAAGCTATCGATGCGTGGATTGCGGTCATCATCTGGCGACCAGCGATAAATCTGAAAGGTTTTGACACGACTCGAATCAGCTGGCGCCTTATAGGCCTCGCCCTTGGTTATTTTCGAATGTGCAGGCAGGGTAAATTCAGCCATCAATCACGCCTCTAATATACGCGCGGCGCAGGGGGAATTGGCGCCACATCATTACTCAAAGTGTTCATCACGACACCACGATAGCTCAGATCCGATTTATTGCGCTCGTCAAGACGCATAATCGTATGTTTCATCCAGTTATCGTCATCGCGCTCTGGCCAATCTTCATGAGCATGTGCACCGCGTGATTCCTGCCGTTGATCGGCCGAACGGATGGTCACGAGTGCCTGCCCTATGAGATTGTCAAGTTCCAGCGCCTCTATCAGATCGGTGTTCCAGATCAGCGACTTGTCCTTGACGCCTATCTTGGCCATCTTCGCAGCGATACCATCCATACGCTCAACCCCGTCGGCCAGCGATTCGCTGGAACGAAACACCGCCGCATGCCGTTGCATGGCATGCTGCATTTCCAGCCGGATACTGGCCGCGGTCACATCGCCATCGGCATGCCGCATCTTGTCGAGGCGGGCAATCGCTTTGTCAGTTGCCGATTGCGGCGCCGTGCGGGGCGCATCACCGGGGGTAATGGTTTCGGCAGCGCGCTTTGCGGCGGCACGGCCAAACACAATGATATCAAGCAGTGAGTTTGTACCTAGACGATTGGCGCCATGCACTGAAACACAGGCTGCTTCGCCAATAGCCATCAAACCTGGTACGACGTGATTTTCATCATCGGCTGTTGGGGCCAGAACCTCGCCATTATAATTGGTTGGAATACCACCCATATTATAATGCACAGTTGGCAGAACCGGTATCGGCTCTTTGGTGATATCGACACCGCAGAAAATCTTCGCGGTTTCCATGATACCTGGCAGACGCATATTCAATGTTTCAGGATCGATATGCTCAAGATGTAGCATGATATGGTCTTTATTCGGGCCAACACCGCGCCCTTCATTGATCTCGATCGTCATCGCCCGGCTTACCACATCACGGCTTGCCAGATCCTTGGCATTCGGCGCAAAGCGCTCCATGAAACGTTCGCCTTCCGAATTGGTCAGATAGCCACCTTCGCCGCGTGCACCTTCGGTAATAAGCACACCGGCACCATAAACACCGGTTGGGTGAAACTGGACAAATTCCATATCCTGTAGCGGTAATCCGGCGCGCAGTGCCATCGCATTGCCATCACCGGTGCATGTATGCGCTGACGTACAAGAGAAATAAACGCGGCCATAACCACCTGTTGCCAGCACTGTCTGCTGACCCCAGAACCGATGCAGACTGCCATCTTCCATACATAAAGCAATCACGCCCGCACATTCGCCTTCGTCATTCATCAGCAGATCAAGCACAAAATATTCGATGTGAAAGGCCGCCTGATGCTTGAGACATTGCTGATATAGTGTATGCAGAATAGCATGGCCGGTACGGTCTGCTGCCGAACAGGCACGACGCGCCATATTCTTTCCATAATCAAGCGTATGACCACCAAAGGGACGCTGATAGATATTACCGTCTTCGGTACGTGAAAACGGTACCCCATAATGCTCTAATTCGATCACCGCAGGCGCGGCATTGCGGCACATATATTCAATCGCATCCTGATCACCAAGCCAGTCCGACCCTTTGACCGTATCATACATGTGATATTTCCAGTTATCGCCTTCGCCCATATTATCAAGCGCCGCACCGATACCACCTTGCGCCGCGACTGTATGCGAGCGCGTCGGAAACACTTTACTGATACAGGCGGTCTTTAGGCCAGCGGTTGCCATCCCAAGCGTAGCGCGCAATCCGGCACCACCGGCACCAACAACAACAACATCGTAATAATGATCTTCAATTTCATAATCAGGCATATAGATAGCTTCCCATTTCTAAAAGGCTACTGACGCAATCGCTATTAAACTCGCCCCCGCAATAATCGCCATTATGATACTCACTGTTAATATAAGAGCATGACGTCCAGATTTCACGGGTACGTAATCCTCAATAACGACATGGGCGCCCAAAGTGCCATGAAACACCCCGATCACAACCAGCAATGCCAGCGCCAATGCCTGATAGGGCGTTGCTAAAAAGGCGCGCGCCGCTGCATAATCCAAAGTGCCAATCCGTGTCACAACAAACACAAAATAGGCCATCAACATCAAAACAGCGACAGCGCTCATCCGTTGCCAGCGCCAATGCGACAATCCGGAAACCCGTGGTCTTGGCATTGTTTTGTCTGAATTTTTTACCATTGCTATGGTTCGCCCTACACTAGAAACCAGAAAATGCCAGTCAGAATGACCGTCGCGGCAAGCACAATACGGCCAGTCGCATATACCTGCGGAATCTCCAGACCATATCCCATATCCCAGGCCAGGTGACGAATGCCATTGCAAGCATGATAAAATAAAACCGCCGAATAACCGAATAGGACAAATTGACCCAAAGGATGCTGGATAATCATGGTCGCCAGCGCAAAACTGTCTTCGCCAAGCGCCAGCGCGATCAGCCACAGGCACACCAATCCGGTTCCTGTTGCCAGCACAACGCCTGTAGCCCGGTGACAAATCGACAAGACCGATGTCATCTGCGGTTTATAGATTTGTAAATGCGGCGACAGGGGACGCGGCTTTGACATAAAAGGCCTCATTAACTAGGAATTATGATGGTATATGTTTTCCCACCTATTTTAGTCAATTATAAAGCGATAGACATAATGAATTAGTTCACACCATATCCAAAATAAAGTAGCCATTAGATCAATCATGAGCGCTAGGATCACTTCATGAAGCGCATTTTATCAATTCAATCGTCTGTCACCTATGGGTTTGTAGGCAATAGTGTTGCCACGCCCGTTCTGACCAGTATGGGCATTCACCCGCTTGCCGTAAACACCGTCATGCTGGCCGCGCATCCAGGTTATGGTATCTTTGCCGGTCAGGCGACGCCAGCCGATCATATCGCCGCGATTCTGAATGGACTGGTGACGCTCGATATTATCCCTGATATCGATGCTGTCATCAGCGGTTATCTTGGCCATGCCGATCAGATTGCCCATATCGCCAGCTTGATTAGCAACTGGCGCGCTGCCGGGGCCAGTGGTACCTATATCTGTGATCTGGTGCTAGGCGATGCCGATACATTATATATCGATCAGTCATTGGCTGACCGGATGATTGACCAGCTGCTACCGCTGGCCGATATCATCACCCCGAATCAGTTCGAGCTTACCTATCTATCAGGCATGCCCGTTGCTGGCAGTGACAGCGCCATCAAGGCGGGACAACATCTGCTGGCATCGCAAGCGAGGCTGACAGCCGTTATCGCAACTGGCATAACCAATGATGATGATCTTGTGCATGACATTCTGATCACGCGCTCAGTCCATAAAAGCTGGCAACATAAGAAACGGTTAGCTGGCATATCTGGCAGTGGTGATCTGTTCACATCCTTACTGGCTGGTGGGCTGGTTCAGGGCGTGCCTCTTAGCGATGCCACCGCGCGCGCCAGCCATCTTGCCCAGGCCGTGATTGCCCGAAGCCCCAACCCAAAAGAGCTGGCACTGCTGGAAAATCTGGATCTGTTTAGAACCACCAGCTAGATGATATACTCTTTATTTATATAGACCAAATGCGTCGTCACAGATGAACCATCTGTTCGGGGTTTTCCTAGCGACCGGAAATGCCGCGCTCGATAGCCAGTTCGGCAATCTGCACCGAATTCAACGCTGCGCCTTTGCGCAGATTGTCTGAAACGCACCAGAAAACAAGGCCGTTTTTGACTGTCGGATCACTGCGGATCCGGCTGATATAAACAGCATCTTCGCCAGCCGCTTCATGCGGTGTGACATAGCCTTCATTGGCCCGATGATCAATCACCACCACACCCGGTGCATCCCGCAACAGCGTCCGAGCCGATTTATCGCTGATCGGCTTGTCGGTTTCGATAAAGACCGCTTCACTATGGCCGATAAAGACCGGAATCCGCACGCAATGCGCGACCAGATCAATTGACGGATCCAAGATTTTCTTGGTTTCGGCGTTCATTTTCCATTCTTCTTTGGTAAAGCCATCATCCATGAACACATCAATATGCGGAATTGCATTAAAGGCAATCTGCTTGGTGAATAATTCGGGTTTTACCGCGTCATTCACAAAAATACCCTTGGTCTGATTGAACAGTTCATCCATTGCGGGACGGCCGGCACCTGACACTGCCTGATAGGTTGAGACCACAACACGGCGCACGCCAAATGCGTCATGTAGCGGCTTTAACGCCACCACAAGCTGTGCTGTCGAACAATTCGGATTGGCAATGATATTACGGCCACCCTTGGCTACCGTTGTGCCTTCAATGGCGTCGGGATTAACCTCCGGCACGATCAGTGGCACATCGTCATCCATACGAAAAGCTGACGAATTATCAATCACGATACAACCAGCTTCACCTGCTTTTGGCGCATAGGCCTTTGACGTATCACCACCTGCCGAAAACAGCGCGATATCAGCTGTGCTAAAATCAAATTTATCCAGCGCTTCGACTGTCACAATGTCATCTTCACCATAGGACAATTCGCGGCCAACCGATTTTGACGATGCCAGTGCATAGACCTTGTCGGCGGGGAAATTACGCTCGGCAAGGGTTTGCAGCATTTCACGTCCAACAGCACCAGTGGCGCCAACGACGGCAACTCTATATCCCATATCAAAATCCTCTTAATATCTCGAATCCGGCTTTGACAAAGCCAGACAAATTCAGGTCAAATTATATAGCAATTAACGTGCTAGACGATCCATGGCGTCAATCACCGCGGCGGTCATGCCATCGGTGCCAGTCTGTTCACAACCGGGCGTCATGATATCGCCTGTGCGTTTGACTGCCAGCGCATCGCTAACCGCCTGTTCCAGCAGATCGGCTTCTTCGGCCTGACCAAAACTGTACCGTAGCATCATTGAAAAACTCATGAACTGTGCTAGCGGATTGGCAAGGCCTTTACCCGCAATATCTGGGGCTGACCCATGCACAGGCTCATACATCGCCGCAGGAATGCCTGTATCTGGATCAATATCGCCAAGCGATGCAGATGGCAACATACCTAGCGAACCGGTCAGCATCGCCGCACAATCAGACAACAGATCGCCAAACAGATTATCCGTCACGATCACGTCAAACTGCTTTGGCGCGCGTACCAACTGCATCGCGCAATTATCGGCATACATATGCGACAGCTCGACACCTTCACCTTCTTCGCCATGCAATCTTATCATCACTTCACGCCATAGCACGCCCGAATGCATGACATTGGATTTTTCAACCGAGGTCAGACGGCCATTACGCTTGCGCGCCAGATCAAAGCCAACACGGCCAATACGTTCAATTTCCGGCGTTGAATAGGCATTGGTGTCATAGCCAAGCTTGCTACCATCTTCGCGCACATCAATGCCGCGTGGCTCGGCGAAATACGAACCGCCACATAATTCGCGCAGAATCATGATATCAAGGCCTGATACCAGATCGGGTTTCAGCGATGACGCATCAACCAGAGCCGGAAACACAATCGCCGGACGCAGATTCGCATACAGATCCATCTCTTTGCGCAACCGAAGCAAGCCGCGCTCGGGCTTCAACTCGAATGCCAGATCGTCATATTGCGGACCACCAACAGCACCAAACAGCACCGCATCAGCGCTCATTGAATCAGCCAGCGTCTCATCGGTCAGCGGAGTGCCATGCGCATCATAGGCCGCACCACCAACAAGGCCTTCGGATAGATCAAAGCCCAGCGAGCGATATTTCGCCAGCCAGTCGATGATTTTCATATTGGCCTGCATCACTTCACGGCCGATACCATCACCCGGAAGCACCATTACTTTGCGATTAGATGCCATAATATTTCCTCTTGCTACATATGGTGGCGTCTAGCCTGACGAAACGCCAAGCCTAATCTACAACCAAGGTTGATTGGCTTGCCGTTCACTTTCATAACTGTCAATGGCGCTGCTTTTTTCCAGCGTCAGGCCAATATCATCCAGCCCTTCCAGCAGGCATGTCTTACGAAACGGATCGATATCGAAATCAATCGTCACCCCATTCGGGCGTTTGATTGTCTGTTCCACCAGATCAACCGACAATTCCGGATTTTCGACATCCGATGCATCGGCCATCAGCGCGTCGCGCTGGTCAGCGCTAACCACGATTGGCAGCACGCCATTCTTGAAACAGTTATTGTAAAAGATATCGGCAAAGCTGGTCGAAATCACACAGCGAATGCCAAAATCAAGCAATGCCCATGGCGCATGTTCGCGGCTGGAACCACAGCCGAAATTATCACCGGCCACCAGAATTTCAGCATTACGGTAAGGCGCTTTATTCAGCACAAAATCGCTGATCTCGTCACCGTCCAGCGTATAGCGCATCTCGTCAAAAAGATTAACGCCCAAACCTGACCGCTTGATCGTTTTCAGAAACTGCTTCGGGATAATCATATCGGTATCGACATTCAGAATATTAAGCGGTGCCGCAATTCCGGTCAGTGTGTCAAATTTTTGCATTGGCTCGTCTCCCCTAGCTTTCCATGTCACGGACATCGGTCAGATAGCCAGTAACCGCTGCCGCAACAGCCATTTCTGGACTCACCAGATGCGTCCGTCCACCACGACCCTGGCGGCCTTCAAAATTACGGTTTGACGTTGATGCACAACGTTCGCCATCGGCCAGTTTGTCGGCATTCATCGCCAGACACATCGAACAGCCTGGTTCGCGCCATTCGAAACCTGCCGCCTGAAAAATCTTGTCCAGACCTTCGGCTTCGGCCTGTTCCTTGACCAGCCCTGATCCCGGCACAACCAAGGCGCGCATGCCATCGGCAATAACCCTCCCATCGGCAATGCGTGCCGCAGCGCGTAAATCTTCGATGCGGCTATTCGTGCATGAACCGATGAACACCGTATCAACTTTGATTTCCGTCAGCTTCTGTCCGGCTGTCAGTCCCATATATTCAATGGCGCGTTCGATCTTCGCACGCTTTGATGCGTCACTTTCGGCGTCGGGATCGGGCACGACACCAGCAATCGGCAAGGCATCTTCCGGGCTTGTGCCCCAAGTTACTGTCGGGCCAATATCTTCGGCAGCCAGCACCAATTCGGTATCATAGCGGGCGCCTTCATCCGATGGCAAAGTGCGCCAATAGGCAACAGCCTTGTCCCACAGGTCACCTTTCGGGGCCATTGGCTTGCCCGCGATATAGTCAAACGTCGCTTCATCAGGCGCAATCATGCCGGCACGGGCACCTGCTTCGATAGCCATATTACATACCGTCATCCGGCCTTCCATTGACAGGCCACGGATAACCGATCCGGCGAATTCGATCACATGTCCGGTTCCGCCAGCCGTTCCCAATTTACCGATAATGGCTAGGATAACATCCTTGGCGGTAACACCGGCACCAAGCGTGCCATCAACCGTGATTCGCATATTTTTCGCCGGCTTCTGGATCAATGTCTGGGTGGCCAGCACATGCTCAACCTCGGAGGTGCCGATACCAAAGGCCAGCGCCCCGAAAGCACCATGCGTTGCCGTATGCGAGTCACCACATACAATGGTCATGCCGGGCTGGGTAAAGCCCTGTTCGGGACCAATGACATGCACGATACCCTGACGGATATCATTCATACCAAAATAGGGAACACCGAATTCCGCCGCGTTCGACTCAAGCGCTTCCACCTGAATCCGCGATTCCTCATCAGCAATGCCTTCGGAACGATCGGTGGTCGGAATATTATGATCAGCAACCGCCAGCGTACGATTCGGCGCACGCACAGTGCGGCCATTATTGCGCAGACCTTCAAAGGCTTGCGGGCTGGTCACTTCATGCACAAGATGCCGGTCAATATAAATCAGGCACGTGCCATCATCCTGTTGATGCACGACATGCGCATCCCAGATTTTATCAAATAACGTTTTTGGAGCCGACATGTCTTGTTCCTTATAGGTTGCCGGCGAGGAGTTTTCCCGTACCGGACAAGCCAATCAGGAAGAAGACGCCTCGCGATAGGTTGTTTTTTCAGCAATACGCGCCGCTTTACCAGTACGTCCACGTAGATAATATAGCTTAGCACGACGCACACGGCCACGACGAACAACCGTTACGCCTGCGACTTGTGGGGCATAAAGCGGGAATACACGCTCGACACCTTCGCCATATGACAGCTTGCGAATGGTAAAGGACGAGGCAACACCATCGCTTTTACGCGCAATACATACGCCTTCAAACGCCTGAATACGCTCGCGGCTACCCTCGATGACTTTCACGTCAACACGGACGGTGTCACCAGGTGCAAATTCGGGAATTTCGCGCTGCTCTAGCACTTTTTCCATTTGTTTTTTGCCAATACGATCCAAGATATTCATCGGTCGTTTCCCCTTATCAATTTAACGCCATCGTCTTTGCCATCAAAGACATACCTTCAAAGGTGAGGCTTCATTACTCTTTACTACTCTTGCTTTGCAACTCCAAATAGCGTTTCCACAAATCTGGTCGTCGCGTCTGCGTCTCTTTCTTTGCCTCCGCCAACCGCCATTCGGCAATTCTGCGGTGATGACCCGAACCCAGAATCTCTGGTGCTTCGATGCCATTCCAGACTCGAGGTTGCGTAAAATGCGAATGCTCCAGCAACCCGGTCTCAAAACTTTCATCATGGTGCCCTTCTGCTTTGCCCATAACCCCAGGCAACAGACGCACCACTGCGTCAATCACTGTCAGCGCGGCCACTTCGCCACCTGACAAAATATAATCCCCGATACTGACTTCTTGCATCGCATGGGCATCGATAACACGTTGATCGACGCCTTCATAACGGCCGCATAGAAACACCGCACCGGGCTGTGCCGCCAGATCACGCACCATCGCCTGATCCAGCATTTTGCCACGCGGAGACAGATAAATTCTCGGTCCCGCCGTTGCCGCTACCGCCTGCAAGGCCGCATCAACAACATCTGGCTTTAACACCATACCAAGACCACCACCCAAAGGCGTGTCGTCCACAGTCCGGTGCTTATCGCGCGCAAAGTCGCGAATGTCCAGCGTTTTTAGCCCCCAGATGCCTTCATTTAGCGATTTTCCTGCTAAAGAATGTCCAAGAGGGCCTGGAAACATATCTGGAAACAGCGTCAAGATTGTCGCTTGCCACTTTGTCCCGGATATTTCGTTTCCCGACATCAGTTATTTTCCTTCTCAGCCTCGCCATCTTCGGCTTCATCTTCGGCACCGTCAAGCAACCCATCAGGAGGCGCCAGAATCACACGTCGCTTATCCAGTTCAACCCTAACCAGCGCCGATCCACTGAAGGGCAACATGATGCTTGAACCTTGTGGTGGTATGATTTCAACCACATTGCCAGCGCCAAAATCATGGATAGCATCAATGCGCCCAAGCAGGCTGTCATCCTCCAGAACCGCGTCCAGCCCCAACAGATCGGCATGATATATCTCATCATCTGCCAGATCCGGTAACGCCGCCCGGTCAACATATAAATGCTGACCGCGCAATGCATCCGACGCGTCACGGCTTTCAACCTTGCCAAGCCGTGCCAACACCACACCTTTACTGCCAAACGACAGAATTTTCAGCGCGACCTGCTGGCCATCCTCAAGATAGACCTTATCAAAACGTCCCAATGATTCGGGTGTTTCGGTAAAGGGTTTGATCTTCACATTGCCACGCACACCATGACTGCCAGTGATCGCGGCAACCGAAATCCGGCCCTTTTGCTGTGGACGCGCCTGTGGCATTACCCCTCAGCCTTATCCTCTTCAGCGGCCTCTTCTGCAGGAGCGTCTTCGGCAACAGCGTCCTCGGCTGGGGCTTCAGCAACAGCGTCCTCGGCTGGGGCTTCAGCAACAGCGTCCTCGGCTGGGGCTTCTTCGGCAACAGCCTCTTCAGCTGGGGCTTCTTCGGCAACAGCCTCTTCAGCTGGGGCTTCGGCAGCCGCAGCAGCTTCAGCCGCAGCAGTTTCGGCAGCCGCCGCTTTTTCGGCAGCTTCGGCTTCGGCAGCAGCTTCTGCATTGGCAGCGGCTTCGGCTTCACGATCAAGACGCTTTTGACCTGGTGCAGATTTCTTGGGCTGATCGCGCATTTCAACAGCCGCGGTTAAACCAGCAGATGCCAGCATCTTTTGAACACGTTCGGTTGGCTGGGCACCTTTGCTCATCCAGAATGAAATGCGTTCGTTATTCAGGGTCACACGCTGTTCATGATCCTTGGGCACCATTGGGTTATAGGTGCCAACGCGCTCAACATAACGACCATCACGTGGCGACGCTGCCTCGGCAACAACGATACGGTAAAATGGACGTTTTTTTGCACCACCACGTGCAAGTCTGATTTTCAATGCCATGAATTTTTCCTCTCACAGGCTTAGTAAATAATGTGGTTAAACGAGACCATTTGATCCCAAGACTATTTCTTATCTTCAGGAGGCTTGCTACCCAGTCCGGGCAAACCGCCAGGCAACCCCCCTGATAATCCACCGGGCATTTTACCTCCCAATCCTTTAGCGAGTGCACCCAGGTCAGGCATGTTGCCACCTCCCATAGCACCGCCCATGCCGCCGCCGCCAAAGGGGCCACCGCCGCCAAGCAGGGCTTTCATGGCAGACGCGCCACCTTTGCCGCCAAGCTTTTTCATCATCCGCGCCATATCCTGATATTGCTTTACCAGACGGTTTACATCCTGCACTGATGTGCCAGATCCGGACGCGATACGTTTCCGGCGTGATGCGTTCAGCAAGCCCACCGAAATACGTTCCTTTTTGGTCATCGACAGGATAATCGCTTCCTGCCGCTTGATCATATTGTCATCGACACCGGCAGCGGCGATCTGTTTTTGCATTTTACCAATACCTGGCAACATGCTCATGATACCGCCAAGTCCACCCATTTTCTGGAGCTGACGAATCTGGCTAAGAAAATCATTCATGTCGAACTGGCCTTTGGCCATACGCCGGGCCAGACGTTCGGCTTCTTCGGCCTCGATGCTTTCGGCAGCCTTTTCAACCAGCGCAACCACATCACCCATGTCAAGAATACGGCCAGCCAGACGCGCCGGATCAAATTCTTCGAGCGCATCCTGCTTTTCGCCAATACCGACAAATTTGATCGGACAGCCGGTAATCTGCCGCATCGATAGCGCCGCACCACCACGCGCATCACCATCAAGACGCGTCAGCACAATTCCGGTAACACCTACCGCATCATTAAATGCCGAAGCTGTTGTTACCGCATCCTGACCTGTCATGGCATCGGCAACCAGCAACACTTCATGTGGATTGGTCGCGGCGCGGACATCGCGCAATTCGGCCATCAGCGCTTCATCGACACTGATACGGCCTGCCGTATCCAGAATAAGCACGTCATAGGCCTGCAATTTTGCCGACTGTAAAGCGCGCTTGGCAATCTGGACTGGCGACTCGCCATCAAGTTCGGGCAGGATACCGGCTTCGGCCTGTTCACCCAGAAGCCGTAATTGTTCACGCGCGGCCGGACGTGTCACGTCAAGCGACGCCACCATGACTTTTTTGCGGTCGCGTTCACGCAGACGCCGCGCCAATTTACCGGCAGTCGTGGTTTTACCCGAACCTTGCAGACCTGCCATCAGAATAACTGACGGTGGGTTTGTGCCTGTCATCAAAGGAGCTGGATCACCACCAAGCGCATCAATAAGCGCATCATTAACCAG
The DNA here is from genome assembly GCF_000024465.1 of Candidatus Puniceispirillum marinum IMCC1322. Taxonomy (NCBI): domain Bacteria; kingdom Pseudomonadati; phylum Pseudomonadota; class Alphaproteobacteria; order Puniceispirillales (SeqCode); family Puniceispirillaceae (SeqCode); genus Puniceispirillum (SeqCode); species Puniceispirillum marinum (SeqCode). The sequence goes on along the minus strand of NC_014010.1, from coordinate 2,016,373 downwards.
CTTGATAACCTGTTGATCTGGACGAACCGATTTCAGAACTTCGACGCCAACCGCGCCTTCACGCACCTTTTCGATAAAGGTTTTGACAACAGGCAAGGCAACATCGGCGTCAAGCAAGGCCAGACGAACTTCGCGCAAGGCCGCATCAACATCGCCTTCGCGAAGCGCACCGCGCTTGGCAAGACCGTCAAATACGCCAGCTAATTTGTCCTTCAGATTCTCAAACATGACATTCCAAATCCACTTATCAATCCGTTCCAAAGCCACAAACCATATGCCCAGCAGACCAGCGATTACATGAACGCGCCATAAAAGCATTCGGCACCCGTGCTCGAAAACTTCAAGGACGTGTGGAACCCGCTAAGGTCTGATAGTCGGCGATGGCCGGATGTGCATGTCTATTGCGCCAAACTGGCAAATTTGTCAAGCTGTTCTATGTTTTTCATATTATCGACAATCCTCAAGATTTTTATCCAGCCTGTCATCCAGCCCTTTTTGCTATTGCTGGCAGCGCTACTATGCCGCCTGTTCAAAAACCGGCGCTGGGCGCGGATGTTCACCATAGTGGCGGTGATTTTACCCCTATTATACGGCTTTATACCGCTATCACATATCCCGCTGCAATTTCTTGAAAACCGCTTTGATGTTCCGATCCTTGAAGGTCGTCCACTTGATGGCATCATCATTCTGGGCGGCCATACAGGCAATGGTGAGATTTCCGAAGGCAGAGGTCAGCCGCAATTAAGCGCTGCCGCCGAACGCTTTACAACCGCACTTCATCTGCATCGCCAATTCCCCGATCTGCCAATCCTGTTTAGTGGCTTTTCCGGTGAACTGATGCCAAAAGGCTGGTCCGAAACCCAGACCATAAAACGTCTGCTTGATGAACTGGGCATGGCCGAATCGCCAAACATTCTGTTCGAGAGCACCAGCCGTAACACTTATGAAAATGCACTATATAGCGAAACTGTGCTATCCCCACAGCCCGGATCATTCTGGGTTCTGGTGACATCGGCATCACATATGCCGCGGGCGGTAGGCAGTTTCAGAAACGCCGGATGGGGTGGGGTAATCCCCTATCCGGTTGATTACCAGACCTTGCCAAGCGGCTTCCCCTACATCTGGAATTTGCCACGCGGCCTGCACACAATGACGATCGTATTTCATGAATATGCCGGCCTATTTGCCTATTGGCTAAGCGGCAAGACTGATGCCTTTATTCCGAAATAGACACCTGACCATAAGCTTGAAAATCCTAGTCGGTATCGATACCAACTAACGCCTTGGCAAATTCGGCGGCAGCAAAGGGTTGCAGATCATCCGCCTGTTCGCCAACACCGACCGCATGCACAGGCAGACCAAATTCTTCGGCAAGTGCGACGACAACACCGCCTTTCGCTGACCCGTCAAGCTTGGTGACAATCAGGCCGGTCACATCAGCCACCTCACGAAAGGCTTTAACCTGACTGATCGCATTCTGGCCGACAGTACCATCCAGAATAATCACCGAATCATGTGGCGCGCTTGCATCAAGCTTGCGCATCACACGTACGATCTTGGCCAGCTCATCCATCAATTCGGTACGGTTTTGCAAACGACCAGCCGTATCGATAATCAGAACATCTATATTGGCGGCTTTGGCTTTTTCCAGCGCTTCATAAGCCAGCGCCGCTGCATCACCGCCTTGCGCCCCTGCGATCACTTCGGTGCCGGTACGCGCGCCCCATATCTGTAACTGTTCGATCGCCGCCGCGCGGAACGTATCGCCTGCCGCCAGCATCACGCTTTTACCTTCATCCCGCCATTGCTGAGCCAGCTTGCCGGCCGTGGTTGTTTTGCCTGACCCATTGACCCCGACCAGTAATACCACATGCGGTGCATGCGCGGCGTCAATCTCCAGCTTTTGCGCAACTGGTTCCAGAATTTCGGTGATGCCATCTGCCAGCGCCTGACCAAGCGTATCCGAATCAATTGGCCCTTCGAATTTATGCCTGCGCATCCTGTCCGCAAGACGTTGTGCCGATGTAGTGCCAAGATCGGCACTGATCAGCGCATCTTCAACCTCTTCCAGAGAGCTGGCATCAATGCGCGCCCCGCCAAACAGATTGCTCAGCGATGAAAGCGAGGCGGTCACCTTGCTTGTCGATTTACCAAGACCTTCTTTAAGTTTCTTGAACCAGCTCATTTTACACTCTTTCGGCAATCAGCTCTTGACTGTCACGATCCGTTATTTTCACATCAACCAGCGATCCGGCTGGCACATAATCACCTTGCAGCCGGATTTTCGAAAAATTACGTCCATGCCCTTTATTGCCTGACTCGACCAGAAGCTGATCAAAACTGCCGATCGAATTATCTAGCAGATGTGACAGCCGACCTGATCCGATAGCCCGCAGGGACGCGGCCCGGTTTTTTATATCGGCGGCAGCCACTGGCGGCATCAATGCGGCCGGCGTGCCTGGACGTGGTGAATAGGGAAAGACATGCAGATGCGTAATTCCGGCGCGCGCGATCATCTCACAGCTAGCCTGATGTGCGGCATCATCTTCGGTTGGGAATCCGGCAATCATATCAGCCCCAAATACGATATCGGGACGGCGACGTCGGGCTTCGTCGCAAAAGCGGATGATATCCCGCCCCAGATGCCGCCGCTTCATACGCTTTAATATCAGATCATCGCCATGCTGCGCAGAAATATGGAAATGCGGCATCAGCCGGTCATCATCGCCCAATACCGCCATCAATTCGGCGTCACCTTCAGCAGGATCGATCGAAGACAGACGCAAGCGTGGCAAGGCCGGAATTTCGCGGAGCAAGGCACGGACCAGGCGTCCCAGACGCGGGCGCCCCGCCAGATCACTGCCCCATGAGGTGATATCAACACCTGTCAGAACAATTTCGCACGCGCCCCCATCAACCAGTGCTTGTGCCGCATCGATAATCTGATGCAGACCGGCTGAACGGTTATTGCCTCGTCCATAGGGGATAATACAAAAGGTACAGCGATGGTCACAGCCTTGCTGGATTTGCAGAAAGGCGCGGGTATGTTCCTGAAAGCCATCTAGCATGTGCGATGCCATTTCGCGCACCTGCATGATATCGCTGACCACTTCGGCCGCCGTCCCTTCACGGACATCTTCACGGGTACCATCACTTACATCATCAATACAGGCGGCAGAGGCAGACCCAAGATCACGCCAGCTTTCGGCCTGTAGCTTATCATGATTGCCAAGCACCACATCGACTTCATCCATGCTAGCCCAGTTTTCAGCCGCGATCTGAGCAGCGCATCCGGTCACGATAATCTGGCTATCCGGATTTTCGCGGCGTGCTTTTCGGATCGCCTGTCGCGCCTGTTTTTCGGCTTCGGATGTCACCGCGCAGGTGTTGAAAATGATCGCATCCTGCACACCTGCTGCGGCAGCTTTCTCGCGAATGACTTCGGACTCCCATATATTCAGACGGCAGCCAAAGGTTTCGACCTGCGGCGTATTACGCTTTGGCATGATGAGTCCCAAATAAGGCCGAAATCGCATCATCCAGAACGCCATGCCCGACATAGGTCACCGGACCGGTCATAATGACCTCACCACCTGCGGTGCCGTTATCACGCCATTCGATGATTACCGAGCCACCATCCATCACGATTTCTGACAACCGTCCGGCTAGCCCGCGCCGATGCGCCGCAACGCCAACCGCACAGGCACCTGATCCACAGGCCTGCGTGATGCCAACACTTCTTTCCCACACGCGCATGCGGAATTTTGCATCATCCAGCTTCTGCACAATCGAGATATTAGCGCGATCTGGAAATATATCGGCATGTTCCAGCTTGGGTCCGATAGCGTCAAGATCAATGGCTGCCACATCATCGACGAACATAACCGCATGCGGATTACCCATAGATTGACATACCGCCAAGGCAGGCGCATCAGCACCAAGATCGACATGCAACGTATCCTGCGCCTGCGCTAACGGCACCTGTTGCCAGTCAAGCCGCGCCGCCCCCATATTGACCGCAATTAGATCGGCATCACCAATGCGGCTTCGTTCAGCAAACAGCATCGTGCTTTTGGTTTCGATAAGCAGTTGATCAACGTCTAAATCACGCATGACATAGTCGGCAACACAGCGTGTGCCATTCCCGCAGGCACCGGCAACCGAGCCATCTTGATTCAGAATCTGCATGAAAATATCGGCGTTATCGCTAGGCCGTATAATTAGCAATTGATCACAGCCAATGCCACGCCGGCGATCAGAGACAAGGCTGGCAGCGCGCACGGATATATCCGCGCCTATCCCACTATCGGGATCGCGGGCATCCAGAATGACAAAGTCATTACCAAGGCCATGCATTTTCAAAAATGTGATCATGCTTCTGCATATACGCCACTTTATAATGCCGTGCAAAGTCTTTCCCGCCAAACGTGACTAGCAAACGGAACTGGCAAACGGAACTGGCAAACGGAACTGGCAAACAGAACTGGCAATGCGACGAACAGATCACAAGGTGATAATCGTGGGCACGTGATCCGACGGTTTTTCCGCATTTCGGTAATCGGTCAGAATCTCGGCTTTGCTGACCGCATTGGCAAGGTCGGTGCTAACCCAGATATGATCCAACCGGCGACCACGATTATTGACCTGCCAGTCGCGCGATCGATAGGACCACCATGAATAGATCTGTTCATCATCTCCAAAATGCGCACGCACCGGGTCATGCCAGCTTCCCTTGGCCATCAGGGCTTTCAGCCCGTCGGTTTCGACTGGTGTATGGCTGACCACTTTTAATAGCTGTTTCGTTGACCACACATCTTCGGCCAGCGGCGCGATATTCAGATCGCCAACCAGCACCGCATTCTCCGGACGGTTTTTCACAAAATGCGCCGTCATCTCGGCAAGAAAAGTCAGCTTATGCGCAAATTTGGGATTTTCGTCCGGATCGGCAACATCTCCTCCAGCGGGCACATAGAAATTATGAATCGTCACACCGCTTTCAGTACGTGCCGAAATATGCCGGCAATCCTGCTTACCTGCCCAGTTTATATGCGCAATATCCGCAAGTGGTGTACGCGATAATATCGCCACACCATTATAGCTTTTCTCACCGCGAATCGCCTGATGCCCCCAGCCCGCCTCGGCAAAAAAATCCACTGGAAAACTTTTATCTTCAGTTTTGGTTTCCTGCAAACACAGCACATCTACATCACTTTCATCCAGAAACTGCTTTACCAGATCACGCCGCAGACGCACCGAATTGATATTCCAAGTCGCTATTTTCATTTATGTGTCTATCTCAGCTATGCTGATTAAATTTATATCTTAGACCTAAGCCCAGTTTCGTTTCTGCGCAGAAATCCGGAATGGTGCATTCGCCGCCCCATAGCCATCATACGCCTTTGTGCGCTGGACAATCTCAAAAAACATACCTGCACCAAGCATCTGCCCATAGACATGAAAATATTCCCCCGCTTCATCGCAATCATATAATATCTGCGCTGCTTTGAGCTTGTCCAGCAAGGCATCATCAAGTCCGAAACGCGCCCCAAGATCATCATAGTAATTGAGCGAAATCGTCAAGGCTTCAAACCCGTTCTGGCGCAAGGCGGCGGCGGTGGCAAAAATATCATCACTGGCAAAGGCGATATGCTGAACACTGGAGCCAAAAGTTTCGCTGATAAAGCGACCTGCCAATGTATCCTGTGACTCGGCACCATTCAGCGTGATCCGCAAGCTTCCATCCGTATTCTGAATGGCACGGCTTCGTACCAGTCCAGCAGGGTCAACAACATCCACCATCGGCACCTTGCGCGTATCGAAAATCGACGTATAGAACAAAGCCCAGGTCAGCATTTCTTCATATTTCATCGTCTGGGCGATATGATCGATCGTGACCAGACCAACGCCGCTATTGGCAGGCTGGTTATCCTGCACAAAATCAATTTCCCACAAGCGTGCCAGATCGCTTTTATCATCGATGAAATGAATAACACCGCCGCCAACGCCCTTTATTGCCGGGATATCGAGCTCACCCGGAATCGATGGCTGGCTGAATAATTCGGCACCTAATACGCCTGCCCGTGTGGCGGTGGCGGTCGCATCCTCGACACGGATACCAATATCGCAGACCGATGTGCCATGCATCAGATAGGCCGAATGGGCAAAGCCGTTTTCCTCGGTATTGATCAGAATATTGATATCGCCCTGCCGCCAAAGCTGCACCTGTTTTGACACATGCTGACCGGCCTTGGTAAAGCCCAGAACAGCTAAAAGCTGTTCCAGCGTTTCGGCCGCATCGGTATCGGTGGTGAATTCAATAAATTCTATACCGCTGGATACGATGCGCGGCGGCATCGACGGCGCATATAAGGCAATATCGGGTTCGGCACGCCGTACATCATCCATCAGACAGACAAGCGACCGGTACCCATCCTGGGCGATTGTCCAGGGGCTTCCACCTCGGAACTGGTCATTGAAAATTTCCAGCGACAGGGGGCCATCATATCCGGTTGCTGCCACTGCCTGCATGAATGCCTGTACTGGCAGATCGCCTTCACCGGGCATATTGCGGAAATGCCGCGACCAATATAACAGATCCATCTCGATCAGCGGCGCATCGGCAAGCTGGACAAAGAAAATCTTGTCGCGGGGAATGGCGCGGATCGACTGCGGATCAAGCCCGCGCCCCAAAGTATGAAAACTGTCCAGAATAATACCGATATGCGCATGGTCAGCACGGCGTACCACTTCCCACGCATCACGATGATCGCTGATATGCCGTCCCCATGCCAGCGCTTCATAGCCGACGCGAATATCTTTTGCCGCCGCATATTCGCCCAATTGGGCAAAATCATCTGCCGCGCGATCAATACCGCCAAGGCTATGCGGTGACACATTCGAACAGACCAGCATCAGATCGACGCCAAGTTGGTTCATCAGATCAAATTTGCGTTCGGCGCGGTCAAAAGCACGTTGGCGCATCGTGTCAGGCATGCCTTCAAAATCACGGAAGGGCTGGAACAGCATTATCTCAAGCCCATGATCCTTGACCATGCGGGCAACATCTTCTGGCCGGCCATCAAAGGCGATAAAGTCCTGTTCAAAAATTTCGATACCGGCAAAACCGGCACGGGCGATCGCCGCCAGCTTTTCCCGAAAATCACCTGCAATCGACACCGTGGCGATACAGCTTTTCATACTTGTCGCCATTTTCTGAGACACCCCCGATTTAATACGCGACAAATAACTGGGTGCGGGTCATCTCATCATCAGACCATCCGCATAGCCATATTTATCAACATATCGAATCATAGATGCCGTTTCGTGCTTTGCCCATTTTCATTTTGATTGAATTTGATGATATCAGCCAGAATAACCTTCAAAATATCTAGGCCAGAGAACATGCTAATTCGAATATTCGTTCTGCCGGAATAATTCATTCCGGAATGTCAGGCCGAATTTCATATTCTGCAAGGTCACGCTGGTCGTCACACCAACCGAATCACGCACTGTCCATTTGCGAAGCTGAAACGGTTGCAGACTGAATTCCAGCGCCAGATCACCTGCCGCTTCACCACTTTCCTTGCTTAGATAGATCGTCGCAATGCCATCTGCCACACGCGCACTGGTCTGAAAATCATCAGCGCGTAGAACAACCTTTTCCTTGAGGATCAGCGACAAAGCGGTTTCCGAAATCGGATAGCTTGTGACGCGCTTTTGCTTGGGTTGGTCAACATGCAACCAGACGGGGGTGGTGATCAGAACCAAGGCATCATCACCGTCATATTCGATTTTCATCCGGTGTGGACGTCGCAGATATAAGGTGCCTTCGGCGGCACTGCCATCCGATGAAATTTGTGTAAAATCCGCCTGCATTGTGGTCAGATCGGCAAACCAGTCCTCGGCGGCACTCACGGCATCAGCGGCCTGGGCTACCAGGCTCATCTGCATCACAATGATGCTGAAAACAAGCCCTGACGACAGACGCTTCATCACTATGTTAAAACCCATTATCCGCCTCATCCGTTATCAGCACATCGCGCTTGCCCACATGATTGGCGGCGCTGATGATGCCGTTTGATTCCATTTCCTCGATAATCGTGGCCGCGCGGTTATAACCGATTTTAAGATGTCGCTGCACAAAACTTGTCGAGGCTTTCTGCTCGCGCACCACAAGTTGGACAGCTTGCTCATAAAGGCTATTTCCGGTCGGCAAAACCCCGTCCATAGCACCACCCCCGCCGCCATTATCATCTTCGGCATCGGCAACCACGCGCTCATCATATTCAGGCTCACCTTGCAGGCGCAGAAAATTGGCAACCGCTTCGACTTCGCCATCCTGAACAAACGGGCCATGCACACGCATCACGCGGCCACCACCTTCCATGAACAGCATATCACCGCGCCCCAGCAATTGTTCGGCACCCTGTTCCCCCAGAATTGTGCGGCTATCAATCCGCGACGTGACCTGAAAACTGATTCGGGTCGGGAAATTGGCCTTGATCGTACCGGTAATCACATCAACCGATGGCCGCTGGGTAGCCATAATCACATGGATGCCAGCCGCCCGCGCCATCTGCGCCAACCGTTGCACCGCCGCTTCGATTTCCTTGCCCGCCACAAGCATCAGATCAGCAACCTCATCGATCAGCACGACAATATAGGGCAGGGGTGCCAGATCGAGAATTTCTTCTTCATGGATTGGCTTGCCGGTTTCCGGATCAAATCCGGTCTGCACACGACGGGTCAGCGTTTCGCCCTTGGCACGCGCCTCGGCAAGACGATCATTATAGCCGGTTATATTACGCACGCCCATCTTCGCCATATTGCGATAACGGTTTTCCATTTCGCGCACTGCCCATTTCAACGCCACCACCGCCTTTGACGGATCGGTCACCACCGGGCTAAGCAAATGCGGAATCCCATCATAAACTGATAATTCGAGCATTTTTGGATCGATCATAATCATCCGGCAGGACTCTGGTGTATGGCGATAAAGCAAGGACAGGATCATCGCATTGATCCCAACCGACTTACCCGATCCGGTGGTGCCTGCGACCAGCAAATGCGGCATTTTGGCCAGATCGACAACAATTGGCGCGCCCGCAATATCCTTACCAAGCGCCATCGGCAAGGCATTGTTATTCTCACGCCAGACAGCACTATCCAGAACATCACGCAAAATCACCGTTTGCCGGTCTTCATTAGGTAATTCGATGCCAATCACATTCTGGCCTGGCACAACCGCAACCCGCACCGAAATCGCGCTCATCGAACGGGCAATATCATCAGCCAGCGAAATCACCCTTTGTGATTTTGTGCCAGGTGCCGGATTCAGATCATAGCGGGTGACCACAGGGCCATAACGCACATCAGCGATATTGCCTTTGACGCTGAAATCAGACAGTACGGTTTCCAGCATATTGGCATGTTCCTGTAACACTGCCTTGGCGGGCGCTGATGCGCTTTTACCTGGTGCCTGTAACAGCTTCTGTGGCGGCAATTTGAATCCTGTAGCGGCATCAAAATCAAGCACTGTCTGTTTGCCATTGCCGGCTTTGGTCACGCGTCCGTCGGTTTTGGCTTCGGCATCATCGGTGCTGGCACCTGCCACCAGAACCGGTTCCTGACGCGTTTTCTTGTTCCGTTTTGGCTTGGCTTTCTTGACTGGCTTTTCAACGCTTTCGTCACGCGCCACCAGATTGCCAGCCGCGCCAAACACGCTTTTTATGCCCGCGCTTATACGCCCCGTCACACGTCCCAGCCCCAGCCATTGCTGGCGTGACAGGGCGGCTGACCACAGCCAGCTCCAGACACCGAAAACACCAAAAGCTAGCCCCAGATAATGCGCTGTGCCAAAGCCTAAAAATTCTGGTAATGGCTCCGCTAACTTGACCGCATTATGTAATAGTGTCGAACCAATCATGCCTCCAATAGCTTTACCAGGCTGTTGACTGGCAGCAACTGCATATCCGTCCGGTGTTATGCCCTGCAACGCCACTGTCAGCAATATCAACGAAAATGGCACCATAAAGAAACGGACACGAAAATGGGTGATAACCCGCTTGCGGATTAACCTTATACCCCACAGAATCGGTATCGCGGCCAAAGCAAAAGACGCCCAACCTATCGAAGCGATAAGACCATCAGCTAGATTAGCCCCTATCGAACCAAGTTGGTGGCGCACATTCGAAGTTGATGACACATTCGGCCCGGGATCGGTAGCATACGACATAATTAGCGCGGCCATGACCAGACAGCCCAGCCCAAACAGGCACAGGCCAACCAGCTCCATCAGGCGATGCTGGAGAAAGCGGGCAACCGCGGTGGATAAAAGTGGCTTCTTTTCGGTTTCGTCCTGCATATCTATGCTGATAGTTCCATTCTATGTCGGCGGTTATCAAGTTGCGCCAGTATATGTTATCGCCAGTATTTATTTCACCTGAATATTACAGCCATGTACCGTGGGTGCGCATGTCAATTTAAGTCACTTTATGTCTATTTCGCCTGATATAAAGTGGCAATACGTGCCAATGCCTGATCGATCACCGCATGTTCATGCACCAAAGCCAGCCTTACATATCCACGCCCTGGATTACCTGCCGCTGTTTCAACGCCCATATATGATCCGGGAATGGCTTTTACCGCTTGTTCAGCCATTAGTCGTTTTACAAACTCTATATCATCCTCAACCGGCAACCACAGAAAGAAACCGCCAGGTGGGGCGGTGATGCCAAGATGCTGTTCGGCTAGGGCAAAAGAATGGTCATAATGTGCCCTAATTTTGGCAACATGCGCTTCATCTGCATATAGATCGCTGGCAACTTCCAGCAATGGTGTCGGCACCAGCGACCCGCCATTACCAATCAGCTTCAGATACAGCTCTATCACCGAGCTGTCGCCAGCCATGAAACCAGCGCGGATACCCGCCGCACCAGACCGCTTCGACAGTGAATTCAATATCACCATATTATGTAAAGGATCATCGTCGCCACTATCCGGCACCAAGGCTGCCGCTGCTTCCAGCAAACCCGTAGGGGGCGAACCGCGCCAGATATCCGCATAACATTCATCCAGCACCAGCAGAAAATCATAGCGCCGCGCCAGACCAAGCGCCTTTTTCAGATAGTCAATATCCATCACATAGCCATGCGGATTGGTCGGGCTACACAGATACATGATCGTTGTGCGTGTATATATTTCCACGCTGATCGCATCCAGATCCGGCAGGAAATTATGCCCCGCATCACTATTCATAAAGACAATCTCGCTACCACTGGCCAGCCCGCCTGCACGCCAGGCGTGATAGAACGGGTTGGTCACCAGCGCCACCGGATCAGGCTTTGTACCCTGCACCAGATTGCCCAACATGAAAAGCGGTTCGCGTGTGCCGGTGACGGGCGCGATCGCCCTATCGACATCAACCAGTCCGGCTGCCGCCGGCCAGCGCCGCGCGATATAATCACCGATGGTTGCACGAAAACGGGGGGTGCCATTGGCTTTTGGATAAAATTGCCAGCCGTTATTATATGACTGAACCCCATCGGTCAGTATTGATGACACCGGTAATTGCGGCTCGCCAATCGACAGATCAAGCATGGGTTTATTTTCTGGCAAGGCTACATCGGCCAGCAAAGCCCGAAGCTGCACAAACATATTGCCATCAAAAACCGAATAGTCGGGGTTTAACTTCATGGTCACGCCTTACAATACCAAGTCCGTAAAATATCAACCTACGTCCATAACAGCATGAACGCGGTATAGTCGTACCGCATGCCGCCCGAATGGGCAATCGTAACCCCCACCCATATGTACCAACCCACATGCACCAGCCCGCATGTACCAACTAAGATCAAAGCAAGGATGAACTGGCGATCTGCCAACTATTGACTATATAATAGATTAACAATCGCTGAAAACGAACCTGTGATTATTCTTTTACCGCTTCGGGCACCCTTAACCTTTACGGACAGCATGATAGACAAACCTGCCATCTTTATTGACCGCGACAATACCCTGACCCACGATCATGGTTATACATGGGATATCGCCGATTTTGCGTGGATTGATGGTGCGGTTGAGGCGTTACAGCTATTTGCTGATGCCGGGCTGGATATATTTATCGTCACCAATCAGGGTGGTATTGGGCGCGGTTTTTTCACCGAGGCCGATATGCACGCCTTTCATAATCATTTACAAAACGAACTTGGCAAGGCGGGTGTCACCATCACCGATATTGCCTTTTGCCCGCATCACCCTTTGGCCGTTATCGAAGATCTGAAAACCCCCTGCGCATGTCGCAAACCTGCCCCTGGTATGATACTTGATCTTGCCGAAAAATGGGCGCTTGATCTATCACGCTCAGTGATGATCGGCGACAATGCAAAAGATGTCGAAGCAGGTCATCACGCAGGCTGTCATGCCTATCGTTTCGAAGGGGGCAATCTGGCAACTATGGCGCGGCATGTACTGCAACAACATTTTAAGGGGTGATAATGCCAGTTAAACAGACACATGATCCCGAAACAAACGCGCCCCACATAACTGAAATTGTCATTGCCGGTGGCGGTCTGACAGGACTGATGATGGCCATCACCCTGGCACATACGCCATATGATGTGACATTAATTGACCGATCCTCTGGAATTGACCGATCCTCTGGAATTGACCATTCATCCGGCAGCAACCCTGCTTCGGGTCATAGCGCCGAACCAGCCGCATCAATCCCGCGTGATCGCCGCACAACCACAATCCATGCCGCCGGAGCCAAGATGCTCGATTGTCTTGGTATCTGGGACTATCTATCCGAAAAGGCCGCACCGATCTGGCATATGCATGTGGCCGAAGGTACCACCACGGCATCCGCCCGCAAGCATAGTCAGGCCAAAAGTGATTTTAATCTGCACTGGTCACATGATGACGCGCCCATGGGTTTTGTCGTTGAGAATAGCCATCTATTTGCAGCTCTAAAACAACGCCTTGCCAGCACCAATGTTAGATATATTCAGGATGAGACGATCAGCTCATTATCCGTTAGCGGTCAAAAAGCGCATATGACATGTGCGTCTGGTCGCACCATATCATGCGATCTGCTGGTCGCGTGCGATGGCGCCAACAGCCCGCTTCGTAAATTAGCAGGGCTAAAGTCCCGCACTGCACCGCATCGGCAATCGGCCATTGTCGCAGTTCTGAAAAGCGAAATGCCGCATGGCAACAGTGCCTTTCAACGCTTTCTGCTGGGCGGGCCCATTGCCCTGATGCCGATGCCGGACAATCTGCTTTCGCTGGTCTGGACATTACCTAAAGACGAAGCTGATGCGCATATGGCGATGGATGATGCCCAGTTCGGCATCGCCTGTAACGCCGCCTTTGGGCATGATCTGGGTCGTCTGACTGTTGATGGTGATCGGCTTTTATGGCCATTGGCTCCCGCGCTCAGCCTATTCCCAACAAGTGACAATATGGTGCTGGCAGGTGATGCTTTTCACGCCATTCATCCGCTTGCCGGACAAGGTTATAATCTGGCGCTTGGCGATGCCGCCGTGCTGGCTGATTGTCTGACACAGGCGCATCAGCGTGGCCTGACCGCTAGTCATCCATCGGTCTTGCGTGATTATGCCGCTGGACGGAACGTCGAAGTGCTGGCGATGAGCGCGGTGACAACCACTTTGAATAATCTGTTTTTCAACATGCCGCGAAGCGTGCGCCGACTCAGCGGCATTGGCATGAGTCTGGTCAATGCTTCACCCTTGAAACAGGCGCTCAGCCAGATTGCCGCGGGTGGCAAGCTTAACAAGGCATCCTTGATGCAGGGTAAATTACCGCATTAGGCGCATGATTACCTGTGCAGTCCTTCTGCCGCCAACCGCGCTTCATAGGCTTGCATTAATTCGTCTTTACGCATGCCGTAATCAAACAGCAATGCCCAGCTGAACAGACCGGTATTATGACCATCATCAAACGCCAGACGCACAGCATAATTACCTACCGGTTCGATATCCTTGATCCGGACATTGGCTTTTCCGGCAGGGGTTTTTTTCTGATCTGGCGCATGCCCCTGCACTTCGGCTGATGGTGATTCAACCCGCAATAATTCGGCAGGCAGGGTCACCAGATCACCTGTATCAAATGAAATTGTCAGCATATCCTTGGTTGGTGACAGGCGGATTTCCTGTGGCAGAGGAAAGCTGGTTGGTGCGGTCATTACATTGTCCATTATCTGAGTGAAATTATCTAGGCTGGCACATCATTATCATCGAGGTCACGGGCTTCGTCGATCAGCATGATCGGCACCCCGTCGCGCACCGGATAGGCCTTGCGCGCCTGCACACTGATCAGTTCGTTGGTTTTGGCATTATATACCAGCGGGCAACGCGCAATCGGACAAACCAGAATATCCATCAAGGTTGGATCAATCATCTTTTCATCCCCATTCGTCAATTCATCAGTCTGGTTATTATTCATCATATCAATGGCGCGACTCATGCGGGCTTTCATTGCCATGAATGGCCATTTCCATCATCGCCATCAGCAGGTCTGCACGCGCTTTCATTGTTTCAGCTTCCAGCAAAGCTTGCTTTTCGGAAACATCAAACGGGCATACCATAGCCAATGTGGTCAACAACTGCACATTTTCGGCGCGCTCGATATTGTCCCAGTCAGCGTCAAACCCCTTGATTTCAAAATAGCGGCGCATGATCGCCAGTAGCGGCTCCTTTTCCAGCGCCAGATCATCCGGGATCATATCAGCATCAAAGCCATCCCAGCGGACATTGGCCAGTCTGAATCCGCCATCTTGTACCGCGGCATCATCCAGCCTGAACCGGCAAATGCCATCCAGCGAAATCATCAAACGGTTGTCATCCGTCTCCTGAAAATAGCTGATGCGCCCCGCACAGCCAATAGCAAACAGATCATCTTCATCACCCTGCATTGAAGGCTGGATCATGCCGATCATGCGGGTTGGCGTGGTCAGCGCAAATTGGCACATTTCCAGATAGCGCGGCTCGAAAATATTCAGCGGCAATTGTCCACCTGGCAACAGCACCGCATTGGCCAGCGGGAAAATCGGCAACTGGGATGGCAGATCGCCAAAATCAACAGCAAAGGGTGATGACACCATAATATGAAAATCCTCTCTAACGTGATTATGCGCAACCTAGTTCCCGCATGCCGCCTAAATATTGCAGCTTAATCCATGCGGATCGTCTTACGAAAACAGCAATGTCGATAGCTTGCGTCGTGCTCTCATCACATCGGGATTGGCAACGCCGATCGACGTGAAGAAATCAAGCAATTGCACCCGTGCCGCTTCGTCATTCCATGTCCGGTCAATGCGGATCGATTCCAGCAATTGTTCCATCGCAGCCGCATTTTCACCAACAGCAAACAAGGCCATCGCCAATTCCTGACGCGCATCCAGATTTTCGGGTTCGGCAGCCACAACCGCGCGTGCGGCGTCCAACCCGCCAGCCGATTCCGCCGCCCGTTCGGCCAGATCAAGCGCCGCAATCGCCGTGATAATTGCCTTATTTTCCTTATATTCATCGCTTAGCTGATCCGCCACGTCACGCGCGCTGGCATGATCACCCATGCCGGTCAGACAGCGAATAACACCGCCCAATGCTTCGGCTGATTCAGGATCAGCTTCCATCGCTTGCTGGAAATGCGTCATTGCCGCGGCAAAATCCTGTTGGTCAACTGCTTCGTTACCGGCCTCGATCATGCTGGCCGCATCGGCGCCACCACCACCACTGGCAATCAGCTTGGCGACAAACTGCTTGATCGATGATTCGGCCTGCGCACCGGCAAAGCCATCTACGGGTTGGCCATTCACAAACCCAAAAACGGTTGGGACTGATTGTACCCGCATCTGCTGTGCGATTTCGGCATTTTCGTCGATATTGACGCGCACCATCTTGACCTTGCCCGCATTGGCGCCAACGACCTTTTCCAAAATCGGGCCTAGCTGTTTGCATGGGCCGCACCAAGGCGCCCAGAATTGCACGATAACCGGCATCTGCGACGAGCCATCGATGACCTCAGCCATAAAATTATTCATATTTACATCGACAGGGGATGCGCTTGCACCAGCGATGATCTGTTCCATATCAGCCTCAAATTTAACGTCGTCATTTGTTTAACATACCCTAACTAGGGGCATGTCATGATTGTTCTAATGTGGTGCCTTTACTATCGAAATCAAGCACCATCGGGTCATGTCCTGTATGTTGGAAAAAGCGGCGCAGCCCATCAGGCGACATGCCCAGCGTCACATCATTGACCAGCGGATGCACATATATCATTCCACCTTGCAGAATCTTGGCATCAATCACCAGCCGCACCGCCTGATCCGGATCATTGATCAGGGTCAGGGGGCTGACCGCACCTGGTCTAACGCCCAGCATTTCAAATAGCCGGTCAGCACTGCCAAAAGACAGCCGGTCACAGCCAATCCGTCCATTCAGCGTTTTCATGTCAATCGTACGGTCTTCGTCGGCAACCACCAGAAAATTCTTTTTCTTGCGGTCACGCATATAGAGGTTTTTGATATGCGCGCCATTCATGCCATCACGAAATTGTTTTGAATCCTCAACCGTGCGCAAGGGCGGATGATGATGCGTTGAAAAGCTTATGTCCAGACGCTTCAGAACCGCCATGATCGCTTCGGGGGTGGTGGGCAAACTATCCTTAAAGGCAGATGACGCATCCATAGATCGCACTCCGTTCTTCTCTGGCCGTACAGGCCGCAAGGTCATTTCATCAGGTCATGCGATATGACCATGACTTCTATGTAACCGAGGATGCCCAAAATCAAAAGTGATGATCGGCGTGACAGGCGATAAAATCGGCTTACCGTAGTCCAGACCTCAAAAAATGTAACCAAATGCAACGATTGACGCCGAATCACGTGGTGATTATCAAGAGAAAGACTTTTTATAATGGCGGCGTTTAATGACGAATATCGGTTTGATAGGTTGTGGCATGTGGGGGCGGAATCTTGCCCGCAATCTGGCGTCACTTGATGCGCTTGCCTGCGTCGCCGATGCCACCCCCGAAAACACCAGCGATTTTGCCGCCGCCTTTAACAGCCAGCCTGCCAGCTTTGACGATCTATGCCAGAATCCATCGCTTGATGGTGTTGTCATTGCGACACCGGCCAACAGTCACGCTGACATTGCCCTACCATTGCTGGCGGCTGGCAAGCATGTCTATATCGAAAAGCCGTTGGCCTTGAGCATGAATGATGCAACGCGCATCGCCGCCGCGGCCAAAGAGCATGATCGCCAGGTCATGGTTGGACATCTGATCCGCTATCACACAGCCTTTATCGAACTGCAGACACAGCTGGCGGCTGGTGCTATTGGTGACCTGCGTCATATTCAGGCCACCCGTCTGGCCATGGGACGTATTCGCAACACCGAGTCCGTGTTATTTGATCTATGCCCGCATGATCTCTCGCTTGTGCTAGCGCTTACCGGCACAACACCGGCGCATATTTCATGTGCAGGTGCCAGCCATATAACACCAGGCATTGTCGATATCTTGAGCACCGTTCTTGGGTTTCCGGGCAGTGTCAGCGCGCATCTCAATACGGGCTGGATCAATCCGGTCAAACAACATTGCCTGACCGTTACCGGCACCACCGGATCGCTGGTGTTTGACGACACCAAACCGTGGGACGAAAAGCTGACCCTGTTCACCGATGATATCCGTCAGGATGGCGATTATTTCACCATCACCCGCCAGCCACCACAGCCCATAGCCATTGCCGAAAGCGAGCCTTTGAAAGATGAAATGCGCGCCTTTATCCGGGCCTGCGCCAGCGGTAATCCCGCCCCCACCGATATTGAGGACGCCCTTGCCGTACAGGTGGTTCTCGAACAAATGCAACATCAGCTTGTCGATATGACAGACAGCACCCGTTAAACCAAAGCGAGCCATAATGTCCATTCCCTTTATTGATCTGAAAAGCCAGCAATCACGCATTCGCGACAAGGTCGAAGCAGGTTTTGCCGCCGTACTTGATCATGGTGCCTATATCATGGGGCCCGAAGTCGGCGCACTCGAAGCCCGCCTTGCCGACTGGAGTGGCGCCAAACATAATATCGCCTGTTCATCCGGCACCGATGCGCTACTTCTGGCGCTTTCGGGATTAGGATTACAGCCAGGTGATGGTGTCATTGTGCCGTCTTTTACCTTTGCCGCCAGCGCCGAAGTGATGCCGGTAATGGGCGCGGTGCCAGTCTTTGCCGAAGTCGAACATGACAGTTTCAATCTCGACCCCAACAAGCTTGATGCGGCGATGGACAGCGCCCGCAAAGCAGGCATCAAGGTTGTTGGCATTATCGGCGTTGGCCTGTTTGGCCAGCCTGCCAATTATCCGGCGATCATGGATTTTGCCGCGCATCATGATCTGTGGGTTATCGATGATGCGGCGCAAAGTTTCGGGGCAAGCTGGCATGGCACATCCGTTGGCCAGCTGGCGCATGTGACCTGTACCAGCTTCTTTCCGGCCAAGCCTTTGGGATGCTATGGCGATGGCGGCGCGGTCTTTACCGATGATGACAAGATTGCCGAGATCATCCGTTCATGCCGTGTGCATGGCATGGGCAAGACCAAATATGATAATATACGTATTGGCATGACCGGACGGCTGGATACGATGCAGGCGGTCGTACTCGATGCCAAGCTCGATATTTTCGCCGATGAGCTTACCGCCCGCCAGACGGTGGCTGACCGCTATGCGGCGATGCTGGGTAATATGGTTGAAATCCCATCCCTATCCGCCGGTGCCACATCAAGCTGGGCACAATATTCTGTGAAACTGCCAGCGGGTAGTGACCGCGATGCGATCTGTGCCAGACTGGGCGAGGCCGGCGTGCCCACCGCGATCTATTATCCGATCCCGATGCACCAGCAACCGCCTTATCAGCATTATCCGGTGTCGGCAGATGGGCTGGCGGTGACGCATGATCTATGCGCGCGGGTGATGGCCTTGCCGATGCATCCCTATCTGACCGAAGACGCCCAGCACATCATCGCCAGCGAACTCCGCAAGGTTTTGTAGGGGGAGTGGGTAGGGTAGTTGGGTATATTTTAAATTAGCTTATGGACATGTGGTTTTATCTGACCGTGCGCCAAATATTTTCTGCTTGATTAAACAACCGTTTGGTTCGTGAAAGAATTTGCTCTACATCCCATACTTCTTCATTCGATATTTCTAAATTCATTTTGAGTTTTGAAATCCCAAGACGCTTTTGTTTTTTGATTTCAAAGTTATCGTTACCTAACGCCGGATTAGTCTTGCTTGCTAAAAGCGTCAGATTTCCAAACGTATGAATTAAACTCTCTCTTTGATTGGCCACTTTCTTCATTTCAGAGCTATATACCTCACTTGAAGAATAAAAATCTCCATTTGGCAATGGCCAATGCTCATTCCATTTCTGGGGCATAACATGTTCAACCGTTAAGTTGTCAGCTAAATTATCGCGCTCATCATGGTCAGTCAGGGTTTGTTGCTCTATTCGACGAAGCAAAAGTCCAACTCTTTTTGATCGCAAAGTTTTGTAAACTTCTTTCTCAAAAAATGCTTTACGAAACTCATCATTATCAGGAAATCTAGTCGTATCTGAATCTGACTGTCTTAGAACATCAAGTATAAATCCGGATGAAGGATTGCTTTTGAGCTTTCTAGCAATACTTGCGAAAAACAAATTACGGCCCATTGTCGTCAAACCACAAACGGCACGCCTCACAATAAAACTCTCAATTGCATTGTAGATTTCGGCTTTCTGATGATCGGTAATATTCGGTAATGTGTCAGTAACAAATATTATGGGAACCGCTGTTCCTACATCAAATGCTTCTAAGGTATTTTTAAGCCAAAAAAGTGCTTTGTCAGACTCTGTGGAATCAAGGTTGATGGAAGACTTTCCATCTGAAATTGTTTTATATGTTTCAGTATATTTGGTGAGTGTTTTCACTTCATCTACAACACTGTGCGCACCATAATAATTATCAGCAAAACTTTTATATTCTTTATATAATTCATGAATGGAGATTTCTTTCCCCATCTCAGCCGCCAGCATATGTGTTAGATAGTGGTCTAAGCGTTTTCTGTTAAAACGTCCTTGCCTTATTGATGCTCTCCAAAAAGTGTCTGGCGAGAATTTACTACTCAATTCATTTTCGACATCATTTTGACTAGCTTCACCTTCTTTTGAAGCGCGGTGAAAAATAAAATTGCGCACTAAATCCATAGCAGCGAGAGGTTCCGCTCCAGTATTTAATGTTTCAAAAATGACCTGAGGGTCATCATGCTCTTCTAGTTCAATAACTATTAATTTGAATTGATCAGTAAGAGCCATCAGCAATGCATTTGCTTTCGTCCGGATATCTTCATTCTCTCCATCAGAAAGATACCGAGAGAAATTCTGTTGTAACCAGTGATATGCGCTTAAGGCCTTTGGTGTTTCCGAACCCTTTTGCTTTAATGCTCCTGTTGTAGCGAAGAAATTAGAATATAGGATGTTTTCTTTCATACCTTCTAAACCAAGGCGTAATAAATCATCAAAGATTCCTCGTTCCTTAGCATTCGGCACCAATTTAGAGCGAAAGTCTGGAATATCAGTATCGTTGAAAATATGTCTATCTAATTCACTAGATAACGAATGCAACCCAAAGGAATGTGAGGCATCCTTCAAAGCCGCAATAGCAAGAAAAAAGCTAGTTAGTCGCTGCTGACCGTCAACTATATCGTGAATCAGTTTTTGAACATCACCTCTATCACTAATAAGCAACAATGTGCCCATATAATGGCTAACCAGCCTTTCTGAACCAGTCTCAATCCTTTTTGCCTGATCTTTTAGTTGTTCAAAAAATCTATCTAGCTGCTTTTCTGGAGTCCATTCATACGATCTTTGATAAACTGGAACGCGAAGTTGCCGTTTCTCACTTATAAGCTGACCGATTGTTAATTCCTGAGGTTTCATCTTCGACTCCCATGGTTTTGGGAAACGCTATCACATGCAGGTTAACAAACAGTTACTCACAGCCGTAACTTGGCTAAATTACAGAACGACGACGGATAACAGGCAACGCCTCACGCCACCATCCCCCTCATCACGAACCGCCAACCTCACTCACCGCATAATCTGCCGCCGCCAGCCAGTCGGGATTGACCTCGACCCCCCATCCGGGGGTATCGCTAATCGTCACATGCCCGTCCGTCACCTTGAACGGATCGCCCCGAAACAAGGCGTCCTGCCACGGGTAATAATCCGCGCCTTCGATTGACAGTTCCAGATAGGCACCGGCATTCGCAATCGCCTTGAGCGCATGCATCGTACAGACCGTCACCAGCGACAGATTCGCCGCATGCGGGGTACATTTAAGGCCGGCCTGTTTCGCCATATCGGCCACCTGCAACCACGGCGTGATGCCGCCCATATACATGACATCGGGTTGCACGATATTGACAATGCGGCGGTCGATCATGTCTTTCCAGACGCGCATATCACAATCCTGTTCACCGCCAGTCACATCGATAGCCAGCGCGTTCGTCACCTGCAACGTGTCATCCGGATGCCAATAGGGGCATGGCTCTTCATAATGCGTGACACCGTGATCTTGCAGCATATGCCCGACTTCGATCGCGCGTTCGACCCCGAAACAGCTATTGGCATCGACCATTTTGACAATGCCGTCACCCAATGCCGCGGTCACTGTCGGGATAATCTCTTCGGTGCGCCCGGGCCATTCATCCTTGCCGCGCCCGCATTCGGCACCGACGCGGAATTTGAACGCATCAAAGCCCTTTTCGTCGCGAAGCTGGCAAAAGCGTGCGGCTTCATCGGCTGGCGTAATATCGCGTTTCATCGATGAGGCATAGGCACGAAGCTGGCCAGCCTGTCCGCCAATCAGCGCGGTAACGGGCATCTCTGCGGCCTGTGCCACCAGATCCCACAACGCCGTATCAAGTCCGGCCAACGCCCTATATATATAAGAGCCGGGGAATTTATGCTCGCGTTCGGTCACCAAAGCGGCCAGGTCGGCAAATACCGTGCGGGCATCCCCTTCATCATCGTCATGATGCGCACCCGCAATCGATTTTCCAAGCACCCAGGGCGCGACCTGCCGGTGAAATACCTGCGCCGTTATATCAGCATGATAGGTGGACATCTGCCCGATACCGCTTTTCCCATCATCGGTTGTGACTTTGACAAAGCTGACATAGCGCGAGGTGAATGTTTCAAGTTTCTGGATTTTCATCTTAATACAAAGTCTTTCTAATCTATATACGCTTGATGAATTGGCAGACCGTAATATAAAATTACAATAATCTTATTTTTGATGGCCTAAAAGTTTGACTAGTCTGAAATCATTGTGCAACCTCTATCAACCTTTTATTCAAAATTGTAAAATGACCTCAAGGGGGAAATAATGAAAAAATCGTTTAAATTGAAATCACTTGCTGTCACTGCGGCGGTTGCAAGCGTGATGAGCGTCACGACAGCCAGTTTTGCAGATGAGCTTAGAATCGTATCTTGGGGTGGTGCCTATCAAAAAGGTCAGTCGGTTGGTATTTTCCAGCCTGCGGCCAAAGCCATGGGTATTACAGTCAAAGAAGATACCTATGGTGGTATCTCGGACGTGAAACTGATGGTCAAATCAGGCGCGGATAAATTCGATATCTTTTCAAGTGGTGCTGGTGGCTGTGCCTCTGGTGGTACCGAAGGCATTCTGGAAAAGCTTGATTATTCGGTGATCGATGTCAGCAACCATTTGCCAGGCATGTATAGTGATTATTGTGCTGGTGCCGATATTTTCTCGGTTGTGGCAGCATGGAACACCGATACTTATGGTGATAACGGACCGCGTAGCTGGGCCGATTTCTTCGATGTAGAAAAATTCCCGGGTACCCGCGCGATGCGCGCCAAAGTGGACGCCCAGCTCGAAGCTGCTTTGCTTGCTGATGGCGTCGCCATGGAAGATATCTATACCGTGCTTGATAGCGAAGAAGGTATCGATCGCGCCCTCGACAAGATCCGTTCAATCAAGGATCACATCGCTGTATGGTGGACATCTGGTGCCCAGCATGCCCAGCTGATGAAAGATGGTGAAGTCGATATGACAACTGGTTGGAATGGTCGTTTTGACGTGGCCAAACTTGACGGTGCAAAGGTTGCTTATGACTGGAAAAGCGGCATCATGGACTGGGAAGGCTATGGCATTCCAAAAAATGCCAAGAACAAGGATCTGGCAATGAAATATATTGCCGAGATGATGAAGCCTGAATATATGGCCGAATTTGCCAAATACATCACTTATGGTCCGACCAATACAAAGGTCTATGAGCTAGGTCTGATGGAAGATTCACGTGCGCGTCAGATGCCTAGTCATCCAGACAATGCCAAGCATCAGCTGACATTGAAAACCGCATGGTATGCCAAATGGCGTACAATCGCTGCGGAAAAATATACTGAAATGATGACTGAATAATCGGTCTTATTTCCATAGACTACGGCTGGAGGGTATGTACCCTCCAGCCATTTAGCAAACCTAGCTTGCAAAATCATTCACCATTATCAATCCCACCATTATTGATTAAGTCACAATTATGAAAAATAGTTCATTAAATATTTCCATTGCAAATATTACCAAAAAATATGGTGATTTTTTCGCCCTGAATGACGTTAGTCTTGATGTCACATCGGGTGAATTTCTGACCTTACTGGGGCCTTCGGGTTCGGGCAAAACAACCTTGCTGATGGTGCTGGCTGGCTTTACCAGCCCCGATCATGGCAGTGTCAAATTTGGCGATGAAGAGGTCATTCTCAAGCCACCACATCTGCGCGGTATCGGCATGGTGTTCCAGAACTATGCCTTATTCCCGCATATGAATGTCGAACAGAATGTCGGCTATCCACAGAAATTACGCGGCGTCAGTGCGGCTGAAACCAAAATCAGTGTTGATGAAGCCTTGGCGACGGTAAAGCTTGACGGTCTTGGGCATCGCCGCGTTGACGAATTGTCAGGTGGCCAGCGCCAGCGCGTTGCCCTGGCCCGGGCGATTGTTTTCAAACCCCAGATTTTGCTGATGGATGAGCCGCTATCTGCGCTCGATAAAAAACTGCGTGAAGAAATGCAGATCGAATTGCGCCAGCTTCACGATAGTCTCAACATGACCACAGTTTATGTGACACATGACCAGAAAGAAGCCTTGACGATGTCGGATCGCATCGCTGTCATCAATGACGGTCAGCTCCAGCAGCTAGGTAGCCCGAATGATATCTATCAAGAACCCAATAATGCCTTTATTGCCGATTTTATCGGTGAGTCCACGCTTGTCCCTGTGACGGTTAAGAACAAAAAAGCCATTCTTGGAAAAGCCGAAGTTCTGGTGAATCATACAATCGAAAAGGATGGTGATTTTCTGCTGGTGATCCGGCCGGAAAAACTATTCATCACCAGTAAAAAAGAAAAGGGCACCAATTATTTTAAGGGCACCGTAAAGGATTCGATCTTCCAGGGCGAGAGCCAGTTACTGGTGATCGATCTGGATCAGACCACTTATGGTGGGCAAACATTGCAAATGCGGATTCCGAACGGCACCGATTTGAAACAGGAAATCCCAGGCATCGGCAAAGCAATCTCGGTTGGTTTGCGGTTGGCCGATAGTTATTTCGTGGAAAGCGCATAATGTCGGGCGTTGCAGAACATCTGAACGAAGCCAGCCTGCGCAAACTAGCAAGCCGTGAACGTTACACCTTTTTTGGCCTGACCGTGCCCTATCTGCTAATGGTTGGAGCATTGATCATCATTCCGATCGGATGGTTATTCTATCTGTCTTTCATTGGACGCGATGGCACATTATCTTTCGAAAACTATACCCGGATGATCGAAAGCAAGGCCTATATCCGTATTTTCATCACCACCTTTAAGATCAGCTTTCTGACCACGCTCATTTGTGCGCTTATTGGTTATCCGCTGGCTTATTTCATGTCGCAATTATCCAACCGCTGGGCCAATATCTGCATGATTGGCGTGCTGATCCCCTTCTGGACCAGCTTGCTGGTGCGTACCTATGCGTGGTTGGTATTGCTGCAGAAAAAGGGGCTGGTGAACAGTCTGGCAGTTGATCTGGGACTTATCGCCGAACCGATAAAATTTGTGCATAACACCTCCGGTACCTTGATCGGCATGGTGCATATCATGCTACCATTCTTGATCCTGCCGCTTTATGCAAATATGCGGGCGATTGACAAGGATTGTCTGAAAGCGGCGTCTAGTCTGGGCGCCACGCCAACACGGGCGTTCTGGACGGTATTTTTCCCGATGAGCATCCCCGGACTACTGGCAGGGCTGCTGATTGTCTTTGTTCTGTGTCTTGGCTTCTATGTCACCCCGGCAGTGCTTGGCGGTGGCCGGGTGATCATGGCCGCGATGAAGATTTCCAGCAATATCGAGCTCTATTTCAGCTGGGGTGCGGCCAGTGCGCTGGGCGTCGTTCTGCTAGTGGTGACAATGCTGATCCTGTATCTGGCGTCAAAGCTGATCTCCGTCGATCAGCTAGGTCAAAGGAGCTAGATGATGGGATTTTTCAACAAACATGTATCCGAAACACAGATCAAGCTCAAAGACCGGCTTTGGCTCTATATCTTTTCGATACTGGTTCTGTTCCTGCTGATTGTGCCATCCTTGATCGTTATTCCGATGTCTTTTTCGGAAAGCCAGTATCTCGAATTTCCACCTAAGAGTTTTTCTCTGCGTTGGTACGAGAATTACTTTTTCTCATGGAAAGTGGAAAATGGCTTTAATGACTGGATGGCCGCCACATGGACTTCAATTAAAGTCGCCATTCTGACTATTCTGGTGGCAACGCCTATCGGCACGATGGCGGCATATGGGCTTATCAACAGCAATAACAAACTACGCAGCATTCTGTTTCCGATCATGATTTCGCCGATGATGGTGCCGGTAATTCTGGTGGCTATCGGCCTGTTCTATTTCTTTGTCCAGTTCAAGATGGTCAACAGCATTCCTGGGCTGGTGCTGGGGCATTCATTGGTGGCGATGCCGCTGGTGCTGATTATCATTCTGTCGGCTTTGAAAAATTACGATATGAATCAGGAAAAGGTGGCACGGTCACTAGGGGCAACGCG
This sequence comes from Candidatus Puniceispirillum marinum IMCC1322, assembly GCF_000024465.1. Classification (NCBI taxonomy): domain Bacteria; kingdom Pseudomonadati; phylum Pseudomonadota; class Alphaproteobacteria; order Puniceispirillales (SeqCode); family Puniceispirillaceae (SeqCode); genus Puniceispirillum (SeqCode); species Puniceispirillum marinum (SeqCode). The sequence continues at coordinate 1,990,208 of NC_014010.1, read as the reverse complement.
TCTGCGTGCCTTTATGGAAATCACCTTGCCGCAGATCAAATTTTCGATCATTTCGGCGTCGTTGATTGCCTTTTTAACCTCCTTTGACGAAATCATTATCTCGCTATTTGTATCTGGCGGTGACAATTCGACCATCACGCGTAGCATGTTTTTGGCCTTGCGTGACCAGATCGACCCGACCATTGCCGCCATTTCGACCATTCTAATTATCATTTCATCGGGTCTGTTGCTGATCACACAGATTTTTGGCAAGCAGAAATAAACCACCAGCGCGGTAACGCGGTGTGATGAAAGGGAAAGCAGGTGACTCTATGGCCGACGAAAAGATTTTCATCAGCAATCTGAATGACGCCACATGGGATCAGCATGGCCCCGAGCGCATTGCCATCGGAGCCAATCCTGATTTGCGGTTCTGCTATCTGGTTGATGCGAATCTGCATCAAAGCCATGGCTTGTCGGTTGGCTGTCTGGTGATCCCTGTTGGCAGCGCATTACCGCCACACATCCACGCCCCGCAGGAAGTCTATTTTATCAAAGCGGGGTCTGGTCTCATGCTGATGGCCAATGACCAGACGCGTGCAGTTACCGCGCATGATGTTGTCTATATTCCACCAGGCGAAGAACATGGCATTCAAAACAATGGTGATGTGCCGCTAGAAATCATCTGGATGTTTCCAACTGATAGCTGGAAAGACATCGATTATACCTATCTTGATCGCTAACCACGGGTCTTGATCGCTAACCACGGGTCTTGATCGCTAACCACGGGTCTTGATTACTGGCTTCTGGCAGGTGGTATGGATTTATCGGTCTGAGCTGACAACGTCATCTCAACCGCTTTCACAATCGATACGATCTGAAACGGCTTTCAGACGCTAAAGCCTATCCGGACTCTGGGATATTTCAGCTTATCAAACGGTCTATGGCTAAAAGTCTGCCGATCAACGCCGATCATGCTGACATAACCCATATGCGTTTCATATGCGCTGTGACTGACATATGACATGATTATGACGCCGGTCATACGCTGTAAGACAGCTACAAATCAGGCGGCTAGTCTGCAAAGCGCCAGATTGATTCTTTAGACTAATAATATGAACGACGACTATCCTTCAAGTTATAATGGTGGAAAGCAAATTCTAAAACCTAATTTCTGTAAAAATATGCACCGACAATATTTAATTTCAGCAAGTTAACGATTTTTTTACTACCTGTTATTTATAGTTAAACTTCTGATTTGGAGTAGATGATCTAACTGACTGTTTGCTGAACGTAACGAGCCGCTACTCCAAAGTATAGCTAGTTGATTTATCCTATTGTTTAACTGTGTACGTTGATACAAAGGTAGAATAGATATGCAATATTTTGCAGTCGTTACATTAAATGGTCTCACCCTTGCCGCTCTCTATTTTCTAGCGGCAAGTGGCTTTACCCTAATCTTTGGTCTCATGCGCACAGTAAATATGGCACATGGTGGATTATTACTGCTGGGCGCCTATCTTGGCTATGAAATCACAACCGCATCCGGCTCATGGGTTATTGGCCTTGTTGGCAGTGCTATCGGTACCGCGGCCGTAGGTGCCTTGATTCAAGCGTGCCTGCTAGGACGTTATCAGGGGGAAGAATTACGACAGACACTTCTTACGATTGCCTTATCGATAATTCTTGCTGACCTGATGTTGGCCTATTGGGGCGGCATCACCTATCAAATCGAAATGCCTGCATTATTAAGCGGTAGCGTTTTCCTGCCAGTGCTGAATATTGGTTATGCTGCGGTGCGCATCTTTGTGATGGTTTTGGCCATCGGCATTGGTGTTGGGCTGTGGCTCCTTATTTCCCGTACGAAACTGGGCATGATGATTCGTGCCGGCGTTGATGACAGGGATATGCTACGCGCCTTAGGTTTCAATGTGGGTCGCATTTTTATTTATGTCTTTGCACTTGGCGGGGCGCTTGCCGGTGTCGCTGGCAATGTGGCCGCCAGCGCGCTATCCGTTGCCCCCGGTACCGATGTACAATACCTACTATTCTCATTGGTGGTTGTGATTGTAGGCGGTATGGGTAGCGTTGGCGGGGCAGCATTAGGTGCTTTAATGGTTGGATTAGCCGAACAATATGGCCTTGCCTATGCACCGACCTACAGCGTGGTTTTCACATTTGGCCTCATGGTTCTGGTGCTCGCCTTTCGCCCACAGGGACTAATTGGAAAGGCAGAAGTATAATGACACGGTTTAGTAGATCCCGGCATGCCTTAATGATTATGGGACTGGTTTTCCTGTTATTCCTGCCACTTTTTGCGGATCAATTTTGGCTTACACAGATTGCAACCCGAGCTTTGCTTTGGGGTATAATTGCCATCAGCCTCAGTTTTCTAGCCTCATATTTGGGGGTTGTATCATTCGCGCAAATGACCTTGGCAGGCATTGCTGGCTATACCATTGCCTATTTTGGACCAAATACAGTTGAAAATGTTGGGGTTTTACTGCCCTGGCCTGTTACGGTCATTCTAGCACTTTTATTTGCCACATTAGCTGGAGCACTTCTCGGGCTTATCTGCCGCCGGTCAACAGGTATCTATGCCATTATGATTACCTTGGCTATTGGCATGACTTTCTTTTTTCTAACCCGTCAGAATTACTCGCTTTTGAATGGCTGGAACGGTTTCGCTGGATTGGATGCACCTATTATCGCTGGCATTGATATTAGCGCGCCGGTACCTTTTTATTTTCTGGTACTTGCTGTCGCGCTTTTTGCCAGCCTATTGATTGAAGGGTTTATCAAGTCACCGCTTGGTCTTGTTATTCAGGCCGTGCGTGACAATCCAGAACGGGTCATGTCGGTAGGTATTCCATCACCACCTGCCATTATCACAGCTTACGCTGTTTCAGGTCTCATTGCTGGTATGGGTGGTGTTTTACTGGTTTGGTATTATGGCCGTATTTCTTCATTTTCAGTCGGACTTGACCCCATCCTAGATGTTTTGATTATTGCTGTGATTGGTGGGCTTCGAAAGCCATCCGGTGCTTTCGTTGGTGCCCTCATCTTTGTGCTAATTGATGTTTTTGCAATAGACCTGATTTCGCAGGATCGGTTTAACACAGTTATAGGACTCGTATTATTGTTAATTATGATCATGTCACCGCAAGGTCTAAGTGGCATGGCAGGTAAAATGTTACATTTTTTTGACCAAAAACAGGTGAGGAGTTAACCCCTTTTTTCTTTTTTGTTTTGTTTTTCGGGTGACATACAAACCACAAAAACTGAGAGGAAGAAAAATGTTCAAAAAAGCATTTTTGAAGTGCCTGATGGCCTTTGCGCTGGTCATGACAGGTCAGAATACTGCCTTTGCGGCAGATATAAAAATAGGTGTGATTTCGATCTTGGAAGGTGCCTTCGCGGCGCTTGGCCAAGATGGCATTCGCGGCGTTGAATTAGCTGTCAAAGAATTTGGTGGTATGGCTGGTGGCAAAAAAATCACCCTATCCACCATGTCATCGAATGCAAGTCCTGAATCAGCTGTTAACAGTGCCCGCAAATTGATTGAAAATGACAAGGTCAATATTATCGTCGGCCCGCTCAGCGGTAGCGAGGGTATTGCTCTTCGTGATTTTTCTAAAACATACCCCCATGTAACGTTTTTTAATGGCTCATCTGCCGCACAGGATACAACTTTGCGTCAGTCTTCTGATAATTTTTTCCGTTTTGGCGGTGATGGCGCACAGTGGCAGGCTGGCCTTGGCACTTATGCCTATCAGGACAAAGGCTATAAGAAAGTCGTTGTGATTGCAGAAGACTATTCATTCCCATATACCCAGGTTCTGGGCTTTATGAATGAATTCTGTGACGCTGGAGGGCGGGTACCAGAAAAATTCTGGGTGCCGATTGGGAACAAGGACTACAACTCAATTATCTATTCGATTCCGAATGATATTGATGCGATGTATGTGGCCTTGGGTGGGGCTGACGCCATTAATTTCCTGACCCAGTATCATCAGGCGGGCGGTACGAAACCCATCATTGGTGGTACGATCACGATTGACCAGTCAATTCTGGATTCAAAAGGGCCATTCCGTAAATTACTGGTTGGTGCACCCGCTGGTACCCCGACTGTCAGTGATTTTGACCATCCTGAATGGAATAAATTTGCTGATGCCTACCGTGCTGAATTTCCAGATGGGTTCACATCCCCAACTATTTTTGCTCATCATTATTATATGAGTGCAAAAGCGGCGCTTCTGGGTCTTGATCAGGTGGATGGCAATTTATCCAACAACCATAAAGCCTATCGTGCGGCATTGACCAACCTAGCGTTTGTTTCTCCCACAGGGGGAATTATGCGCGTTGACCACAATCGCAACGGCATTATCGACAACTTCATCACCGAAGTGTTTGAAAAGCCGGATGGCACACTTGGTAATAAGGTAATCAAAGTTGTCGGTGACGTAAATCAGACCCTTGGTATGGATGCTGAAACGTTTCTTGCCCGTGGTCCGGTCAGCCGCGACAACCCATCTTGCCCATGACCAATAAAAACATGAAGCATGACAACACCCTCGAAATTGAGGGTGTTGTCGGGCGCTTTGGCGGACTTGCCGCCGTAGATAACGTTTCCATGTGTATCAGGCGTGGTGAACGGCGCGCTGTGCTTGGCCCAAATGGTGCTGGAAAAACCACATTATTCAATTTACTGGCTGGCATTCATCCTGTGGCAGAAGGTAGCGTATTTTTAAACCAGTGTGACATCACAAAAATGGCACCGAACAGACGTGTGGATCTCGGCCTTCGCCGAACCTATCAGAATGCCAAATTGTTTGACGGTCTTACAGTACGAGAAAATTTGTTGATTTCGCAATGGGGCGCAACTAATGGCTGGACGTCATGTCTACCCTTTGCCCAGCTTAGCCAGTCTCCGATTACTGAAATTATCGAAAATGTAGCCGAACAGGTTGGGTTAACTGATGCCCTATCCGAAACTGCCGGCGCACTTTCGCACGGCAAAAGACGTCAACTTGAAATCGGTATGGCCTTGGCAGGCGAACCCATAATGCTGTTGCTTGATGAGCCTGCGGCCGGACTCTCACCTGCTGAACGTGTCCTCTTGAGCAATCTGCTTGGCATGTTAGCTAGGGAAATAACACTCATTATAATCGAGCATGATGTTGACCTTGCCTTGCAATATGCTGATTGGGTCAGCGTTATGCATAATGGCAAAATTATCGCTGACGGTAGCCCATCAGACATTATGGATAACGATCATGTACGCATGATCTATATGGGAGGCACATAATGGCCACCGGAACTTCGCCTCGATCATGCCTGAAAATCCAAGACTTAAACGTCCATTACGGCAGTAGCTATGCAGTGCAAAACGCAACCATTGTCCTAGACGCGGCCAAGCCATTATCCATCGTTGGACGAAATGGTATGGGAAAGACCACCTTATGTAACGCCATTATGGGGTTATTGCCGGTAACATCGGGCACCCTTGAATTTCACGGTATTGACATCACAAGCCGGTCTCCTGACGACCGTGCCAAATTGGGCATTGGCTATGTGCCGCAAGGACGACGGTTATTCCGTTCACTTACTACTGATGAACATCTGCGACTAATTGCCAATCCCAAAGCAAATGGCAAATGGACTATTGAACGCATATACGACATTTTCCCCCGTTTGAAAGAACGCCGCACACATCTTGGTGATGAGCTATCCGGTGGCGAAAAGCAGATGCTTGCCATTGGTCGGGCATTACTTCTGAATCCGAATTTATTAATCATGGATGAACCGACAGAGGGGCTGGCACCTGTCATTGTGGAACAGGTAGTCACGCTTCTCCAAAAACTCAGCGCAGACGGTATCGCTTTGCTGATTATTGAACAGAATCTCCAGGTGGCGCTTCAGGTAGCGGATCATGTTGGCATTATGGTTAATGGTGCCATTGTTGAGTATCTCCCCTCAGCAACACTTGCTACAGATCCGGACCTGCAACAGCGGCATCTGGGGATCGGCGTCAACAATACCTCTACACAACCTAAAACGGCAAAAGCATTATGAAAAAAGCACCAAAATCTGCCTATGTAATAGGCACGTTTGACACCAAAGCGCGTGAATTGGACTATGTTGCCGACCTCATCAAGGCTAGGGGTATTAACACAACTACCGTTGATATTGGTATTAAGAGCAAGCAAAATTTTGCAGATATATCAGCACGTGACGTCGCGGCGCATCATCCCGTATCAGCATCTAGCGTTTTTGTTGATGATCGGGGAAACGCCGTCACCGAAATGGCGCGTGCGCTTAAAGCCTTAATCCTCACACGTGATGACATTGGCGGCATTATTGGTCTTGGTGGTTCAGGCGGCACCGCAATGATTACGCCTGGCATGCGCGCATTACCAATCGGCATTCCAAAATTGATGGTGTCGACTTTAGCATCTGGAGATGTATCCGAATATGTAGGGCCAAGTGACATCACGATGCTTCATCCTGTAACCGATATAGCTGGCCTCAATCGTGTGTCCTACAAGGTGCTTAGCAATGCGGCACATGCGATGGCTGGAATGATGACCGGGCCAACACCAGATATTGATACCAGCAGGCCGGCCATTGGTTTGAGCATGTTTGGCGTGACCACCCCTTGTGTTCTGGCGATCACAGACATGCTGGAAACTGATTTTGATTGCCTCGTTTTCCATGCCACCGGTGTTGGTGGCCAATCACTCGAAAAACTGATCGATCAGGGGGATATTAGCGGCGTTCTGGATATAACAACGACTGAAATATGTGACCTTTTGGTTGGCGGGGTGCTAAGTGCTGGCGAAGATCGGCTTGGTGCCGTTGCCCGCACTCAAATACCCTTTATCGGCTCATGTGGTGCGCTGGATATGGTCAATTTCTGGGGTATTGATAGCGTGCCTGACAAATTCAAGTCACGCAATCTATACCGACATAATGAACAGATCACCCTGATGCGAACCACGCCTGCAGAATGCGCCCAAATTGGCGCATGGATTGGCAATAAACTGAACGCTTGTGATGGCGAAGTCGATTTTCTTCTGCCATTAAAAGGTCTGTCAGCACTGGATATTGAAAATGGTCCTTTCCATGACAAAACCGCCAATACGGCTTTATTTTCAGCACTGGAAGATACAGTCAAACAGACCAGCAAGCGCCGCCTTCACAAACTTGATCTTCACATAAATGACCCAGCATTTGCAAAGGCTGCTGTCTCGTTATTCCAAAACGCCATCGCCAGACAATCATCAAAATAATGGGAAAATAAATCATGTCTCAAAAAAATGACCGCGCCAGCATCCTGAAACGTTTGCGTGCAAAAATTACCGATAAGCAGTTAATTATTGGCGGGGGTGCTGGCACTGGCCTGTCGGCACGTTGCGAGGAGGCTGGCGGCGCTGATCTGATTGTCATTTATAATTCTGGTCGCTATCGCATGGCGGGGCGGGGATCACTTGCGGGCTATATGGCCTATGGCAATGCTAATGAAATCGTTATGGAAATGGCCAAAGAGGTATTGCCGGTGGTGCATCATGTTCCGGTTCTGGCGGGCGTCAATGCGACCGATCCCTTTTTATTGATTGATCCCTTCCTGGATGAGATTAAGCAAATCGGCTTTGCTGGCGTCCAGAATTTTCCCACAATGGGGCTGATTGATGGGGCTTTTCGTGCCTCTTTAGAAGCTACTGGCATGGGTTATGATGCTGAAATCGACATGATTGCCCGCGCCCATAAGAAAGATCTTCTCACAACACCCTATGCCTTCACCAAAGAAGAAGTCATCGCGATGACAGAAGCAGGTGCCGATATCGTCGTCCCCCATTTTGGTTTGACAGCTGGGGGCACCATTGGCGCGGTGGATACCAGCTCGATTGAGGCATGCGCCGCACATTTCAATGACTGGGCCGAGGCGGCGTTAAGCATCCGTTCCGATATCATCCTGATCGCGCATGGTGGCCCTCTGGCAGAACCGCAGGACGTTCGGAAATTTCTAGCTCTTTGTTCTGAATGCCATGGATTTTATGGTGCCAGCAGTATGGAACGGCTACCCACCGAACTGGCAATCACCGCGCGCACAAAAGAATTCAGCGATCTAAAACCTTAAACCCCACATATTTAATAACTATAGGAGATACCCATGATCCATGTAGATTATTCAACCATCATTCCGGCACCCATAGCGTCGGTATGGTCCATCGTTGCCGACTTTAACGGCTTGCCAAACTGGCACCCCGCCGCAACAGAAAGCTATATCGAAGACGGTAAACATAATGGTGAAGTTGGCTGTATACGCAATTTTGCCCTGTCTGACGGGTCGGGGCGCGTACGCGAAACCCTGCTTGCTATCTCACAAATTGACCACAGTCTAACCTATGACATGCTGGATGCGCCTTTGCCCTTTATTGACTATGTCGCTATCATGTCATTTCAGGCCATCACCGACCGCGACGAAACATTTGCGCGTTGGGTGGCCGATTTTAAGGCTGGCGACGGCCGCGATGATCACTGGCAGGCTTTTGTGCGTGATGAGGTGTTCGCCGGCGGTTTCAAGGCTTTGGAAAAGGCCATTCGGTCTTAAGCGCGGGGCAAAATCTACATAACGTCCAACGCCATATCTTGCAACGCCATATCTTGCATACTGAACTGCATCTCGACAAGCGGAGAAACACTTGGCAGTAACTCCGAACTACCACTATTATGTGCATCCTCACCTGGGCTGGAATCCTGATCAGGTGGGGGCGCACCAACCCTTATCATAATATAGCCTTCCGCTTCTGCACCATCGGCATCGGTGATTTTGTAAAAAATCTTTACCTTACCGTGAAAATTATTCTGTGGCGTAAAGGTAACATTCTTATTTGCCGTATCGATTGTGACGTTGCCCACATTGGTTCCAGATTCTTTTTGTGCCGGCGTGCGATCATCACTGATGATCTCAATACGATGATAATCAAGTAAAATAAGATTCTTGGCTAGGGTCTTGTCGTCGGCATCGTTTCCCGTAACACCAATCAACGCGGGAGTATCGTGTGGTACAGCCTTAAAGTCTGGCACCGGCACAGGTGGACGATTTTCTGCGGTCGTAAGTGGCTCGCCATTGCTTCTGACCAGACCAATATGTGGTGATGAAGCTGTTTCTTTCTCATCCCTTGGCAAAGATATGGCGCGGTTTTCGGAATTTTCATTTTCGGTCACATCGATTATTCTATGGTTGGCTTTATCAAAACGGTACTGGCGAGCTAAACCATCTTCGTTTTCCAGTTCCCTATGTTTATTTTGCTTTATCTGGTTTGCATTTCGGGCTGTATTCCAGAAACGAATGTTATAGAGGTCACCTTCAAAGAAGCCATTATAAAAACCTTTGCCTATATCTGTGATCGTGAAAGCATCTGTCCAAGAATTATTTTGTAAATTACTCCAAACAGAATATTCACCATTGATATATTGTTTAAGAACACCACTTTCGCGTGTCAGGGCGATATGTACCCACTGATTTTTTTCAAAAGGTTTACCCGCACTAACAATATCACCATGGTTCGTCTCCGCGTACTCCAGATCCCTAAATCGCCACCACCGCGCATTAATAAGGACTGCTAAATTTGTATTTGAGTCATCCTTGAATCCCCAGAATACGCCATCCACCGGTGACAGCGGCGTGGAAACCCTAACCCATGTTTCCATGGTAAAATCCTGGTCTGCTGCAACCTGCCAGTCGGGAATATCAATGCCTCTCGTACCATCAAAATGAAAGTATTTGAATACGTTAGAACCCCCTCTAGGAGGGTCTATCGATATGGATCCATCCGAAAAAAGGGGAAGTGGTCTTGAATTATTGGTATCGTCAACTATACGACTCGAATCGCTATCAAAGCTATATTTACGTAACAACCCATTTTCGTCTGCCTCTACATCCCTTTCTTTATTTTCATTAATCTGTTGCTGGGATCGGGCGGTATTCCAGAATCTGATATTATCCATCTTACCCATGAAATCCTGTGACGACGAAATTGACTTGCCTATATGCGTAACCGTCACATTTCCGACCCAACTTAAACGGCCTGTGGCATTAATGGGCACTCCATCCAGATAAACGGTAATGGTGTCGTTCTGCCTGACAAGCGCGATATGAAACCATGTATTGGCCTCAACTTTCTGTGTCACCACGGCATGGTTTATACCGTCATAAATGCGAAACAGTTGCTGGTAGAAATTCATATCAAAGGTTTTGGGTGCTCCACCGTCTGTAATTGTTCCAAATAAAAGTGAGTCATTATTGTTCAAAGGCTCATCAATACTCACCTGCATCTCAATGGTGAAGTCCCCGCTTAGTTCAATGGGCTGATTTCCAAGAGATACAGGTGTAGTCCCATCTAGCCTCAGATAATATCGGTCTGAATTGGCCAGCACATAAATTGGTTCTAAACTTAAGTTGGCTTGATCTGGTATTTGATAGAGCAAAACCGGATTGTTCTTTTGCCTTTCATCAACGCCATTGATTTTCCAATGCGAGAATACACGCCTTGTCAAACCGTCAATATAGAAAGGTTGTGCCACAAACACATCGAGAAATCCGACAGCAACATCACTAAACCTATGCGATCCGGAACTGGGATTATCTGGCGATTTAAGGCGTAGGAACTGATAATCATCGCCAGGTGCGACCAGCTCGAGTGTGGTTTTTTTAACCTTCAAATTATATGGATTGTATCCGGTCATCCCGGAACCATCGCGTATCGATGGCGTGACTCTGTAATAGGTGGGGCCAGGATAACCATGCCCTGTGTTTGGGATGAAAAAGATGATATAGCCATCCTTATCCATCACGCCGTCACCTCCGGGATGCGAATGCTCATTATGCTTCAGCTGCGACGACCATCTGATGTCAGATGAATCCAAACTTTGATTACCAATAGGAAGATCAGGGTCAATAGCGGTGGCTTTCAGGCGCACTTCATGTCCCGCCTTGAATCGGTATGTTGAGTCATCAGGTTGAATATTTGTTTCCAAACCTTCTTCCTTGATCTCGCTAAAACTCACTTCTGGACGCTTTCCGATCTTGATTTTGCGGGTCTCAAAGCGCGTCACTTTGCCCCTGAAATCGGTAACTTCAAGCAACACATCATACACCCCAAGGCTGGTATATGTATACGTTACCTGGCGCCCTTCTGCCACCAGACTATTGTCCCCTCCATGATCAAAGTACCATTTATAGCGTAGTTGCGAATCTGCCCCATCTGGATCCTCGACATCGGCGGTAAAGGTTACAGTATGTGGGGCTGTGTCGGATTCCTTTTGCTCCTCACCTATAACAATCCCTGTGCCCGTAAGTGGTAAATTATTGCCAAAAACCACCCGAAATATACGGCTGGTGAAATCGAAAATACCACCTACCTGATGCGTTGTAATGACATATAGCGCGCCGTCCGGCCCAACTGTCATCGCCAATGGCCTACCAGCCATATTAGTCATAAACTGGTCGCCCTTAATTTCAGCCACTTTCATTTTATGACCACCAGCCACTGGCGATGCCACAGGTTCCAGCTTTAATGAATGAATCACAGTCCGTATCCAGTCACCATACATATAGCGACCTTGATATTCGTCTGGAAACTTGAATTCACCATCGCCTTTATACCGATACACCACCCCACCCGTGATCGAGGCACCGGCAGGGCCATTCAGAATGTTACCATCTCGTCCCGGTCCGTTAAAATGAGAATAGAGATACAGTGGCGTTCCACCATCATTTTTATTAAAAGTTGTTTCCGAGCCATCCCCTATCCAACCATGATCGGCATTCTTATAGGCAATATGGATATCCTCGGTTGATTTTCCCGCGTTATTGTTATTGCCACCGACCTCGCCGATAAACAACATGCCCGTTTCATCATCAAACCAAGCCCGCCACGGATTACGCAATCCATAGGACCAGATGGTCATCAATCGCTTCTCAAGAATTTCCGAGAGGTGACTCGCTGTATAGTCGGTATCGGTGGTACCTTCCAAGACGGGAACAATGACCGGATCGCTATTCTCAAAACTCGGGGGCTTGACAACGCTTTTACTTAGCTTGATCGATACCGTCTGCTCTATACTTTCGGTATATGAACCATCCACTATGGTCGCCCGGACTTTGATGACATAGATATTGTCTTGGTCGGCATCAGCCCGGCTGTCAAAATCCGAATTCGTTTTGAAGGTCACGACACCGGTGTTGACATTAATGTCGAATTTATCCTTATCCGCTCCATCCGAGATCGCATAGGTCACAGTGCCCGATGTGGTTCTCGCGATTGCTGAGGCCGGATTGCTGATGTCGTATTTACCTGCCACATCTGCATCATAATAGGGATTATCACTGGGGATCGACCCATCAAGATTGATCCGATGTGTCTTGCCGTCTGAATGCCCCAGATTGCGGGAATTTTTCTCCTGAAATTCTTCGCCTGTAGTGATAAAAATCTTAAAATGCTGGCGATCATCAGCGGTCAGAATTTCTGGCTTCGCCCTACCATCGCTTGGACTCCAGCCGATGGCAAGACCACCACCCTGGTGTGCATAATTGTCCACAAAATTAGGATCATGTTCCTGCCACAAAACCGTTTCACTACTCAGAATACTGGCGCTATCTGGCGTTCTTTCTTCCGTTTCACTATAGGTAAAGCGCGATACAGTGGTCAGATGCTTTCCATTGCCAACAGCTTTTGTATACATCAGATAGAAAAATCCATTCTGATTGAATGATGGATCTATCTCAATAGCGAACAGGCCACGTTCGCCACTCTTAGTCAGAATATTTGCACTAGGAATCTCAAGAACAGTTTGCACGGCAATGTCACCCGCGCTTGGGTTACCATATTTCAAAACTTTGCCACCCAGCGTCACGACCAGCAGGCTGTTCTGCAGATGCTCCTTGCCTGGCATGTTGGATGGCAGAAACTCAAGATCGGTCGCACCATCAAGTGCAGGGATCACCAGCTCGGAGCTAAAACGTGATTCTGGCGGAATGTCGGTGATATCCGCCTCGGCGGCACGCGCGTCTTCAACCTGTTCAGGGGTTTGTCCACTTGGCGTTTCCGGCCTTCCTGTGTATGTCAGAATGATTCCGGCCGGACTGGGATCTGAACCCTGCGCGTCGTTTGGCCCCTTATATCTGAGGGTAAGTTGACCATCCTGGCCGACCTCAACATTATTAACCGTAATCCGATTGTCGGCATCAGCGGCGCCACGACCATGAGCTGGATTAGTGACCTCTGATGTCACTGTCACCCATTTCAACGTTGTTCCGCCTGCTTCGGTCTCACCGTTGATATTGACCATATATTCACGCGGGGGCGCATGTGCTGTGGAGTTAATAAAGAATTCGAGCGAATAAATACCTGGCTGTAGATTCGTATAGCTATAGGTCACTGGCCCACGCGCACCCCAATTGTTATTAGTTGGCACCCATTGGCTTCCGGGTATCCAGGGCGTGCTATGTGTTTCTTTACCAGTTATTTCCGCGCCATCGGGCGCGACACGTTTATCGCCATAAGCTTTAAAACCTTTTAGATCAAAATAATGATGGTCTAGGATTAGGGAATCAATATGATTCGGATTGGGTCGCGGGTTGCTACCAGAATTATAAGCACCTATCTTGCCAGTGATTTTCAAACCTACCTTCGTTACAATGCCATGACTTGTTTTCAGATTCGCGACTCTGATCCCATCACCTTCAATCTTTTTTGCTGTCCATGTGCTACCATAAGTGTGACCTGGGCCAATGGTAAAAGGATTCCAGACATTTCCGTTTGGTCCATTCACGCCATCTGGATCCCATTGTGATGTGACTGGTGCGGGATTATCACCAATCGCTTTTGCCGCAGCCTGAAAATCCAGCATGATGCTGTCGCCGATACTTAATTTGGGTATCTTGGGTATCCCGTCACCGTCACTGTCATCAAGGCGTGGCGTAAAATTAGACGCACGTGAATAAAGTTGTACATCGTCAAATCTGATCCACCCCTCGGAATCACCTGAGTCACGCAGAACGATTTTCAGCTTCTGTCCATAAACAGCTTTATGAAGGCTGAGTTTGTAAAGCCGTGCGGCATCAACGACCAGCACCGCTTCGGACACAGTCCCGCTACTCAATCGCACATCTTGACTGGTCAACCGCCCTATCAGCGTGTCACCAGCATAAAGTGCCACTTCCCAACTGGCAGCATCGCCAATATCTGCACTGGAATCACCAAGCGTCAGCTTCAGCACATAATCAAGATAACGCACGCCGTCTGCCCGCGTAAGAAGCGTCGAAAGTGTTTGTGAAATCTCTCCGCGCCCATTGATATATGCCACATTGTGGCCCTCGGGCGCACCGTTGTTAAGATCATCAGCTGGGGGCATAAACGTACCTGACTCGCCGGTGAACACCCATTTATCCAACGGAATTTCGTCATCAACAAGCCCTATCTGGATTGGCGCCTCAAACCCCTGATTGTCAATTTCGATTGGGTTCAGAATTTCAGCATCGTTACTACCACCAATTTTTAGGTCCTCATCACGGGTAGGCAAAGTCACATCTGCAGCCGGTGTTCCATGCGTAATCGAATCCTTGATAACACCCGGCTTATCAAATTTATAATAACGTAACAAATCAACATCAGATGGATCGACACGCGAACGCATATTGTCCTGAATATCTGTTTCAGTACGTGCCATGTTCCATACCCGAAATTCATCCATCTGCCCATTCAGGCCGCTATCGTTGGTCCACCCTTTGGCAATCTGCTTGAGGGTAAAATCAGCGCTCCACATTTTAGTCGTCAAGACTTCACTGACCAGTTCACCATCCTGATAGAGCCTCAAAGCGCCATTTTCGCGTACCAGCGCAAAATGCAGCCACTGCGACACAGCAACCACCTTTTTTGAAACAACATAGTCATTTTCAGGGTTATATACCGGTGGTTGTCCTTTCACGTCTGCTGTGGCCTTGAGGTGATTCATTGCATTAGCGCCGATAAATAGCCGCGCCTTATTGTCAAGAAAATTCAACGTGATCTTCTCACCCGAAGCGGTCACCCCCCTGAACATCCCATCGGTTCGATCAGAAATTGCATTGCCACGAGTCGTAAAATACATCCAACCTTCAATCGTAAAATCACCCGATATGGCGAGATCGGGAACCGTCACATCCCTTTCTTTGGTATAGAGTGCCGGGCTGGGTAAGGTTTCTTCAGGAGCCATAACATAGACAACCTGCCTGTCGGGCGTCCCACTCCGATCTGTGGCGGTAATTGTCACTCTAATGATTGGTTCATTTGCAAAATCAAAGGTCTGGTTGGCTTTGATTCGCAGGCTACCATTCACAATCTCAAATCTCTCATCGCTAACCAACAAGGTGACTTCATCGCCTTCATCTGGGTCAGTCGTACTGACAATAAAGCCCGTGTCAGCCGCCTCGGACTGTGTATGTCTCAGAACCGGCGTTTCTGTCATATAAAGCAAAATAGTTGGTCCCGTATTCGCCGGTGGAGTGCTGGGTTCAGCAGCTGCGGTGATAGCCGCGGTCGGTGTTGAGGTCACGCTCTCATCGGTCCCACCAGCATCCCGCCAGGATACCTTTACCGTTATCTGCCCGCCAACATCATCAGCCGTCAGCTCATAGCTGGCACCTCTCGCACCGGCAATATCGACGCCATCCTTCTTCCATTGAAAGGTCAGATCATCCGCGCTCAGATCGCCACTACTATCCTGGTCCGGTATCCCGTCACGATCCTGAAGCGCACTAAAATCGGCCGTCAGCCTCTCTCCAGCCCTCAGCGTGCCGGTAATGGTTACCCCGCCGGTTGGGACTTGATTAGCTGCGGTGATAGCCGTGGTCGGTGTTGAGGTCACGCTCTCATCGGTCCCACCAGCATCCCGCCAGGATACCTTTACCGTTATCTGCCCGCCAACATCATCAGCCGCCAGCACATAGCTGGCACCTCTCGCACCGGCAATATCGACGCCACCCTTCTTCCATTGAAAGGTCAGATCATCCGCGCTCAGACCGCCACTACTATCCTGGTCCGGTATCCCGTCACGATCCTGAAGCGCACTAAAATCGGCCGTCAGCCTCTCTCCAGCCCTCAGCGTGCCGGTAATGGTTACCCCGCCGGTTGGGGCTTGATTAGCTGCGGTGATAGCCGTGGTCGGTGTTGAGGTCACGCTCTCATCGGTCCCACCAGCATCCCGCCAGGATACCTTTACCGTTATCTGCCCGCCAACATCATCAGCCGTCAGCTCATAGCTGGCACCTCTCGCACCGGCAATATCGACGCCATCCTTCTTCCATTGAAAGGTCAGATCATCCGCGCTCAGACCGCCACTACTATCCTGGTCCGGTATCCCGTCAGCATCCCGAAGCGCACTAAAATCGGCCGTCAGCCTCTCTCCAGCCCTCAGCGTGCCGGTAATGGTTACCCCGCCGGTTGGGGCTTGATTAGCTGCGGTGATAGCCGTGGTCGGTGTTGAGGTCACGCTCTCATCGGTCCCACCAGCATCCCGCCAGGATACCTTTACCGTTATCTGCCCGCCAACATCATCAGCCGTCAGCTCATAGCTGGCACCTCTCGCACCGGCAATATCGACGCCATCCTTCTTCCATTGAAAGGTCAGATCATCCGCGCTCAGACCGCCACTACTATCCTGGTCCGGTATCCCGTCACGATCCTGAAGCGCACTAAAATCGGCCGTCAGCCTCTCTCCAGCCCTCAGCGTGCCGGTAATGGTTACCCCGCCGGTTGGGGCTTGATTAGCTGCGGTGATAGCCGTGGTCGGTGTTGAGGTCACGCTCTCATCGGTCCCACCAGCATCCCGCCAGGATACCTTTACCGTTATCTGCCCGCCAACATCATCAGCCGCCAGCACATAGCTTTCACCTCTCGCACCGGCAATATCGACGCCATCCTTCTTCCATTGAAAGGTCAGATCATCCGCGCTCAGACCGCCACTACTATCCTGGTCCGGTATCCCGTCAGCATCCCGAAGCGCACTAAAATCGGCCGTCAGCCTCTCTCCAGCCCTCAGCGTGCCGGTAATGGTTACCCCGCCGGTTGGGGCTTGATTAGCTGCGGTGATAGCCGTGGTCGGTGTTGAGGTCACGCTCTCATCGGTCCCACCAGCATCCCGCCAGGATACCTTTACCGTTATCTGCCCGCCAACATCATCAGCCGTCAGCTCATAGCTGGCACCTCTCGCACCGGCAATATCGACGCCATCCTTCTTCCATTGAAAGGTCAGATCATCCGCGCTCAGACCGCCACTACTATCCTGGTCCGGTATCCCGTCAGCATCCCGAAGCGCACTAAAATCGGCCGTCAGCCTCTCTCCAGCCCTCAGCGTGCCGGTAATGGTTACCCCGCCGGTTGGGACTTGATTAGCTGCGGTGATAGCCGTGGTCGGTGTTGAGGTCACGCTCTCATCGGTCCCACCAGCATCCCGCCAGGATACCTTTACCGTTATCTGCCCGCCAACATCATCAGCCGCCAGCACATAGCTGGCACCTCTCGCACCGGCAATATCGACGCCACCCTTCTTCCATTGAAAGGTCAGATCATCCGCGCTCAGATCGCCACTACTATCCTGGTCCGGTATCCCGTCACGATCCCGAAGCGCACTAAAATCGGCCGTCAGCCTCTCTCCAGCCCTCAGCGTGCCGGTAATGGTTACCCCGCCGGTTGGGGCTTGATTAGCTGCGGTGATAGCCGCGGTCGGTGTTGAGGTCACGCTCTCATCGGTCCCACCAGCATCCCGCCAGGATACCTTTACCGTTATCTGCCCGCCAACATCATCAGCCGCCAGCACATAGCTTTCACCTCTCGCACCGGCAATATCGACGCCATCCTTCTTCCATTGAAAGGTCAGATCATCCGCGCTCAGACCGCCACTACTATCCTGGTCCGGTATCCCGTCAGCATCCCGAAGCGCACTAAAATCGGCCGTCAGCCTCTCTCCAGCCCTCAGCGTGCCGGTAATGGTTACCCCGCCGGTTGGGACCTTATTAAGTAAAACTTGAATGACCGGATCATTTTCTGAAATAAGCCCGAGCTCGGTCTCTGCGTCCTCACGCGCTTGGCCTTTGCTGGCACCAACTTTCTGCGCGGCCATAGCCATATTGTTGACGATATTCACCGCTTCGCTTGAAGCACCACCCGATTCATCCATTTTCTTGGTGATCGTGGCCATCACCTGTACCGCCTTTTTGACGATCTCATTATCCCGGTCACCAACACGATAAATCTCAAAATCTTGAATCTGTTTGAGTGTTACATCTGTCTCAGAACCGAAAAGACCTTGGATGACTTGCTCTGTCGCATTCTCAGCAGTGGTCGTGTTGTCATCATCGGTTTCAGCGATCTTTCGCGCAGCCCGTATCAATGTGGTCAGGGGCGTTGCGATGTCGCCATCATCCAGCGTTTCTAATTGTTCACCCTTGTCATATACTTTTCCGCTATTCACATCACGTGCATTTGTCAGATCAAATTTATAACCGACAAATTCGGCACGTTGTGCAGATGTAGGGGTGAACTCACCTTTGGAATTGGTTTTTCCAAGTGGTGACGAGCTATAGCTCCCGTCTGCCCGTCGCCCATAGACAAGCGCCCCTTCTATGGGCCCGTCAGCCACTCTGATAGGATCATCGCTATTCTGAATCTGGGATTGATCATCGTCATAGCCATGCGTATCAGTTTTTTTATTATCATAAACTGATCTGTCGGAACAAGCCGCCAACCCGATCGCCAATAATGTCCAGATGAGGCCTCTGCCAGCATCCTGCTTCATCATCTTTGGTTGCTTAGAACCAAACAAAACGGACGAAGAATATCTCGCCAAAGCAGATATAGCCCGAGTGTTTATAGTGACTACCAGAGGGGGTGTATCAGCTAATTTCTCATCATTAGCGAATTCTTTGTCATGTCTATAATTTTTCATATATTTGCTACGGATTCGCATCCACCAAACGGAAAATCCGGTTTATAGGCGCGATCCATTTTCTCTTATCTGTTGCTTTTTTGGACTGTTATTTCAAATATTCTGCTCCGATTTCATTCATGCCACTACAGCATGCAGGGGGTCATAATATCGAAAAATCTTGAAATATAGTTTAGAGTGACAAATATTCATAATCATGTCAACCCATTGTTTTTAATGAGTTATTTAATACTCAATGTAGATTATATACGCCTATTCTTATGCGCGCATCGGATTAATACCCATGCTTGGTCATGGCGAGGGTGCGTGTTACCCATGCATCCATCACAGCAATATCAACAACAGGTTTGGAAAAGTGCATAATCATTATGCGGAAATTGTCCGACAGCCAGAACCGTTTTCAGGCATGTATCACCACCAAATCAAATCCAGTCTTTACCGGTGCCGCCATAGAGGTGGTCATCTGAGCTGTTTTACTATCTGACAGATACAGATGTTTTTGACCATTCCGCCTGCAAAATGTTTTACAAACACCTCGAAGCGCCGCTCCTTTGGCGTGATCGGTTTGTGACAGCGACCCGTTTTCACATCGCCAATCATCTGGGCGGCAATCGCGCGCGCTTCGGCCACGCTCGTGTCACCGTTATGGTGTAACCGTTATGGCCAATGGTTTTGCTGAAACGCCGTCCTTTATGCTTGAGAGCAACGATGAAAATGACGTATCCGGCTTGATATTTATACCCCCCACTACTGGGAGACGGCACGGAATCCATGCGAAAGCCCGGTAAAGGCAACAAGGATTCAGGCTTTTCGATGACCTGACCCTTTATTGATTTCTGGCTTTGCTTTTGATGCAAACCCGTATCACATAACCCATATGCGTTTCATATGCGCTGTGACTGACATATGACATGATTATGACGCCGGTCATACGCTGTAAGACAGCCATCCAAAGGCAAACCACTATGCGGCATCATCGCATCTGATGACGCATATCTGTTAGTAGCATAATCACCGTGAATATGTCCGGCCCATCATGCGCCATATAAGAGGAAGGCCAATAGCCGCAATGACAATTTTTGCACAATCGCCAATGATGAAGGGATAAAACCCCCATGCCAGAATTGGCTTGTCCCAGCCAAGGCTGTTGCCTAGCCATATCAGACCAAACCCGTAAATGATTATATTTCCGATCAGCATCGCCAATGTCATTGACAGAATATGACGATCCCATCCTCTTTGTGCGAGATACCCCACCATCATCGCTGCTGCTAGAAACCCGATCAGAAACCCGCCTGTTGGTCCTGCCATATATAACAGACCAATGCCCCGTTCAGGTGTGCCTGCAAAAACGGGTAATCCAACGGCACCTTCGAGAAGATAGAAACAAATCGTCAATCCGGCCAGCCGCCACCCCAATGCCGCTCCAAGAGCAAGTACCAGCATTGTTTGCAACGTCAGCGGAACAGGATAAAAGGGTACCTGAATTTTGGCAGACATCCATAGTGCCAAACTACCAACTAACGCCACGGTGACTTTTGCGCCCCATGAGTTGGTTTTAGGCCATATTGCCTCAAAAAGTGTGGGATATGATGTAACATTCGCAACCATTTTATATGTCTCCTCTGTTTGATCTTTATCCATTAAGATGACGACGAACCGTATCCAGCATCTCCGCTCGGCTCCGTCGTGCTTTGAGCGCCGTATGCATGTTTACCTTCACAAAATTCACCTCATCACCTGGAACAAGCTGACCAATAAGATCCATATCAGCCGATATGACAGTGCCCACCATGCAGTATCCACCACCTGATACAGCATCGCGATGCAGGATAATGGGCTCGGTGCCACCTGGCACCTGTATCGACCCGTAGGGATAGCAGGCGTCGGTAATGTTCGATGGTTCTGAACCTGCCCCAAAGGGAGGCTCGCGCTCGACAAAGGTCAGAGGCGATCCGCCACCAAACCGATAGCCCATGCGATCCGCTTCCGAAGCCACTTTCCACCGGTCTTGAAAAAACTGGTCACCCGATTCATTGGTCAGCCGATGCCAATATAACCCTGGCACCACGCGAAGTGCTGTTGGTGTTTTTACAGACCGTCGCATCGTTGCAGGAATTGATCGTGTATCCAAATGCACTGGCAATGTTGCGGTGCCGATGGGTAAGGCGTCGCCAGTCTGGACAGCGCGCCCCTCGATACCACCTAATGCGCCTATGCCATATGTTGACCGGCTATCCAGAATGGGTGGCGTATCGATACCACCGGCGATTGCCACATAAGCGCGGGCACCTGCCTTAAGAAAATCAAACGACAGTATTTGTCCCGCTTTAAATGGAATCGCCGTCCATGTTTTCATCACTTTTCCATCACGCTTTGGTGGCAAATTTGCACCCGTGACAGCAATCACCGTATCCGAGGTAAATTCAATTTCAGGTCCTGTGAACACGCATTCCAAACCAGCCGCATCTTCACTATTGCCTACAAGAAGATTGGCGCAACGCAGGGCAAAGCGATCCATCGCACCGCCCATTGGGATGCCAAGATGATAATATCCAGGACGTCCCATATCCTGAATTGTTGTCGCAAAGCCGGCAGATAAAATGTTAGCTGACATAAAGCGCCTCCATCAGTTTTGTGTTTGTCGCATCAATATCCTTGTTGAATTCGTCTAAAGAAAAGAAAACCTCCCGGATGCGCGGTTCAAAGGTTCCCGCCTCTACATCGGCAAGGCACTGATCATATTGCTCACGATTTATGGGTTTCCATTTGACGATGTCGCCCGGTTTGAAAAACACCATGAAATCTTTCAGATAGCTGATGTTCTGTTCAGGATCATAAATAGGCATAGGTGTCACGCCAAACATCTGATAGCCGCCAGCCCCTCGCACCGAATATATGCAGGAAAAACAGCCACCATACCCAACCGTCAGCTTTGGTGTATCTGTGCGGGGGCGCAGATATTTTGGTACCTGAATTTGCCTGTCACGATCAACCATCTGATACAGAAATGGCAGTCCTGATACAAACCCGACCATGGATACAAACCATGGCGCTGCCGAATGTGCCTCGATGAAGGCCTGAACCGTGTCGAACCCGTTAATCCGTGCAGCATATTCGATATCTGTTGCATTGGGGTCTTGATGACGTTCCCTGAATCGCATCAGCGTTTCATGCGTCCAGGGGTCTTGATAAAAAACCGGTATTTCTATGATTCGTGTGCTTAAAACTGGATCTGCCAATTCAGCTGTTTCCTCTATGCGCTTGAGCTCTAGCAACAGATCATCTGGATGGATCACATCAGGATTAAACTTTATCTGAAATGACGCATTGGCAGGACATATTTCAGTGACACCATCAATGTTCGATTCGCGAACCGTGTTGGTGATAAATAGTGATTTAAAGAATGAATCAAGAGACATGTCTTCACTGATTTCTACAAAAACATGTTCGTCCGCACCAAAACTATATCGGCTGGTCATGCTTGTATCCTCCTGTTGTTTCTGTCGTTTCGTTATTCTTCCTTGTAAAATTTGCCTTGATCCAGGGTTCGAGCCAGTTGACATGAACCGCGCCTGACAGGACATCTGGATCATGCGATAAGCGATGCAAAAGAGTACTTGTGGTCTTGAGATTTTTACCAAGGCGCAATTCGGCAAGCGCACGTCGTAAGCGCTTGATGGCGATCTCGCGATTTTGCCCATACGCAATCAACTTGCCCAGAAGTGAGTCGTAGAAGGGTGGAATTTGGTATTCATTAAATAACATGTGATCAAAACGGATCCCTATGCCACCCGGCACTCTCAGGTCATCAATAATGCCGGGAAATGGCAAAAAATTATTTTCGGGATCTTCGGCATTAATGCGCACTTCAATGGCATGCCCGTTTACGCTGATGTCATTTTGTGTGATGGCAAGTGGCTCATCGCTGGCGATCCTGATCATCTCGGCTACCAGATCAATTCCCGTTATCGCTTCGGTAACTGGATGTTCAACCTGTATTCGTGTGTTCATTTCGATGAAGTAATATGTGCGCGATACGTCGTCATATAAAAATTCTATTGTTCCAGCGCCTTTATACCCAACCGCCTGAGCCAATTTAACCGCTGAATTACACAGCCTATCACGCATATCATCCGATAATGCCAGACAGGGGGCCTCTTCCCATAATTTCTGTCGGCGGCGTTGTAATGAACATTCTCTCTCAAAACAATGTACAAATCGCTGCCCGTCGCCCAATATTTGCACTTCGACATGACGAGCGTTGCTTATTAGCTTCTCAACATAGAGCCGCCCATCCCCAAACGCAGCTTTGGCTTCACTTGTCGCCTCTGCAGCAATCTTCACGAAATCCTCTGCGTTTTCGGCTATCCGGATGCCGCGGCCACCACCTCCTGCGGCGGCCTTTATCATCACCGGAAACCCTATGGCCTCAGCCATATCCGCGGCCTCATCCAGATTATCCAACACGCCATCGCTTCCCGGAATGGTCGGAACACCTGCTTCGGCGGCCTTTTGCCGCGCCATGGCTTTATCACCCATAAGACGGATCGTATCACCGCTTGGGCCAATAAAAATCAATCCGGCTTCTGTCACCGCATCGGCAAAATCGGCATTCTCCGACAAAAATCCATAGCCGGGATGAATGGCATCTGCATCGGCTTTCTTGGCAGCAGCGATTATGGCGTCACCCGATAGATAGGATTGTGCCGCCGGAGCTGGCCCTATTTCAACAGCATGGTCGGCCAGTTCAACAGCAAGCGCCGTGGCATCAGCCGTGCTAAACGCCTGCACGGTTTCAATGCCCAAATCTCTGGCGGCACGAATTATGCGAACCGCTATTTCACCTCTATTAGCAATAAAGAGCTTTTTGATTTTCATGGTTGGCTCATGTTTTTATTTCGGCTAGCACCTGCCCCGGTGTAACTGACGTTTCATTATCAACCAGAAATGCGGTGATAACGCCGTTCACATCGGACTGAATTTGGGTATAGGTTTTCATAACCTCGACAAGGCCAATGACATCACCAGCCTCTATTTTATCGCCAACCTCTTTGAAATTTGGCTGATCCGGTGCTGGCCGACGATAGAATATGCCGGGAAGTGGAGATTGAATTTTTGATGCTGCCATGTCTTACTCCTTTTAAATATGCAGGTTGGGTTTAGTTAGACGCTTGCATGTAGCCAGACAGGGACGCATTCACCGCCTTGACAATTTCCAGCGCATTGGGCGTGTCAGAATGGATACAAATCGTATCAGCTCGTACCTTGTTTTTCTTACCCGAAGCGCTAACAACGATACCATCCGTCACGGCGCGAAGTGCCTTATCGGCAACCTTCACAGGATCGAGCCGGGGATGCTCGCGGGTGATTAACAATTTGCCGTCATCATCATAATCAAGATCGGCAAAGAACTCGGCTTTGAACATTATGCCGCGGGCTTCATAGACCTGCTCATGAAGGGTGCCAGCCAACCCAAAAACGGGCAGTTGAAGATGTTCTGTCGCATCGCAAACTGCATGCGCCACATGCTCATATCGCGCTGCCATGCCATATAATGATCCATGTGGTTTCAGATGGCAAAGCGACACATTAAGAATCTTTAGAAATTCTTTAAGCGCGCCAATTTGATAGATGATTATATTGGCCAGTTCATCCCGTTCGATCACCATTTCGCGGCGGCCAAATCCCGCCAGATCTGGAAGTGAAAAATGGGCGCCTATCTTGACATTATGCTGTTTGGCCAAAGTCACAGTGGTACGCATATGGTTGGGATCAGACGCATGAAACCCACACGCTACATTGGCTTCGGTTATAAAGGGCATAAGCGCTTCATCATTGCCCATTTTGTAAATGCCAAAGCTTTCGCCCATGTCACAATTGATATCTATAGTCATGCGCCCTCTCCCTCTTGTCAGTTAGTGTTTTGCCGAAGCTAAATAGCGCAGCCGTAGCTGGTCTGCGATCACCGCTAGAATTAACAACGCGCCAAGCACTACCGTTTGAAGATATGATTCAATCCGCGCGAGATTCATGCCGTTCTGCACAAGGCCGATGAACAATGCACCAAGGATCACGCTTTCCAGACGCCCCACGCCACCGCGCAGGCTCACGCCGGCAATGACGCATGCCGCAATCGACTGAAGTGGCATAGATGCACCAATATTAGCTTCGCCCGTATCAAGGCGTGCGGTCAGCAACATCCCAGACAGCGCCGCAAGAGCAGCACACAGCGTATAGGTTGTGAATAGCACCGCACGGGTACTTATGCCGGATAGCCGCGCCGCCTTTAGATTGCCGCCAACCGCATAAAGATACCGGCCAAATGTCGTTCTGTATAAAAATATATACAGCAAGATAGCGATCAGAATCGTCACATATACCGGCGTCGGAATACCCAGAAAAACGCCGAACCCAATAATGTCCCCAAATGCCTGCGGCATACCGTAAACCGGGACACCACCGGTTAGATAAAGAGCAATACCAAAGCCAACTGACGCCATGCCAAGGGACATCATAAAAGGCGAAACGCCAAAGAAAGCCACCCCGATCCCATTGATCACACCAATCAATGTTCCCGCCAAAATACCTGCCAAGCAGCCAAGCGTAATGGCCAGAAAAACCGCGTCCGGACTGGCCATATAGATTGTGGTCATGGTCAAGGCGCCGATAACCGACGTCAGTGCCAGAACGGTACCAACAGAAAGATCGAAGCCGCCTGTTAGCAAAGCCAGCATCTGCCCCATAGAAACAATGGTCAGATAAACTGACTGACGCAGAACATTCATGAGGTTTTTACCAGTCAGAAAATTATCCGACATTAAGGTGAATACGATCACCGCGACCATCAACAGGAATGGCAATATGCCAATACGTATGAAAAGCCGCGTTGAAATGGCAATTAACATCTTTATAAAATTATTTTTCCAGATGATAAGGTTTGGCATCATGCAACCTCGCGATCAAAAAAGTGAGACAGGACATTTGTTTCATTGATGGTGCTACCACGAAGCTCCGCGCGCACCTGACCTTTGCTGAACACATAGACACGGCTTGAAAGATTGAGGATTTCGGGAAGGTCTGAAGAAATCAGAACAATGGCAACGCCATTGGCGCACAGCTCGGCGATAAATTCATATATAATTGCCCGCGTGCTCACATCGACGCCCACAGTTGGCTCATCAAAAATAATAAGGTCAAATTGACGTGTTAGGCTTCGGATCAACATTAATTTCTGTTGGTTTCCACCTGAAAAATATGCCGCCAACCTTTCAGGTTCCGGTGGCGAGACGGTAAGCCGCTTGATAAGTTCTGAAACTTCGTCTGACTCACCTTTGTGGTTAAGAAAGTAGCCTTTAAGTTTTGAAAATGGCGCACGTTCAAGTGATGGGATGGATATGTTTTCACGCGCTGGCCGCATCATAAACAGACCATCCTGTCGTCGGTCGGAGGGAACATATAAAAAGCCACGCGCCAGCATATTACCAATCTTTGGCTGCTGGATTATCTCGCCTTTAAGCGTTATTTCACCCGAGCTAATCCGTAATGCACCAAAACATGCCTGGCCAAATTTTGATTTTCCGGACCCCACCAGACCAGCAAGCCCGATAATTTCGCCGCGACGCACATGTAGCGATACATTATTTACCTGACCGCCAACCGTAATAAGGTTTTTGACCTGCAGCACGGTTTCGCCTGGTTTGGATTTTATTTTGGGAAATACGCTGCCGGCTTTCCTGCCTGACATCAATCCAATCAGCAAATCTTCTGTGGCATCTTTTGCCGCAATCGTCTTGATTGATTTGCCATCACGCAGAACCGTGATGCGATCACCTATCTGCTGAATTTCGGCTAGGCGGTGGGTGATATAAATGATCCCCACATTCTGTGATTTCAGATGCGCAATAAGTTTGAAAAGTTGTTTTGTTTCAATATCGGTAAGCGACGCTGTCGGTTCATCAAGGATGAGCACCGATAAATCAGAACGAAACGCTTTTGCAATCTCAACCATCTGCTGTTCAGCGCGGGTCAAACCATCGACAAGCATATCTGGATCAAGAGTGAAATTGAGGCCATCCAAAACCTCTTGTGCCTTTTTCTTCAATGTCCTTCTTTGCAGGAACCCTCTGGACGAGGGCGCTGATCCCAGAAATATATTTTCTGCCACACTCATCTGTGGCACTAGCGAAAATTCTTGAAAGACGGTTCTGATACCAAGCGCATGGGCATGATGCACATTGGTCAGCGATACCTGCTGTCCCTTAAATAGAATAGTGCCGGCGGTTGGTTTTATCGCACCGGCAAGCATCGAGATCATCGTTGATTTGCCAGCGCCATTTTCACCAAATAAAACATGAACCTCACCTGCCTGCAGATTGAAGTCCACCCGATCCAATGCCCGGATGCCCTGATAGTCCTTGCTGAGGCCAGTTGTTGAAATTAAATGATGGGGATGACCAGAATCACCATCCAACGGCTGCTTCTGGTCATCATGTTGATCTACTGACATTTCCGCATCACTGTTTCGAGTTACAGCACACATAGCGCCCGATCAATCCACGCGGAATATGGGCTTAAAGCCTGCGGGTGCCAATGTGGAGGTAGGATCAAAACTCTTTATATTGTCCTGACTGACAACATATAGTTCTGGCCCGACATGCTTTTCAAAAGACCGTCCTTCAAGTGCGCGTACAGCTATATCCACGGCAATACGCCCCTGAATAACCGTCGAGTCAGTCGGCGCCGCGAGTATCTGCCGACGCTTGATACCCTGATATACACCTGGTGTGAAATAATAGGCGGCTATCTTAATATCATCGGCAAGGCCCTGAGATCTGAGAATGGGTATGGCCGCTTCGGCTGTCACAGCTGTGCCAACGATATAGTCTAAGTCAGGAAAAGCAGCCAAAGTATCCTCGACAAGCTTTGCCTGTGCTTCTTTGCCTGTATCTCCATATTTTGTGGCAACCAGATTGATCGCACTGCCTTTAATGGCATCGGCAAATCCGCTATTACCGGCCTCTACCCAGCCAGCGCCTGCCGGACCTGGGAACCAGGCAACCTCAACCGTTGCTGTACCCGCCGGATGAAGCTCGGCAAGATAAGCACCCGTCTTAGCGCCCATTTCACCAAAAGATACCAAAGATTTTGCCGTCAACTCCGGGGCTGACATGCCATTGATTACATCAATGACCGGAATACCCTTTTTGCTGATCTCCTTTACAAGATTATTCATCCCATCAAAGGAAATCGCACCGATGATGACCGCATCGGCACCTGCGGCAACGCAATCTTCAATTTGCGAAATCTGATTGTTAAGTTCGGTATAACCGCCAGCCTCAACAACTTGCATTTTCACGCCAAGCCGTTTGGCCTCTTCCGTAACACCGTAATTCACACCCAACCAATAGGCGTCTTTCATGTGGGGAAAGGATACGCATAATTCATGCGCTGTGGCTGCTTTTGATAGCGCCACATAATCCAAATCTGTCCGCGGGCTATCCATATTAAAAGCTGGTTTCCAGACTTGTACAGGATAGGGAAACCATTTGGTATCGGCAAGGGCTGTAGCACCAATCAAGACTGCGCATGATGCCATCAAGCCGAACATTGTCTTTTTCATTTTCAACTCCCTTTTGCTGATATGCTGAATTTTCAAATGAACCGACTTTGTTTAATCTTAATCCTTCACCCGTTTGGTTTATGAACGCGTCTGTCCTCTAACCTCTTATTCTTTAAGCCAGTTCACTATAAAAAGGCTAAGATTACGTATCGCTTTTTTCAAATACGAATTTGTAGTATAATTTTTTGGAAAAACAGAAAGCATATAGTTATCAAAAGTGAACAACATGATTTCTGGAATATGGGCTAAGCCTGTGTTATTCAATTTTTTGAGTTATTTGCTTGAAAATTTTTAATAGACTTGGGCTATAGTGCCACCTAGGCACAAATGCTAATTATTTATTAATTTTAATAATCTATAAATAATATCGGAAAAACAGATGGAGCCAACGTTACGGCAAATTCGGTACTTTATCGCGGCGGCAAATGCCGGACAGATATCAAGAGCCGCGATGGATATCAATATTTCACAATCCGTTATTACCACAGCCATCAAGTCACTTGAGGAGATGGTTGGGACGCCTTTATTTGAAAGGCATGCGGCGGGCATGGCCTTGACTTATGAGGGCAGCTTATTCTTGAATCACGCTGTTCATATCATGGAATCAGTAGATGAGGCGGTACGGATTCCCCGGCGTATAAAGGAGGATTTGTCTGGTACGGTTAACCTGGCTGTCTCTTTCACCGTAATTGGCTATTTTTTACCAAAACTGATGGCACGGTTTATGCGCACCTTTCCGAATATCAAAATTCATATGACCGAAGCAAACCGGACGGAGATCGAAGAAGGGCTTGTGACTGGCGGTTTTGATCTTGCCGTGATGCTTACATCAAATATTATCAATCATGAAGACTTGTCACAAACCACATTGATTCAATCTCGGCGGCGTCTCTGGGTTAGTTCCAACCATAAATTCACCAAACAAGCCGCCGTGACTTTGCAGGATATTTCTACCGAACCCTATATCATGCTCACCGTCGATGAAGCCAGTAACACCACGCAGCGCTATTGGAATAAAACCCCCTTCAAACCAAACACAGTATTTCGAACATCGTCAGTCGAGGCTGTCAGAAGCATGGTCGCAAATGATATGGGTGTCGCCATTTTATCCGATATGGTGTATCGCCCCTGGTCTTTGGAAGGGCGCCGGGTAGATGTTATCGATGTTGACGAAACCATTCCGACTATGGATGTGGGTGTCACATGGCGCACCAACGCCACGCATAGCGACGTCACCAAGGCCCTGATAGATTTCATGCATTTATCTATGGGCGCGGAATAAACTTGAATTTATCGGTGATTATATCTGCTTTATGCGATTCACCATCTGTTGCCCGATAGTGCTGACATCAAATTGCTGACTGTCCAATGCAGCACGGTCACGCAATGGTTTCAAGGCATCCCAGTCATCAATAGCATGCATTAAACAGTCCATAAGGTGCTGTCGATCAATTGACGCCCAGTTTCCAGAAGATGGAAAAGGTGTGTTCATATGCGCTGGAGCTATCTGGAAGTTCACAGGAAGCGAATTACGACTATTCATAAAATCCGTATTACCGCCATAATCTGTTGCAACAACCAGATTACCATGCGCCATTGCGTCAGAAAGGCAAAGCCCCCACCCTTCACTGGCATGAGGGCTAACATAACAATGTCCGATATGGTGTAGGGCATGTATTATTTCGGTTGATAACGAAGAGGGCAAAATTGTGATCTGATCGGTTCCAGGTTCCCAGCCATGCGGTGGCAGCACATCAGTCTTCAGAATATAACGAGCGTTTCGTCCTCTTAATAATTGTGGGAACATTCTAAGAGCTATCGGCAAATTCTTACGTCGGGCTGTTGCATCTGCGATCGTGTAGAAATAAAATTCATCTTCCTTAAAGTCGATCATGTCTTTTAGTATATCCAGCGCTTTCTCATTAAGAGGGGGTATATCGGTTACATGTGGCATCACATGGACATTGTCATGATGGTCACCAAATACTGCTTTGCAGTATGTTGAGGGCGTCCAAATTTCATCAACAAAACGCAAATTATGCTTGAAAGCATCTGGAAGGCAGTCAGTTTCCCATACGCTATATGCGATTATATATTTTTCTGTGATTTTTGGGTTCAACATAAAATGGCGTGGAAAAAATATTGGCATGTCATGAAGGATCACCAAATCCGCCTGATCAAAACAAGGAACTATTTTCACTCCTGACGTTTCAAGGGCTTTGATGTTTGCCTTACCTGCATCAATAAAAGATCGATGATTACCGCACTTATATAGAATTGAAGGAATCATCCACTGACCTCTTACTGTTGGACAAGCGCACGACACCATATTTCGCAAGCCATAGGCAACTTGCTATTACAGACTCGGGGCTGGCATCGGGAAGCTGTCTGCAAATGTCGCTTATTTGCGGGGTCTTGTATGATGTGATGAGTGATAACATCGTGTCTAGATCCTCAAAAAGAACGTCTTCAGCAAAATTTGTCAAAGAACATGATTTGAGCCACTCAACTGTGACCTGTGTCGGATCAGCTACACAAACATAGCTATCAGCAGTAGCTGTTTCACTGGCAAAACTTTGAAAAGCCATAAATGGATCAGGATTGAAAGGGTGGATACATCCTCTTGAAGGCATATCTTTGCAGATTGCGTTTTGACGAAGATTTGTCAATTCGGAAAACAGTGCCAGATATTTTGGAAGCACCACACCCCAATCATAATTTTTAGTTACATTTTGAAGTCCGTTTTGTCCCATTCTTTGACGTTCCGTTGCAGATTTCGCCAAAGATTCAATACGGTTTGCGCATTCAAAAACATCAATGGACGTTAACTGTGACAACCCGCCCACATAGTCTAAATAATCAGCTTGGCCCTCAAAGTAAGAATCACCAAAATATTGCCCTAGATTGGAAGAGTCAGATGGGATTATAGATGGAATCAAAAACCCTGTTTTTTGATTAATTACTGTATCTCGATAACCGCTCCAATCACTCACAATACAGGGTAATGATGCGGCCATTGCCTCAAGCGGTGTAAGCCCAAAACTCTCTTGGACATTGTCGGACAGAGAAATAAACACATCAGCCGCAGACCATATAAAATCTGTAATATCGGCATTTTTACCATCTATGAAATGAACAATACATGATGGGGTGAGCTCATCAACAAGCTTGCTAACCTTCGCTTCCACCTCCTGATCAGATGGAGCGCCTACAAACAGCAAATGCAGCTTTGGAAAGTCTCCAATGCGTTTCTGAGCAGTATCCATAGCCAAAAGCAATGGGAGAGGGTGGCTTTTTGTAAACGGATCAATGCGACCAAAATTGAGAAAAACAATATCGCTATTGTTAATACCTTTCTGCGCTCGCCATTGCCTAGCGGCATTCTGGCGCGGCCATGTCCGTTCAAATTGGTCACAATGAATACCAAGTGGAATCACGGGCATTTGGAACGGTATTTCAGGCACCTTGAAACCGCGAGTTTCAAGATAAGCAGAATGAGATTTCAGAATGTTTTTAACCGCCGCCTTAGCCGCAAAGGACGTGCAAATCAGCGCATCCCAAGGATGCAAGGGTGCCAGCAAAAGATTGAGCAACAAACCATAGATTCTGTCAGTGGAAAGCGTATGCGTCAAACCAATGACAGAAAAGGCCGTCTCGCTTTCTGAGCGTCGCAGCATGGCCAGCCTATCGATATTGGGAATAGGTGAAAATACTGAGCCTGCCGCCTTTAAATGTTCTATCCGGTTTGGATCAAGAATAGGTACAGTAGCACCGAACGTACCCCTTTTATCAGCATCCCTGAAAAAGTCATTCAGACTCGCTAAATCAGAGGGAATTGCAGCAAAGCCACCTTCTGGAAGATAACGGTACAAGGCATCTAATAAACTTGTCCCAGCTGAACGCCTGCCGACAATCGGCACTCCATCATGAGCGAAGCTGTCTTGATCGTAGGAAAGCGCAAATAGAGGTTTAGGCGGTGGATTTACAAATCGCCTGTGTTGTAAAAGCATGACTTTATAAATCCAGCCTAGCGAATGCCATGTTGCGCTCTAGCCTAAAGTGCACCCCTGTTTGATTTTTCCTAAAAGCAAACAGGGGGCTTAACTGCCAACTCATGTCAAGTAAGGCCTAAGCATTTTCCCTAGACACAGGGGTTATGCCTGGATGAGCTTGCAACGCAAAGTTTTTGCCTGTTACTGGCTTTTTAGGCGCCAGCACAGATGGGTTGGCTTCATTAAGATATTTAACAATGCCTGCCACAGCCTGAAGGCCGGTTTGAAGCGAACCTTCGATCCAGCCACTTAATCCAGGTGATGCTGTAGCCTCACCCGCGATAAAGAGCCCTGTATATTGTGACGTCTCAGGGTTATAACTTGTCATCCCAAAAATCTGTGCCGTTTGTAATTCGGAAAGACGTGCATAGGTTTTACCCTTTAAATCCCCATAAGCTGTCCCACGACCTGGTTGAGCCATGCGCCACGCAGCGTTGAACCCATCAATCTTTTCCCAAACGACAAAAGCTGTTTGTTCGTTTTCGATCGCCCAGTTTAGGTAATTATCATATTGGGTGCCAAAACCATAAATTGACTTCATCTGGTTCCACGCCTTCCGAACGGCAGTGTCTGTATCGGATGCTGTCCATGATTGGGCGTTGTAATCCCAGCCATAATTCAACATTAATGTGCCTGATTTGCTTAGATCACCAATGGTGGTGTCATTGTAACTGGTTGCCCAATGATAATTGTCAAAGGTGTAAATCTGCCGGATAGTCTTGTCAGTCAGTGTGGTAACAATCAGATCATTATTAGGGTTGGTATCATTATCGTCTATTCTACGCATCCAAAAAGCCGCACTACTTGACTCGCCTTTTATATTTGGGAAATTTATCGCTATCTTGCTGTTGTTGTTTATTCTTATGCGTTTGAAATATGAAACGGTGCGCGAGGGCAAAAATTGATCTGGCTCGGGAAACATATCCATGGCGCGTATTGCTGCAGGACTTGCCGTAACAACAGCCGCGGCATATGAGCGGTCCGTTGTTACACCGCTTGAATCCTGGGTTGTAATTAACACGCCACCTGTTGCCTGCTTTTTAACTGAAACCACCTTATCGACAACCACGCTACCTTTTGTTTCATTCCAGAGACATGTTAGTGCCCCACCACTTAATTTGGTTTTTGTGAAATTAGTAAGGAAGGGCTGTAGCATGTAGGCAACACCACCTCTGAAATAGTCCTGATTGGAGTCAGCAGCCTGAAGTGCAATCCTCAGGAGTTCCATGAAGCTGGAGTAATAGAACATCGCAAACGGGCCTGTGCCTGTTCCGATTTCACCAAACATTTCCGCTAATGACAGATTCAAATCTCCCCATTCATCTTCATATGCTGGCAACGAATCCCATCCTGCCTCCTGAAGGACTTCTCCTAAAGATTTGCTATCATATGTATCGATAAGCCTTGTCCATTCATCCGCTATTGCTTTCGCGTTGGCTGGACTCTGGTCTTTGGTGTATTCAGAATATAATTGTAAGATTGTAGTCAGCACACCCTGATAAGGTTTAGACGGATCTAGGTCTCCAAAAAGTAAATCAAAATATTTTTGAGAAAGATTCAAGACCGCAGCATTTGAATTTGCCAAGGTCGTACCGCTTCTAACTCGATCAAATTCTGAATACCCTCCTGGATGGGGTGGATTTGCACTCTTTCTATTTTTAAATATACCCTTCGTGTAATACGCGGTGTCGAATATAATTGTATCGTTTCCTCCTGGTCTTGTAACACCGCCTCGATCTGTCATGGGTGGGTTTGTGCCGTGATAAAGACCGGGATCTCTAAATGGCACCCATGAACCACTGATACCAGAGTCCCCATAATAATAATCACTGGCAAAAATAGTGTCGGTATATGTTCTAAGCGTAAGGTGCGTTGCAGGAAAACGCATTGCTCCCAATTCCGCTATGCGACGTCCGTATGAATGTACGTTTCTATTATAGCTGGGTTTTACAGAATTTGGTGTCAATGTGTCATTTGTATACCAGCCCGCTGCCGCGCCAGCCTTTACACCGTTGCCACCAAAATCCCAACTATATGCACGACCATTTGGGCGCGAATACATCTGCCCAGTAGCACTGGTTTGCGTTTGCATCTCATAAAAATGTGGCTCTAACCCAAGCTTCATTAGCTCATATCCCACCACCAATCCAGAAGCTCCAGCTCCAATAATTGCCACCGGCAAATTATTATACTTTTCTGGCACCGTGGTATGGCTACTAAAGTTACTTGGCATGCCTTCGGTGCCAAAAAAACCATCACCGGTCGCACTCTTAATTAAAGCGGGGAAATTCCAGTCAAATAATGAACTCAGTGATGCTGAACTGTTGGTAAAAGGGGTCTGATAGTCTGGCAATCGATCCCTAAAATACAGACTGGCTTCCGTTTCATAAAGTATGTTTTCAAGAGCTTTTGCGTCTGTGGCCTGACCAAGCCAACCCGCCTGTGAAAGAATCACTGCTGATAATGCGACGGAAGAACCTTCCAAAAACTCCCTTCTCGTAAATGTTCGGTTTTCAACTTCAGCGTCCACCGGTTCCGATACTGCAGAATGAATATCCTTTTTCATGTCTCAATCTCCATCCATACTCTGCTCGCCAACCATGTCACAACATAGTCATGACAATTGGGCGCGCGACTAAGCCTTTCGGGCAATGCATGGCACGAGGAAACACAAAAATATAACAGATAAACAACCTCAGTGACGAAACCATAACGGCCATAAACAGCCCGAGATTTTTCAATACCCTAAGGTCAATCAAAATCCAAAGTCAATACTATTTTACTCAGACTTTGGCATACCCTGTCATCATGCCTTTGATCGCGCCTTGTCACCATCATCCCGCATTAGTGATTTGGTTATGCCATATGAAACTCATATGTTTTTTCATATGGTCAGGTTTCATTGAAGACGATGAATAGTGCAAAGTGACACCACGCGCCACCATCGCAACTGCTATGTTTCTACCACGAATTCCGAATGGCCAGCGGTCACGGAAACGGCGCTTGCGAAAGCCGGGTAAAGGCAACAAGGATTCAGGCTTTTCGGTACCCTGCCCCACTATTGGTTTCTATAGTGGTTTTTGGCTTTGCTTTTGATGTAAAACCGCATCACATACCCCATTTTGCCACTTGCAAGCGAGCGATGCTTGGATTATACACCCATCTAGCGGTTCGCGATTTATATGCGTTTGTTTTGGAACTTGATTACGTTTTAGCATATTTATCCCACCTTATTGTGATGGGCGCTGGGGAAATAATACCCCCAGAATCACCCCATTTTGGTTAGGCTTGAGATAAATTTTGTTAACAAAACAGATGCTTAAGCACCCCCCTAAAATAGGGGTGCGCGCGGGTGTAACAAAGAGACTGCCTCAAGCATAACGTTACATAACCCGCATAACAGATTTTCATCCCAAGCGAATATCATTATAAATACAGGCATTTAAACCTGCTTTCCAATCACATTTGCGTGACATAATGCGGGGCGGGTTTTGGGACGCTTTTGCTGCCATAAAAGCGGCATTAGGGAAAAGCGCATAAATATTACGTCAACTATGCCTCATGTCTGTATCCCTTTGGTGGAAGGCAATAGCACCATATCAGGCACAATTATTATGCTTTACACCATATGAGTTTCATATGAGATAAGACCAGCACATGACACGATAATAACGCCTGTCATACACTGTCTGACAACCGCCAATCTGCATGAATCCGGTAGACGATCACTAGTTCCTAGTCCGGTAGCGCAGCCACGAAGAATTCCCTATCGCCCACATTGGCGGCTGATCCGATGGGGCGCAGCAAAAAAGGATACAGAGATTCCATCATCCACCTTCACTAACTCGCCGGATCATCGCGAAGACACTATCAAATTGAACAATTCAGCCTGTGAGGAAATATCACATCGTCGATATATCTGCCGGCGAAATACCTTTACGGTCTGCGCCGAGATACCAAGATTGAGACCGATTGAGGTCGATGAATGTCCCTGCAGAATCATCAGCGCAACCTCGGCCTGCCTTGGGGTCAGAAAAATCCCATGGGTGCGTTCGAACGATACACGCAATTCCCTGACGCCGTGCATCTTAATACCCTCATTCTTTGGGCTCAGGTCGTGCCAGTGGCCTTCTATCAATGCTGTGACAACGGGCTGGAGAGCACGCGCGTCACGTATCATGCGGGCTGAAAATCTCCGGCCATTGGCAGTATCATTCCCAAGACAAACATGGACTGAAATATCATCACCAATCCGGTTCACAAAAACCAGCTCATCTTCCAGCTTCGCATTACCGTAATATTCTCTGAAATATCGACTGGACTGGAATTTGTCTGGCGCAACTTCGTCCAATCGAAATACATCTGATGCAATGCCTTTGGCATGAAGTTGAAAATAGGGGTCAAGCTGATAAGCAAATGGCAGATATTGTGTCTCAACATGAGAAATCGCAGTACGCGCATGACCCTGATGGTACAACAGGCTCGGCTGTTGATGGCCAAGATATGCAATAATCAGCAAATTGTCGAAAACGAACTCTGCCCGTAGCCACGCAGTGAGAACGGATTCGAAGTCAGGGTGCTGGATATGTGTGATGGCTTTAGCGAGCAGACGCGGTGCCGTACAGTGATGTCTGACCATATACCCCTCTAGTGGTATATACCCCCGAATACTGTAATGTTCAACTAAAAGCTGGAGGCCGGTGGTAAAAGGTCTTAGTCGCATTGTGATGCGCCTCCTGATGGGAGGAACGCGGCACAATGAATAATTCAGAGAATAATTCAGATAAAATTTTTTCAGATGATACCCATCTCATCCAGTCTTTTGCTGATCTAAACAACCTGAAGCAAAGCATTGGCCGCCTTGCTATTACAGGTGCGAAAGGCGTCTATGTCACCGACAGCGAAGGCAAGCGCTATTTTGACGGCATGGGTGGGCTGTGGTGCGTTAATATCGGTCATGGCAATGCCGATGTGATCGCGGCCGTAACCCGGCAACTTGAGACGCTAGACTATTTTTCAACCTTTTTCGAATTTACGCACCCGGTCGCGGCAGAGCTTGCGCGCAAATTGGCCACCCTGGCACCTGACCGGTTGAATCATGTCTATTTCTCAAATTCCGGTTCGGTAGCAAACGACACGGCCATCCGCATCCTGCACCACTACAACAATCTCAGAGGACACCCGAAGAAAAAGAAAATTCTATCACGGGTCAACGCCTATCACGGTTCGACCTATCTGGCGATCGCAATGACCACGCCAGTCTTTTCACAGGGATGGGATGCTGCGCGGGATTTGGTGCATCACATTCGGTGCCCAAAACGTGAACCAGACGAAATGAATCTCAGCGACGCCGATTTTATAGACATTCTGGCCGAGGATATGGAACAGGCCATTAGCAAAATTGGTGCCGAAAACATCGCCTGTTTCATTGCAGAACCGATCATGGGTGCCTGTGGCGTCATCATCCCGCCAGAGGGCTATCACAAACGCATGCTAGACCTCGTTCATGCCCATGACATCAAATATATATCTGACGAAGTCATCACCGCCTTTGGCCGACTAGGGCATATGTTTGCCTCGAAAGAGGTTTTTGGCATCGAGCCCGACATCATCACCACCGCCAAGGGGCTTACATCAGGCTATCAGCCGCTGGCGGCGACAATCCTATCCGATGAAATTTTCGATGTTATTTCTCAGGACGGCGCCGCGTTCTTGCATGGAATGACTTATTCCGGCCATCCTGCCGCCTGCGCTTGCGCCCTTGCCAATATCGCCGTGATGGAGCGCGAGGCCATCCCCGAGCAGGTGCGCAAAACAGGCAAGTTGTTCGAAGCCGGCATCAAATCTCTCGCCGATCTTGATCTTGTGAAGGAAGCGCGCGCAAGCCATTTCATGGCCGCGGTGGAATTCAATCGTCCCAGTGGCGCACCGGACAATATCAATATCGGCCAACTGGTTGGCGATGCGGCGCGTGCGCGTGGCCTGATCGTGCGACCCATTACCGACGCTATCGTCCTGTCGCCTCCTCTTATCCTCAGCAAAGACCAGATAGTAGAAATCCACCAGATTCTTCACGATGCCATCAACGCAGTCGCACAAAGCCAGTTTATGTTGGAGAGTTCACATGTCTAAGATACGCAAAACCGGCTGGACATTCTCCGAACATTATCTCTGGCATGACACGGGTAGCTACAGCCTTTTGACACCGCCCAGCCTGACTGTACAACCTGGCATCCACGCCGAAAACGAAGACACCAAACGACGGTTTGCAAATTTACTCGAAATATCTTCGCTTGCAGACGAAGTCATCCGGATAAAGCCGCGCGTCGCCAGTGATGATGAAATACTTCGTATTCACACCCGAGCCCATCTTGACCGTTTGGAAGCACTCTGCGCTGCTGGTGGTGGCGAGGCAGGCGATGCAACCCCCGTAGGCGTAGCCAGTTACGATATCGCCAAGCTCGCAGCTGGTGGTGTCATCGCCACCGTGGATGCGGTGATGTCGGGCGATGTTGACAATGCCTATGTTCTTTGCCGCCCACCGGGGCACCACGCCGAACCGGAACTTGTTACAGGATTCTGCCTTTTGGCCAATGGTGCCATCGGTATTGAGCATGCACGACAGGTGCACGGGGTCAAACGCATTGCTGTGGTCGATTACGACGTGCATCACGGCAATGGCTGCGAGACGATTTTCTATGACGACCCCAATATTCTGACAATCTCCGTGCATCAGGACAATCTATTTCCGCCGGATCGTGGCAAGCTGACAGAAACGGGCGGTTCCCATGCCAAGGGCGCGAATATCAACATTCCTTTGCCGCCCGGTTCGGGATCTGGCGCCTATGCCGAAGCCTTTGAACGCATCGTTCTGCCATCTCTTTACAGGTTCGAGCCTGAACTGATCTTTGTCGCATCAGGCTTTGACGCCTCGGCCATGGATCCTCTGGCTCACATGATGCTTGGCGCGGCCGACTATCGTGCCTTGGCTGGGGCGCTTCGCAAGGTCAGCGAAAAAACATGCGCTGGCCGCATAATCTTCACCCATGAAGGCGGATACGCCGCGTCGCATGTGCCCTATTGCGGCTTAGCTGTACTGGAGACGTTGAGCGGCCACCAAACAGGCATCACAGATCCTTTTGACGAATTCATCGTCGGATACGGAGGCCAGAGCCTCCAGCCCCACCAAGCTACGGTGATCGCAGAAATTGCCAGCTTGCATCAACTCGAACCATATAGGGAGCCTTTGTCATGACAAATCATTCTTCGGCGTCTCGTCGCCAATTTCTTAAAACCATCGGTGCCGGCGGTGTCGGATCCGCGGCGCTTCTAGCCTCAGCGAATACCGCCACTGCACTGGGTGGCGAACCAATTGTGATCGGTGCGCCATTGCCATTGACCGGCCTCGTGGCCGCTGACGGCATTGAGTTTCGCAACGGGCTGGAAATGGCCGTAGAGGAAATCAACGCAATTGGCGGTATTCTGGGGCATCCTCTCGAACTGGCCATCGAAGACACACAATCCCAGGGCGATGATGTGATTGCCAGTGCTGGCCAACGGTTGATAGACCGTTCCAACGCCTCGGTACTGATCTCCGGCTATAATCTTGGAAGCTCCACCGCTTTGCCAGTTGTTGCCGCAGACGCTTCGGTCATCTATATGCACGCCGATACGGTGGTCGCGCATAACGAGCTTATTAAATCCGACCCCGAGACATTCTGGGGTAGCTTCCAGTATGATCCAGCCGAGATTTACTACGGCATCGCCTACCTACAATATATGCGCAAGCTGATCGACGATGGTGATTTCAAACCGGCCAATAACAGGATCGCTGTGATTACCGGCCCGATTGCCTATTCGATCAACATCGCCAACGCAATCCGCGACGGAGCCGCCGATTATGGGTTCGAGGTCTCGCTTTTTGAAAGTGTCCAAGCACCGACCAGCGAATGGGGGCCAACCCTAGCCAAAATCCGGCAGAATCCACCTGCGATGATCGCGGTAACGCATTTCTTCCCGCAGGATCAAGCGCAGTTCATGCAGCAATTCGTGAATGATCCGACTGACAGCTTGATCTATATGCAATATGGTGCCTCGCTTGCCGCGTTCCGCGATATTGCAGGTGATGCGTCAGAAGGTGTGCTTTACGCCACCACTATCGGCGCGTTGCAGGATGAAATAGGTAATGATTTCACCGCCCGTTATCTTGATGCCTTTGGCAATAACGCATCGTCAAATGGTGGCGGTCAGACCTATTCCGCCTTATGGGCATATGCGGTGGCAGCGGCGCTTGCCGGCGGTGCTGGTCAGCCTTATGAAGAAGAACAGAACCGCAAGATCGCCGAGCGTCTTGGCAAGCTGATTTATCGAAGCCCGGTTGGCACGATCCGGATCGATCCGGAAACCCTTTCGGCCTATTCATACCCGGGCGATACCAACGACCCGTCGCTTGGTATGCCACACATATTCAGTCAGATTCAGAATAAGGCGGAAAACGGTTATATCATCGCACCCGCTCCCTATGATGTTGCCAGGTTCCAACAACCTGACTGGTCATAGACAGGGAATGTGAGCCTTGGTCGCCCCGTTACTTGAATGTCGCAATGTACGAAAGGACTATGGTGCACTGGCGGCGGTTGACGGGGTTGACCTGAGCGTGCATGCGGGCGAAACCATCGGTATTGGCGGCCCCAATGGTGCCGGCAAGACCACTTTTTTTGACCTGATTTCGGGTCTTACCCCCGCTAGTGGCGGCGATATTCTGTTTCATGGGCGATCCATTTCTCGCATTCCGGCGCATAAATTTCTGCCTATGGGCATGGCGCGTACCTTTCAGGTCTCAAGCGGCTTTACCAGCCTTACTGTGATGCAGAACATGCTGGTCTCGATCCTTTTCGGATCGGGTCTCGAGCGACCCGACCTTCGCATCCAAACCAAACATCGGCGGCGCGCGGCAGAACAGCTCGACCGTTTCAATCTCAGCCACCTAGCAGATACCGAGGTGGCCGAAATACCGGCTCTGGCGCGCAAAAAACTGATGGTGGCCACCGCCGTGGCACATGAACCCAAGCTTCTCCTGCTGGACGAACCCGTAAGCGGTTTGATGCCACCTGAGGTAGACAGCTTCATCGAGATGGTGCTGGCGCTTCGAAAATCAGGCATCTGCATCGTTTTCATCGAGCATGTCATGCGGTTCTTGATGACGGTGGCAGAACGCGCTCTGATCATGCATCAGGGAAAATTGATCTATGATGGCGCACCAGCAGGCATCGCCAGTGATGAAACAGTCAAATCCGTTTATCTTGGATCTGCGGCCGAAGAACTGCGGGAGGCAACGCAGTGACCTCTCTGCTTTCACTCCGCGGTGTATGTTCAGGCTATGGCCATCTTCAAGTATTACACGACATTGACCTTGATCTTGAAAAAGGCACCGTGGGCGCGCTGATCGGACCTAATGGCCATGGTAAATCAACCCTTCTGCGCACCATTGCAGGGTTGAACAAAACCTGGTCAGGCAAGATCACCTTTCGGAATGCACCTGTTCCGCCAACGCCTGCGGATCGTGCAGGGGCAGGCATTATTCTTGTACCGCAAGGCGATCAGCTATTTGCCGATATGACCGTTGAAGAGAACCTAATCATGGGTGGATATACGCAGTCGGACATATTGCGTCTGCGCCAATCACTTGATGCGGTCTATGCTCTTTTTCCAAAGCTGGCAGATCGACGCAAACAGCGGGCAAATTCGCTGTCCGGTGGTGAACGGCGCATGGTTGGCATTGGGCGTGGCATGATGGCCGAAGGCGATCTGATGTTGATTGACGAGCCGTCCCTTGGCCTCGCCCCACTGATCATCGAACAGATTTACGCGGCGCTGGCAGCGCTGGCAACCGAGAACCGCTCCATCCTTGTTGTTGAGGAAAACCCAAGCCGGGTGACTAACATCGGATCACAATTCTTCCTCATGGATGGTGGACAGATCGCCTGGCGCGGTGATCGGCATGAATTATCTGGCTTTGACGACATCTTGCGAACTTATCTAGGGGGCTAACGGATCATGGACGCAGTCATTCAGGTTATTCTCAGCGGACTGACACTGGGCGCGATGTATGCGCTAGGATCCATTGGCCTTGCCCTGACCTATGGCACGATGCGGATGTTCAACATGGCGCATGGGGTATTTATGACATTAGGTGCTTACTGCGCCTATACGCTGGCCGGCCAGATGGGCCTGCCACTATGGCTAAGCTTTCTGGGCGGCGTGATGTTTGCCGGTCTGGTGGCGGGGTTGATGCATCTAGCGATGGTGCGTCACATGCTGGGGACTCGGGATTTTGAGATCAATATTCTGGTGGCCACGGCGGGTGTGGGGATGTTGTTGCAAGATCTCGTGCTAAAGGCCTACGGTGCCTATCCTTTTGCGCAGCCCGTGCAGATTGAGGGGGTTTTCCGCATTCTAGGTTCATCGATTCCCTACCAGTCAGTTGCCATTTTGGTGCTTGCCGGAATCCTGTTGGGCTGTATGGGTTTGATCCTGACCAAAACAAGATTTGGCCTGTCGATCCGCGCCACTGCCATGAACCGGGAAGCTGCGCAACTGATGGGCGTACGAACCGAGCACACCTATCTGACAGTATTGTTAATGGCTGGCGCTCTGGCTGGAGCGGCGGGCGTGATGATTTCCTCGCTGTCAACGCTGTCACCCGAAATGGGAACCAACCCGGCAGTACGTGCCTTTGTCATCTGCGTGGTGGCCGGGCTAGGAAGCGTTCCGGGGGCTGGCATAGCAGCGCTTATATTGGGACTTTTCGAGGCTGTTGTTCAGTTCTATATCGGCGCGCGCTATGGCCTGCCATTGATGCTGGGGCTTGTTATCATCGTACTGATCTTCCGTCCGGCGGGACTCTTTGGCCGTCAGGAGGTGATACGGTCATGAACAGCCTGACCGCCTTGCAACGGAATCTGCTGATAGCATTGCTGTTCTTGTCTGTCATGGCCATCCTGCCGCTGATCGTCACACAACGTTATTTTCTCAGCCAAATCATCGTCTTCATGATTTGGGCTTCGGTAGCCGTGCAATGGAACGTGCTCATCGGTCATGCAGGCGTGTTTTCGTTGGCACAGATGCTGATTTTCGCAATCGGTGCCTACGGGCTGGCAATGCTAAACAGCTATTTTGATATTTCGCCTTGGGCAGCTATGCCGCTCGCGGGGCTGATAGCGGCGCTATGCGCAGCTTTCATCGGGCTCGCCTGTCTGCGTCTTGGCACGGCTTATGTGGCGCTACTGACCTTTGCCATATCCTACATGGTTTTCGTTTTAATCATCACCGAGGCCACCTGCTACACCAATGTTGGCGGCGGTTGTCAGCGTTTCTTTGGCGGGACAACGGGATTTTCGCGGCTTGACGATCTGGGTTTCCGCAAGCTCTTGCGTGGGCAGTGGATGGTAGGAAATTTCTATGTGGTTCTTGGCGTGCTGGCCGCATCGCTAATCGCCGCAATCAGCGTTATCCACGGGCGGCTTGGACTGGCATTCCTTGCATTGAGTGACAGCCGCACCTACGCGATTTCTCGCGGATTGAACCGCACCAAATTTCAATTACTAGCCTTTGTAATCACCGCCTTTTTTACCGGCCTGACTGGTGCCGCCTATGCCGCGCATTTCAAAAGTGCGGGGCCCAGCCTTTTTGACTTCTCGCTGTTAATGTTCGTGCTGGCCATGGTCATTGTTGGCGGGCTCAAATCGACCTGGGGGCCATTGGTTGGGGCTGCGGTAATGATGGTGGTTGTCGAACTAGCCAAGGATTACGGCGATATTCGCAACATGATTGTCGGTCTTGTTCTTGTGGTCTTTGTGGTTCTATTGCCATCCGGATTTGCAGGGTTTTCGCGCAAACTTCTGAA
Organism: Candidatus Puniceispirillum marinum IMCC1322; assembly: GCF_000024465.1. Taxonomy (NCBI): domain Bacteria; kingdom Pseudomonadati; phylum Pseudomonadota; class Alphaproteobacteria; order Puniceispirillales (SeqCode); family Puniceispirillaceae (SeqCode); genus Puniceispirillum (SeqCode); species Puniceispirillum marinum (SeqCode). The sequence goes on along the minus strand of NC_014010.1, from coordinate 1,945,660 downwards.
ACGCCTTACAACCTCACAAAATTGAAGATTAACGCGACAGGCATAATTGCCAGCTCAGTTGGCGGATAATCTGACAACCGCCGCAAACATCTTGAACCGTCGTTCATCCGGCGTGATTAGCTGGGCTGAATGCAGCAAAAAAATTGGTAAAATTAACGTTTTGTTAAAACTTATGCATTAGGTTGAACCGAATAGTGCGGCATAGGTGCCGCCATTGGAAGATTATGATAGCAACGCGCAAATCAAACCAGGGGTTGGTTGAGCGAAGCTTACACCGCCCTTATAGCCTATTACCATCAGGCCGGTATAGCACCAGCCTGACGCCTTATGGTGCGTCTTTCTGGGCGCTGATCCTTGCTGCCTGCGGCGGCGGCGGTGGTGGACCTGCCCTTACAACGGAGGGAGCACCACCTGGCAAGGAAGGTGATGACACTGGTGGCCCCACAACATCAGGCGGAACGCAGGGGTTTGCGAGGGCTAGCGGGTCGGTTTTTGACCCGCCGGTACAAAACGCGCCTGTTTATGTCGATGCCAATGGTGATGGTGAGCTCAATCCCGATGATGGCGATGGTATCTGGGAGGAGGGCGAGGATTATCTGATTGGCCGCACCGATGCACAAGGGCGTTACAGCGGTTCTGTTCCCGACAGCCTGAAAAACAATATCCGAATAGCGCATACCAGTGCCGCGGGCGTCGTCCATAAAAACCCTGACGGTACGGATGCTGGCACCTTGCCAGAGGTTCTGAAAGCGCCCGCGAACGCCAAGGTTATTTCAGCCTTTTCGCATTCGGTTGTACAGGGTTATGCCACTGAGGCGGCGCTCAAGGAGCGTTCCCCAAATGGTTACGACCCTCTCAACCATAACGCCTGGCTGGAGGATGGCAGGCCCACCAACATCACACCGGCGGACATTGCAAAGATCAAGCAGATTGCCAAGAGTCTCACCTCAACGATCAGAAATATTGAGACAAAATTAGGAGGCCTTCAGGAGATCGTTGCTGAAATGCGCAAGCAGATTGCCATTTTGATGAAAAGGTCATTCAGCACAGCGGAGGAAGCGCCCGAAGACCCTGAACAGGGTCCGCAAGAGGAAGTGCTTGATCCGACAGAGTCAACACCGCCACCAAAAGCGTCGCCTGTGGTTCCCGCCAACGCCAGGCCAACCAGTGTGTCGTTGAGTCAGAGAACCCGTCAGGTTGAAGAGGGTGGCGATCTCCCCGGCGGCGCGCTGGCGCGGATCACGATTCAGGATGACGGCCTTGGCACGGTTGGTCTGACGCTGTCGGGGGCGGACAGCGGCCTGTTTAGATATGAGCCGGTGGCGGGTCCGGGTCAGCACGGAAAGTATGACCTTTATCTGGCATCCGGCGTCACGCTGGACCAGTTAAGTGTCGGCACCCATAGCGTAACCATTCAGGCGACCGGCAACGGCACCGGCGATAATCCTGCCCCGGTGACTTTCACGCTGACCGTGCGCAATGATCCGGATAACGATGTGGCGGTACCAGAGTTTGCCAGCACCGGCACAGTCTCGCGTTCCATCCCGGAAGGCAGCACCACCACCGGCTATACGGCGCAGGCGACAGCGACAGCGGGTACGGTGAGTTATGCCATCACTGGCGGGACGGACGGCAGGAAATTCGACATCGACGCCAGAACCGGCGTTGTGACATTCACGGCGAAATCGGATCATGACACCGCGCGCGATGCGGATCGCGACAACATCTATGAAATCGAGATTACGGCGACGGCAACGTCAACCGACGAGACAGCAACACGCAGCGCGATACAGCGTGTGACAATCACCCTGACCAACGTGAATGAGGCGACGACGGGGGTAATCGCCATCACCGCCGATGGCACGGAGCTGTCGGGAGCCGTGAATACAAACACCGTGCTGACGGTTCATGAGACAACCCCGATCGCCGATGAGGACGGGATCAAGAGCAAGACCTTTATCTGGCGTGACGGTGCCGGCACTCAGGTGGGTGAGGGCAGCAGCTTCACCCCCACATCCGCCGGCACCTATCGCGCTGTCGCCATCGTGGTTGACAATGACGATAATCAACAGGAAATCGACAGCCAGAATATGGAGGTCACCGCGCCGCCACTACAAGCACCGCCGAATATCGCGCCGACCATAAGCTCCATTCGCATCGTCCCCAGTTCGGAATCGCCGCTAACCGGTCAGCAGCTGACAGCTCACACCGAAGTCAGTAGCGAAAACAGTATTGCCGCGCAATGGATCACTTGGTATTCGGTGCGCGAGAATCCTCTAGGTGTTTCATTTTTGACTGGCACCAAAATCATTCCAAATGCACCAGGCGTCTGGCGGGCAATTCTGCACATACGGGATAATGATGGTAATGTGGAGCGATTTTTCAGCGAGCCGATTACCGTGGCCGATTCATCGCCCACCATCACCATTCGGCTACCTGCCCAACAGACACAAATCACCGAAACCGTTGGCAATGAAGTAACCCAACACATCGATACGGGCATCGCGGTGATAGTACGTGATGTCGATAACAACCTTAGTTCACTGGTGATCAAAAGCTGGCAGAAAGGACGCTGGCAGGTTGACGACCGATTTGATGTTCAAAAGGACAAACTGATTATCAAGAAAGGCAAGCAGTTTGATTATGAGAGCCAGGATAATCCAAACGGTGAAATCACCCTGTGGATCATCGCACGCGACGAAATCCACAATTCAGTTTCGCGAACAACCACCATCCAGCTGACCAATGCGGATGAACCGACAATCGTGAACGGCCTATCGATTACAGGGCTCACCAACGGATCGGTTCAAACAGGCACGTCTCTTACAGCGGTGGTTGAAGCTCATGATCCCGATGTCAACGCGCTCAACTACAGCTATGTATGGTATTATCTATATGCACAGCCAGACCAAGCCGATAGTGGGCCATTGTCCAGATCGAAATCTTTCACACCCAGTAAACCCGGAACATATGTTCTGATTGTGCTTATTCGTGACAACAATTCTAATGATTATAAATCGGCACAACAGCAATTCACGGTAACCGAGCCCGCGCTTTCAAATCCAACCCCACCACCAACTACACCACCAACTACACCAGAAACCGAGCATCCGAGCCAGAACGCCCGCTTCTACAGCACCGAGATCGGAGTATTCAAGGACAATGGTTACGTGTTTTCACTGCCGGAAACTGACGAGGATTATCACATTATCGGAACAGTGCGTTATGGCGACCATCTTGACCCTGATGAATCGGCGGGACGAACACTTTATACACTTGGCGGCAAACACCGGCACCTGTTGCGCCTCGGAAATGATGGTGTTCTCAAACTTGGCAGGGGTGTCGATCTCGATGCCGAGGGGGTGAACGGCCTTGCTGAACTGGAGTTTACTGTTTCCGCACTCTTTTGGCCCCACGACAGGGAAAACGGAACGTTGGAGTTTGCCAGGACGGCTGTCTCACGCGTTGTTATTTTTGATCCGCTCAATCCACACAGCGAACCGGACTCCGTGACACCGGCCCCGCCCTATATCGGCATTGATGGTGACCAGACCATGATTCGCGAAACTGTGGGGGACGAACGTACCGTTTCGTCGCGTCCCACGGGGATATCCGTTATCACTGGCGATCCGAATGATGATCTTGATCAAATTCGGATCGAAAGCCAGCAGGATGGACGCTGGCAGGCCGATGACCGATTTGAAGTGCGTAATGACACATTATTCGTCAAGGCCGGCAAGCAGTTCGATTATGAAGATTTGGACAATCCAAACGGCGAAATCGCACTGCGAATCACCGCAACCGATGCTGCTGGCAACAGCGTCTATCGCAACCTTACCATCCAGCTGACCAATGCGGATGAACCGATAATCGTGAACAGCCTGTCGATTACAGGGCTCAGCAATGGATCGGTTCAAACAGGCACATCTCTTACTGCAGAGATAGACGCTCATGATTCGGATGTCAGCACGCTTGAATACACATATTTGTGGCTACACGAAACCCGCACCGAGCCAGTATCCAGATCGCAATCTTTCACGCCCAGCACACCTGGAACATATGTGCTGACCGTGCTTATTCATGACAACAACTTCAATACACATGAATGGGTACGACAGGAATTCACAGTAACCGGATCTGGCACATCAAATCCAACACCATCATCCTCTGCGCCAGTAACCGAATATCCTGGACAGAATATCCGGTTTTTCAGCACCGAGACCGGCATATTCGAAGATAATGCTTACGTGTTTTCATTGCCGGAAACTGTCGATGACTATCACATTATCGGCAAAGTGCGCTATGGGGATCACCTGAACCCGAATCTATCACCCGGCTATACGCTGTATACACTTGGCGGCAAGCACAGCCACCTGCTGCGCCTTAGCAGTGAAGGCATTCTTTTCCTTGGCAGAGATGTCGATCTCGATGCCGAAGGTGTGAACGGTCTTGCTGAATTGCAATTCACCATTTCTGCGCTGTATTTTCCCAATGTCAGAGGTGCTGGCAACACAACATTTAGCAAAACCGCTGTTTCAAAAATCGTTATTTTTGACCCTCTTGATCCGGAGGATGTCAGACAGCACGCTGCCCCATCCAAACCACCACACATCACAATAAATGACGAACATCAAGCTATCATGGAAACTGTGGGTGACGAACGCACCGAACGTTCCCTCAACACCGGTATCAGAGTTTTAGTCATTGACCCAAATCATGACCTTGACCAGATCCGGGTCGAAAGCCAGCGGGATGGTGAATGGGAGGTTGATGAACGTTTTGCGCTACAGAACAATCAGCTGATCATCAGACCAGATAAACAGCTCGACTATGAGGACCCCAACAATCCGAACGGCGTGATCACCCTTCGGATCACCGCGACAGACGATGCTGGCCATAGCGTTCGGCGCATACTCACTCTCCAACTGACCAATGCCGACGACCCGGCCACCGGATCGGTGACGGTCACCGGCCCGGCGTCACCGCGGACAGGCCAGGCGCTGACGGCCACATCCCGCGCCAGCGATGATGACGGCATCGCCTCGCAACTCGTCACCTGGACCCGTGACGGCGTGCCGGTCACGGGTGATGACGGCCGGCCTGTCACCGGTAACAGCGTGACCCCGGGTGTGGGCGAGGCCGGCGAATGGCGGGCCATCTTGACCGTCACCGACAGCCTCGGCAACACGCGGAGCTTCACCAGCGATCCCGTCACCGTGACCACGCCCGCGCCGCCACCGCCCACGCCCGCAACCCGCAACCTGGCGCGGGAAATCCATGAAAACCACCCGCTGACAAAACCGATCATCGATCTGGATGGCACGGGTGTCTTCACGATGGCACCGGCGGCCGGCGCGCCCGACAATCAATTCTTCCGGGTGGACGCGGCGACGGGGAAAATCTGGTTCGTGCCTTATGATCCGGATGGCGACGGGGAACAGGACCCGGGCGACTATCACCTGCTGGATGCCGAGGATGACCGCGACGTGGGGGGCGATGGCACCTATGATTTGCGACTCACCCGCACCGCGCCCGACGGCACGGTTGAGACCATCGATCTGGCACTGACGGTGCAGGATTTGCCGGTGGTGAACGCGCATGGCGAGACGGTGGAGCGGACCGAAGCCACCCGCGGCGATTCGATCGGGATGGTATACCATTATCTGCGGATGGATTCGGAGGTTCTGAAGGAGCGCATCGCCGGGCTGATCGATGACTGGTTCCGCGACTATCGTTCCGGCCTGACGCCGCAGGAAACCGCCACGCAGACACAATATCTGAAATATCTGCTCGATGGCGAGGCTTGGTGGACACCGCCCGATGGCAGCACGCTTCATATGTCATGGTCGCTGAACACAAAGCGGTTGAACAGCCAGCAGACGATTGACGCGGCGCGGGCGAAGGTGGAACGCGCGCTGGCCGAATATGAAACATTCCTCACTATCGATTTCATTGAGGTGGCGCATAATGCCCATTCGTTGGGGGCGTTGGAGTTTTCCATCAATAAAAATTCTGGGTCTTCAGGGGGCTTTGCAAGCCTGGTCCGGTGGGGGGGCGGGGTAAGTACGGGACTAGGAATTCATATTTCAACCTATATTCATGAGATAGGGCATGTGTTGGGTCTTGCTCATCCGTTTGGCTATACGGATTCGTCTACCCATACCGGCCCGCCAAAACAGGGACATTTCGGAAAAACCCCGGATGAAGAAAATACATCAAACAGCATCATGACCTATGGTCCGGTGGAAAAAAGCACCATCACGCAGAACGACATCAACGCGCTGCAGTTCCTCTATGGCATTCCGGGGACGGATTATCACGGCCTCTATGCCGAGATTGAGGACTGGTTCGACCAGCCCGGACATGACGTTCCGATTCTGTAGCCGTGTGGTGGCGGATTTCGCCGCGGCAGAACGGGCGTCACGGCGCGGGATGAATCCCTCTGAAAATTCAAAATCCGGGGGCCCCGGTGGCCGCATCACATCTCGGGCATCGGGGTCAATAGCGGGTTCGCCGCATCGGGATCGTCCAGATCAATCTCGAACAGCGAGATGCCGTGATCACGCCAACCAGCTACGGCCATCACCAGATCACCATCATCGGCGCGGGTGAAAAACACATGTTCGGTTCTGTCAAGCTGACGCGCGTTATTGTCGGCGACGGATCGCAGGAATCGCGGCGTGCCGTCATCCTGTACCAGAAAGATCGAAAAGCCGTCATCGTTATGTCCGGTGGTTACGATGAACGTCTGGCCGTCAAGGGTGAAAGCCTTGCTGTCCCAGGCACTATCCAGTTCAAGCCTTGCGCTGTCGCGAATGCTTGAAATGACAGACAGCCTGCCGGCGGCGGAAAGTTCATAAATTCCAAATCCGTCATCACCCCCCGCGGCAACCGTCAGAAAGGTCCGGCCGCCGATAGAAAAACTATCGCCAAAGCGGGGATGGTCCAGTTCAAGGCTGGATGTGTCGGTCAATGTGTCGGTCAGGGTCACGTCGCCGTCCGATGCCATGCGATAGACAAACAGACTGTCATTCGTCTCTGATCCAATGACAAAATATGTCTGCCCACCTGCCTCAGCCGCGATTCCGCCCCACAGACTGCCAAGTGACAGAGATTGTCCGTTATCACCGGTTACCGGCGCGGTGACGGCGCGGACGAAATTCAGATCGCCATTGTCAGCGATGCGAAACACCGTGTATCCGGTATCGCTATTTCCGGCGGCGATCAGATAATCGGCATTGTCGAACTGCACCAGTGTCAGTGACCGCCCACCATCCATGGTGTATCGGGAATCCTGGCTGTTACGGACCACTGCCCCGGGCGTGTTCTCGAACTCCAGCTCCCCATCGGATGTCAGGGTAAAGCGGGTGATTCCGTCATCTTCATTGCCGGAAACATAAACGAAATGCCTGCCATTCTTCTCCACATGCACCATCACCGAGGCGGAATTCAGCGTGTAGGCTGTATTGTCACTGATACTGTCGGTGAAGGTCAGGCGCTTTGTCGCTGGGTTAAATTCAAACACTGTCACACCGTCATCTTTACCACCTGTTGCAAGGAGGAAGGTGCGGTCACCAATGTCGATGAACTTCACATCACGCGCATTTTTCAGTTCATACCGCGAATCCTGGCTGTCATCGATATGCTGCAGGTCGGTGATGTCGAAATCCCGCACCGCGATGGCGACATTGCCGGACCGGGAATCGCCCTGATGCGTCAGGGTGAATCCGGCGGTCTGCCAGTGCGCATCGTCGAAATTCGCCTCGGCGCGGTAGGTCAGCCGCCCACCGGCGATGTCGGCCGCGCTGATATCCATCGATGTCGTCACGTCGACGATATTTTCACCGCGCTTCACCTGCAACGTCCCGCGTGTTGGCAGGGTGGTGAATCGCACGCTGCCCGACGGGTCTGCCAGCCCGGCAAGGTTCAACAGGTCCCATGTCACGGTTTGCGACTGCCCCTCAACCACCGTTACGGTTGGCAGGCTGACATCGAACTCCATTCGGATTTGTGACGTACCGCCGCGGCTGTCGCCATAGGTCACCATAACGTTGTCGTACCCCTCAAACCCCGCCCTGGCGGTATAGGTCAGGGTACCGTCGGCGGCGACGCTGTACCGGCCGCCATTGGCCGTTGTGACCATACCGTTTGTCGGGACAAAATGCAGCAAGTCACCATCGCCGTCGCGTGACGGCAGGTCCAGCTGAACCGTCTTCGTCCGCCCGGCCAGACTGGGGAAAGGTCTCGTATGAACCCCAGTGATGCTGTTCACCTGGATGGTTATGTCCCGGCTCTCGCTCTCGCCGCCGGCGCTGGCCGTCACCGTCAGCGGAACGTAACCGCGCAACAGAAACACCGGATCGGTAATGCCGGCCTTCATGGTGATGGTGCCATCATCCCCGATGGTGAAATATCGCGATACGCTGCTATCGGCGTTGGTCAGGCCATAGGTGATGGCATCCCCGGTTGGTGATGACGCCGCCACCCGGCCGACAACGTCGCCAACCGCGGCATCCACCTGCACGATGTTCGGGTGTTCGGCGGTGCCGATGCTGACGCTGTCGATTGGTCCAACATCCCCGACTTCGACATTCACGGTCATATGGGTGAGTTTCGGCAGTTGGCCCGGCTTCCGGCTGACCGCCGTCACCCGCACCGGAATGACGCCATCCACCGCGTCATCCGGCAGGTTTTCATAATCCAGCTCAACCGTGGGCCGCAGGCGCAATTCATCGCCAACCTTGTGGAACAGATTGGCATGCGAGGTGACATAGATATCAAGGACCGGATCACCATCGGGATCGACTGCGCGCAATGTCGCCAGCGCGGCCAGCCCCGCACCGGTCTGGCCTTCATCGACCGCGGCCGTGTCGGACATTATGACCTGTCCGGCGGCATCAACGAATGTCGGGGGTTCGTCTATATTGGTCAGATCGATGGTCACGGTCTGTTCGCCGCTGCTGGTGCGCCCGTCCGGGCCATTGGCGGTGGCGTGAACCTGAAAGGTGAAGACGCCGTTGGTGGCGGCAAAACCCTCATAATCCAGCACCGCGCCTTTCTTGACCGTGATCACGCCGGTGTCGCGGTCGATATCGAACTTGTCGGCATGGACGCCGGACAGGCTGTAGCTGACCGGATCGCCATCCCCATCGCGCGCCGACACCGCGCCGACAGGGGTGCTGGCGTTGCTGTTCTCGGCAAGGGTGAAGGTTTTCGGCGCGTGATTCCAGCCGGTCGGTTCATTCAGGTCCGTCAGATCGATGGTGACGGTCTGTGATGAATTGCTGGTGCGACCATCGGGGCCATTGGCGGCGGCGTGAACCTGAAAGGTGAAGACGCCTTTGGTGGCGGCAAATGCCTCATAATCCAGCACCGCGCCTTTCCTGACCGTGATCGCGCCGGTGTCGCGGTCGATATCGAACTTGTCGGCGTGATCGCCGGACATGCTGTAGGTGACCGGATCGCCGTCACCATCCTGCGCCGAAACGCTGCCGACAGGGGTGCTGGCGTTGCTGTTCTCGGCAAGGGTGAAGGTTTTCGGGACGTGGTTCCAGATAATCGGTTCATTCACGTTGGACAGGTGAACCGTGACCTGCTGCTCCGAGGTGCTGATCCGCCCGTCCGCCCCGCTGGCGGTGGCGATGACGGTGAAGCTCAACGGCGTGCCAGCCTGTGCCTCGTAATCCAGCACCGCATTGTCCCTGACCGTGATCGCGCCGGTGTCGCGGTCGATATCGAACTTGTCAGCATCGTCACCCGACTTGGTATAGGTGATCGGATCACCGTCACCGTCGCGCGCCGTCACCGCGCCGACGGGTGTGTTGCCGGTGCTGTTCTCGGCGATGGTGAAGGTCCGCGGGACGTGGTTCCAGGAGATCGGCTCGTTCACATTCGACAGGGTGACTGTAACCTCCTGCTCCGCCCGGCTGGTCCGCCCGTCCGGACCTTCCGCGATGGCAACGACCTTGAAGCTCAGCGGTGCGCCGGCCTGCGCCTCGTAATCCAGCACCGCATTGTCCCTGACCGTGATCGCGCCGGTTGTGGTGTTGATCTGGAATTTTCCGGCCTCATTGTCTTCCTTTCCGGCCAGGGTATTCGTCAGGCTGTAGGTGACCGGATCACCATCACCGTCACGCGCCGATACAGCGCCGACGGGGGTGCCGCCAACGCTGTTCTCGGCAAGGGTGAAGGCCCTCGGCGCGTGATTCCAGCCGGTGGGTTCATTCAGATCCGTCAGATTGATGGTGACGGTCTGTTCCTCGTCGCTGGTGCGTCCCTCCGGGCCATTGGCGGCGGCGTGAACCTGAAAGGTGAAGACGCCGTTGGTGGCGGCAAATTCCTCATAATCCAGCACCGCGCCTGTCTTGACTGTGATCGCGCCGGTGTCGCGGTCGATATCGAACTTGTCGGCGTGCTCGCCCGACATGCTGTAGCTGACCGGATCACCATCCCCATCCTGCGCCGAAACGCTGCCGACAGGGGTGCTGGCGTTGCTGTTCTCGGCAAGGGTGAAGGTTTTCGGGGCGTGGTTCCAGATAATCGGTTCATTCACATCATTGATGGTGATCGTGATGGTCTGTTCGGTGGTCTGTCTGCCGCCCCCGGCTCCGGTCGATGCGGCAGTGACGGTCAGGTCGATCGAGGGACCCAGCGTCTCGAAATCAAATGTCGTGACATCTTTCAGCCGCACCTCGTTATCGACGACATGGAACAACCCGGCATGATCGCCGGACAGGCTGTAGGTCACCGTATCGTCATCCTCATCCTCTCCGGTGAGGCTGGCAAAGGCCGTGGTGTCGGTGATGCCGTTCCTGTCGACCACATGTTCATCGAACGGATCGGTCTCCACTTCCACGCGCAAGGTCGGCCCTTCATCGACATCGGTTGTCGCTACGCGGGACCCGGAGGTGGCACTCTGTTCAACAGAGCCGTCCGAACCGATAAACAGCACGGAAAAATCAACATCCAGTACCGGTGGCCCGCCAACGGCTTCATAATTCAGGGGTTCGTCCGAGGCGACATAGATAGAGCCGTCGGGCTCAATACGGATTTTCGCCGCGTCAGCGCCGGACTTGTTGAAATAGACGCTGCCGACAGCACCGCTTTCACCTTCGAACGCGATCCTGCCGATAAGAGTGCCGACGGCGCTGTTTTCGGCGATGGTCAGTTGATAGGCGTTTGTGGTGGTGTCGAATCTCGCGCTATTAGTGCTGACGAATGGCATGGCTGTTTCCTCCTGCTTGACGATTCCGGGCGGCGCGAGCCTGAGGAAAACGAAGAAGGAAACAGAAAAACAACCTCAATCCGGAGCGGTTTTATTCACGCGCTACCCGAGTGACATAACATCTAAAAACAAGGCAACCGGGTGAGTCAACCATTACTAGGTAGCTAAAAATGCTAATATAATCACAATTTCGTGATTTGAGAAAATATCCATCGGCCTCATATAGTCTCCTATGGATACCAAAAACCGCAAACGCAAAAACAGATGTATTTCGGCTACAGATTCCGAATGGCAAGCGGTCACGGAGATGGCGCGGGTGGCCGGCATGCCGATCTCGCGTTTTGTGCTGCAACGGGTACTCACGCCATCCCCAATCACGACAGATGCAGACCAATCTGCATTGCCGGAAACTGCGCAGTGGGATCAGCTTCACGCAGTGCTGACTCTGATGCAAATTACCGAAGAGAATATGACCCGGCGCGGCGACACAGATCGCCTAGAAGCGATCCGCGCCGAGGTGGAGAAGCGGATCAACGCGTGGCAACTGGGGTTCTAGGGTGATGAAGAATCGGACGAAACCCGAAAGAACCTCCATCTCGATGACGCCCTCTGAGATGGCACAAATCAGAGAATGGGCAACTGAACGCGGCCTGTCGGTTTCGCATTTCCTGAAAGACGCGGCAGACGCCTATGTTCGCAACGAGGATGAAAACAACAAGGACTATAGCGCAGAAAAACAGACCGCGCTTACGGTGAATATCTCGAACCGCCTGACGGATATCGAACGGGTGCTTGATCGTCTGAAAACGGAGCTTGTGGCTGAACAGGATCCCGACCAGCCGGACCCGCAATCAACCGAGATCGCGCAGGCGCAGGAGGTTTTTCAGTCACTCCATGCCGAATTACGCCGTATTCTTCAGACGCTTGCCATCGAAACGGACAGGGCGGCGAAGATCAACACGGCGCAGGAACATCAGCTCCGTCTGCTGCTCGCCGCGAATGATGACCCGAACAAACACCGGACTTTTACCGAACGCCTCATGCGTAAGATGCGTCTTTGAGGACGCCTTGAATATTTTGAGGAGAACCAGATTTGAGGCTAGTGCTCCCGCAGCGCCGCCCGGGCCGCGAGCATCGCGTAAAATGCGCCATAGACGTAGCCAAGCGCGATGAAACACAAATTAAGCTGAATGGCCTTGCCCCATTGCCAGTCAATAAAATATCTCACCGTCCAGTAGTCTCGGCCACCTCGTGACTGCAACAATGCTACCCTGGCGTCACCATAGGTCTTCCATTCGTCAGGAAAGTTGAGGCCGAGGACAATATCGGGAAAAGATCGTTCATTATGATAGATGAACGGCAAATGCTCGGTCTTCGCGATGACGTAGGCCGTCACGAAACGATGCTTGTCCGTGAGCCACTGCCGATGCACTTCAATTGATACCATCAGCACCGGTATCAGCAGCAGCACCACAATTAGCGGCTTGTGCCAGCGCGTATAATAGAGGCCGAGAACTGGCAGAAAGATCATAAAGCCGACTCTCCATATTAACTGGATCAATGCCTGTATGACTGCTTCCAGCGCGTCCCCGATCACAGCCCCATCTCCATGCCTATGTCTCGTTCCTTGGTTTTTTCTTCTGTCGGCTCCGGCTCTCTCTCACGCGTAACAATTGATCCGTCTTCGCTTGTCGGTTCATGCCGAACCGTCTCACCATATTCAGCCTCATGCGTTGGTGGGGGCGGCTCGTCATACCGCTCCAGCATTGGTTCGGTGGGCGTCATTTCGGCAGTAGCGATATCTGTTACCCTGTCATGGTTCACATCAAGGGCGGGTGCCGCTGGTGCCTCTCTTGTCGTTACCTCACCAATCGCCTCCAGCGCCGAGGCCATCTCGCCGCTGTTGCTTGCCAGCGTGTCGGCAAGCTGTAGCCGGTCATCGGTCACGATGGTCACTTCATCACGCGCGCGGCTGATCTCGACATAAAAGGTCTTCTGGTTACTAAGCGCGACATGGTCACTGTCCATCACCGCGATCACCCTGTCCATTGTCTGACCCTGCGCGCCATGTGCCGTGCTGGCAAAGGCATAATCGCAATGGCCAAGCTGCGGATCATCGTGATCCAGTGACAGGGTGCGCCCATCATTGGTACGCATATGAACCGACTGGATGCCCTGCTCGGATGTGATGTCTGTCACTTCTGCCTGCCGGGCGTTAATCAAACCACGCGCATTATCATTGCGCGTCCAGCGTATATGATCGCCCGCCTGCAGTGACATCTCCACCGGTTCAAACACATCAAGCCGTGATGCTATATCACGGCGGGTGACGATGCCGCCACCAGGGTCAAAGCAGCGCATCTCACCATCACCATCCACGAGTGTGACAAATCGTTCATCATGATCGGCAACGGTATATATCTCATTTGCCTTCAGGCCAGTCCGGTTGCTGTCAACGGCGAAGACCACTTTGTCACCTGCCTGATAATTTGCCGGATCCTGTTTTTGTGCGCGCGTCATACAATAAGAATCCAGCCGCGTAATCTCCATCACATCACCATGAATTGTGCCATCATCGACCAGTGCCTCACGGATATGTTCGTTAATCTCATCGCGCTGATGACGCATCGGTGCCACCAGCAAAGTGGCCGCACGTTCGTCATCTCCAAGCTCCAGCCATTGTTCCGCCGCTTCAATGGATAAAGATTGTTTGTCCGTTTCGATCACTGACTCTTTCAGCATCTCCAGCGCCGCTTCGCCGCGCCCAAGGCTGGCCTCATGCACGGCGTCTTTCAGCAACGGATCACGCTGGCGTACAATGTCACGCATACTGGCCGTTTCCATGCCCGCCTGTTGCATCAGCCGAAAAGGCGCACCCGCACCAACACCGTTCAGTTGCCGTGTGTCACCAACCAGCACCAGACGCTGTAGATCAAGTTTGTCAGTGATCTGTAGCAGATCACGCATTTCCACCGCGCTGGCGAGCGAGGCCTCATCAACGACAATGATGGCACCGTCTAATCTGGCTTTGATCGTCGCCACCCGCGCCGGATCCATACTGCCATCGGCAAGCCCAGCATTACGCATTAAAAACCCTTGCAGCGTACCGGCGGGTATCTGTGCTTCGGCTTCCAGCGTACGCGCGGCCGAGGCCGTTGGTGCCAAGCCGAAAATTTTGGCATCCTCGGCAAGATCAACCACGGTGTTGAGCATATGCGTCTTACCTGTACCCGCCCGCCCCTGAATGCCAATGATTTTGTCATCACTTTGCAAAATAGTGCGGATCGCATCCTGCTGTCCGGATGTTAGTTGCCCGCTTGTCAGTGTCTGTTCCAGATCACGTGTGACAGGGACAGAACCGCCGCCGCCACGTCCATGCTCAAGCCGTTGCAGAATATCGCGTTCAGTCTCAATCGCGCGATCCGTGGTCAAAACGGCCATAGCCCGATCAGATCGCCGATCGGGGATAACAGCGTCGATCACACGGCCCGAATTCTTAAGACCGGTCAATCCCGTCTCAATTTCATCCAGTCCGGTCTTACCCGGTGTCTGACTTAAAGCCGTTGCAACCAGCTCAGGATGCGTGAATACGGTTTTGCGTTCTTCCAGATGCGCAAGCGCCCAGGCCAGTGCGCCCTGCGCTATCTCATTACGCATATCGGGCGTGTTCATCGCCGCCACCCGTTCGGCCAATGCCGCTGTCCGGCGCGGGGTGGTGATGCCAAGCCCTATACCGTCACGTTGTAATTCGGCCAGCCGTTCGCCCCATTGCGCATGCATTAAAGCACGGTCGGGTTCATTCTTGCGCCCTCTTGTGATCAGCGCCGCGCGCTGCGCCATCTTCTCATTTTTCTCCCATCCGCGTTCATCCATATATTTCAGAATGTCCTGACGGCGGGTGGAAAAGGCATCACGCAACGCCTTGTCATAGCCGGATATCTCAAAGGACTGCATAGTGCCAAGTTGCAACGGATCGAGCTTGTAGCCCAGTTCGATCAGGTTGCCCGCCAGTTCATTGCGGTAGAACGCCCCAAGCAGCTTTTTATTCTGAAATATCTCGGTTGGTTCAACGGAACGCCATTTGCCCTCATTATCCCGCACCATATTGGCAATGACAGCGTGGCTGTGAAGCTGTGGATCAAGATTACGGCTTGCCTCATGCCGGAACACACCAGCGATCAAATGCGGGGCATTAAAACGCGGCTTACGGCCAGTGGCAGGGTCGTGAATGCGCACTTGCAGATAGTTTTGTTCAACATGATCGAGCGTCGCTTTGACCGCCGCATCATGCGCCGCAATGACCCGCTTATCGCCATGCAGTAACGCCGCCAGCGACACCGATTTCGGCGCCGATAGTGTTAGGTCAAAACCCGGGCGGTGTTTATGTTCACCATCGCGCTTATGACCAAGGCGGATGTCGGTATCCGGCACATAGCCCTCAAGGATGGATCGGAAGTCTTCGGCATCGATATGGCGGGCGCGGGCGTCCGGGTCATCACGCGGGGCGGCAAGGCCAAGTTCTTCGGCACCGCGTCCATACCAGAAACTCGCCTGCCGATGCTCCGGATCATCGCGTGCATAATAGCCGTCTTTTTCAAAATAGCCCGTGGTTGCTGATGCAGACCCTAATGATGAAAAACTGGCAACCACCGGCTATATCCCCGCAGGGAAAATCGGTGGCATGGATACCTCTCTAAGTTAAGTATCATAGATTAACAGTACAAAAAGAATTGAACCAGTTAAATCTTACTCTTAAATTATAGTTTTCTTATATAAATCAAGTGTTTGACATACTAATACTATACCCTCTAGTTTCTAGTGCATGACACGGGTTTACAACATTGATGTAACTGAAAATGAGTGCGTAAAGTGCCTCGGTGACGCTATTTCGCCTTATATCCAATCTGGAAACATTAACTTCTTGATTGGTGCGGGTACCTCGAGGCCAGCCATAAACGTCCTCGGCAATATCGAGAAAACTATAAATAAAAATTTGGAAGCAGGAGAAGATGAAAAAGCAAACCTCGAGGCCTTCAAATTCATTCGAGACATGGTAGCTGTTGATCAGTCAAGCGGCGACACATTCGAAACCTATGTCAACTTTCTCAAACTTCTTGACGACATTCTTTTCAAGCGCCAGACTCCACTTCTTCCCAGACAGGCCACGATCTTCTCGACCAATTACGATCTGTTTATCGAGCACGCTTGCACCATTGTTCCGTCTCTGATCCTGAATGATGGTTTTGATCGGAACGTACCTTTAGGCAAACCTGTTCCTTTCACACCAGAAAAGTATTTCGACAGGGTTTATCGGTCATCATCGGTCTATGGCCACTCTGCCGAGATGCCGTCAATTAACCTGTGCAAGCTTCATGGGTCACTTTCATGGAGCATCATCGAAAACTCCGTCAAATTGAGACAGACCGCGATTGAGCTTTCTAGCATAAAGGAGACGGACGCCGATGGCATCCGTAGTGCCTTGGAACAGCTCGCACTTATTCTTCCGAATCTAAACAAGTTCAACAAGACGCTGCTTGAAGGCACCTATTACGATCTACTTCGAATTTTTGCCAATGCACTGGATCGAGAAAATTCCGTGCTTCTTGTCTTAGGATTTTCTTTTGATGACGAGCACATCCTTAATATTACAAAGCGAGCACTTAGAAACCCCACTTTGAAAATTCTGATCTTCGCGTTCAATGAAGATGAATCTAAGAAGTATAGGAAGAAATTTGAGGCTCATAGAAACGTCACTATTATCACGCCGATCAATAAGCAAAAGATTAAGTTCAAAACATTCATTTCCATACTCGGTGCCATAATGCCTCACCGTGGTTCCGATACATGACTGATCATAGGCTGAATCAGGAAGCGGTACTTCGGATTGGGGAGGTTACGGGGGTCAGTGGCCGCAAGGTATCTATCAGGATGGACAAGGCCAAAAACCTGCCAGACATATTCTTTGATGGTGATCTGGTAAAGAGTGTCGCTGTCGGCAGTTATGTGGAGATGAAGAAAGGATTTTTGACACTGATTGGCAAGGTGGATGGAGAACATTCCGAACCGGACGGCTCCAAGAAAACGGATCGAGCCAATAACGGACTCTTCCAACGAGAACTGGAAGTCTCGCTGGTTGGCTTCATCAACAATCGGGGCATGTTTACTGGGGGCACGTCGGAACTTCCCCTGATAGGTAATCAGGCTTTTGTCCCGACGCGGGATCGCATTCAGAAAATCCACAACCTTCTGAAACAAGAAGGTGATCTTTCCATCACAATCGGAGAAACAGCCTACGAAAAATACAAAATTGAACTTCCTATTGACGGGTTAATGAACAGCCATATTGCCATTTTCGGAAATACGGGTAGCGGGAAGTCAAACACATTGGCTCATCTTTATCAGGCATTTATAAAACGCATGCAGACAGAAAACAGCGATCACTTCACTAAAAGATGCAGAGTGATCATTTTCGATTTCAATGGGGAATATTCAAGGGATGATTGCCTAACCACCAAGAAATCAATCTACAATCTGTCCACCCGCAATGATAATGGCCGGAAAATTCCGCTTGATGTTGACAGTCTGCTGAATCTTGAAATGATCTCGATACTGGCAGACGCGACCGAGAAGACGCAAAAGCCATTCCTACGGCGATCAATTGGTCTCTATCACAAAATTTTTCAGTCTGAAGATCCGGTTTGTTACCTCCGAAACACTCTGACACTGCAAGTGCAACAAATTTTACAAATGGCCGACAAGGATCGGGCTTTCCTATTGTTAGACTATCTCTCGCAAATTCTGCGTTCTGATGAAAAAGGGAATGGCGAGCAAGCACTAACAGATGATCTTGAGTGGCACAATAAATCAGAAGGATTCATGCTTAAGTCGAACAACAACATATTCTTTCATTCCAAACCTGACCATATTGAGCAAACAAAAGCATTTCATGCAGCATCAAGTTTTACACCTGCTAACGACATTTTATCGACCCTCATTATCATTTGTTACGTTCAATTGATTTATGACGTCCTGTCAAATCGTGCACAAAATGAGCATATAGCGCCGGTTATCAATAAACTGAAAAGTAAACAAGCCGACATCGAGAAAATTTTTGATCCTAATTCCGAGGACTCTCTTTTTGACAAAAATGTGGTGATCATCTCGCTGAATGACGTCAATCTGGAAATGAAGAAAACCATTCCTCTGCTGGTGTGTCGCAAAATTTATCAGGATCAAAAGAGCAATGTGGACCAAGGCTCTCTGTCGATAGTAATCGACGAGGCTCATAATATTCTGTCAACCGAGTCTTCGCGTGAAGCCGAAAGCTGGAAAAGCTATCGTCTGGAAACCTTTGAAGAGATCATAAAGGAAGGCCGCAAATTTGGTACTTTTGTTACAATCGCCAGCCAGCGCCCCAGCGATATATCACCCACCATTACGTCGCAGGCGCATAATTATTTTATCCACCGACTGATCAATGAAGGTGATCTGCGGGCAATATCCAAGGCGGTTTCTTACATCGACAAACTAACCGAAGAATCTATACCCGTCCTTCCAGTCGGCACCTGCATATTCAGCGGTGTGGCCACACAAATGCCGATGAAACTTAAAATCTGGCTACTACCAGATAGCAATAGACCGAAAAGTTCCACCTTGTCCTTCGCTGATTTGTTGAAGGCCGACTAGGGTACATCCAGCAATTCCGCCACTCTTGCGCCGACCAGTTCCGCCGCCGCTGCGGCTTGCGCATCGCCGACATGGGCATAGCGCATCGTCATGCTGATTTTGGAATGCCCAAGCAATCGCGCCACCACTGGCAGCGGCACGCCGCTCATCACCGCATGGCTGGCGAATGTGTGCCGCAGATCATGCAGCCGCACGTCATCCAGTCCGGCGCGCTGGCGCACCGCATACCAAAAGCTCTCAATGCTCGTAATCGGTTGATCCGGGCATATCTTTGACGGAAAAACATATCCGTCTCTATATTGGCTCCCATGCCCCCCTGCATGGCTTCGCGTAGCTCTTTTATGGCGGTCTAATATGGCGCGTGCTGACAGTGACAAATGCACCTCGCGCGGTCCGGTTTTACTGTCTTTGAGACGCAATCGATCACCATCAATCTCATCCCAGCGCAGGCGCAAAATCTCGCCTTTGCGACATCCGGTCAGGATCAATAACCGCACAATATCACGCCCCTGTTTGCGTTCTGTACGCGGACAATCGGCAACATGTTCATCCATCACATGATAGAGTCTGGCTAGCTCCTCACCTGATAAAAAACGGGTCAGCTTTTTGCCCTTATTCTTGGTCAGACCCGCCGCCACATTCCTCGCCAGCAAGCCATGTCGCACGGCAAAGTTAAGGATCTGGTTCAACAGGATCAGCCCGCGATTGGCATTGCCCGGCGCGGTCTGGCTGAACCTGTCGAACCAGTCCGCAATCGCCTCACGCGTGATCGCATCCAGTTGCATCGTACCAAAATTGGGGATCAGCTGATTTTGTAGCATGTTGCGATATGTGCGCTGGGTCGATGGCTTGCACCGCATTAAATGTTCATCATGCCATCGCCCCGCAACCAACGCGCCAAGCGTGATAGCTGGATCAGAGGACGCACCACAATCCGTGGCAAGATGATCCAGAGCCCGTTGCCGCGCCGCATCGCACGTCATATGTTGCACCGCACCAATCGTCATGCGTAGGGGGCGTCCTTTGCGCTTGGTCATCAGAATATAGCTTTTATGTCCCGTATCACGCACCCGTACACCAAACACCGAAACCGCACGGTCATATATTGTATATTCACGCGATTTCATATTCGATGCGGCTGGCAGGCGGGCGACCAGATCATCACTCAGGCTTTTGCACCGCTTCATGACGTGCCTGCTTTATCGAAGAGAGCCTTATCAGGTTCGACCACATCCTCATCAAGGAAGGATTGTGCGATTATCTCTACCGCATCGCCAAGCGCCCCATCCGTCAGATGCGTATATTGTAGTGTTGTTTCTGGATCGACATGCCCCACCAACCGCCCCAACGTCACCAGTGACACGCCATTGCGGATCGCTAGGCTGGCATAGGAATGCCGCAGATCATGTAGCCGCACATCATCAAGCCCAGCGCGGGTTCTAAATATATTCCAAAAGTCTATATCAAAGAACGGCACCGCATCCTTGCGGGGTCGCCCGCGCTTGCGCTTGATCGTTGTTGGAAACACCCATGCGCTTTTACGCGGTATTTTATCCAGAATAGCCCTGGCCGGATCGGACAGATAAATCATTTTTTGACCGGTCTTGCTATCGGGTAAAAACAGATGCTTTCGACCATTGCGGCCGTTTCGGTAATAGCACCATTTCAGCGTGCGGATTTCTGACTTGCGGCATCCCGTCAACAGCAACAGCCGGATCATGGCCACCCTTAATGGCGTGACGGATTCCTGCGCCGCCAGCATACGCCCCAGATGCCGGTATTCATCATCACTCAGAAAGCGTTCTTGTTTCCGGAGCCGATAACGGCGCATACCTTTGCAGGGGTTTGTGTTTGCGTCGCGATAACCATAGCGTTCGGCCTCGCGCATCATCACCGACAATAATGCCAATGACCGGTTCGCCGCCCCCGGCCTGTCATGCAACGCGGCGAACCACCGTCGGACATTTTCAGGCGTGACGGTCTGAACATCCATGCCCGTGAAGAACGGCACAATATAGGCTTCATAAGCCCGTCTGCTTCCCGCCAGCGTCACCGGTTTCCAATTATGGCCGTAGCGTTTGAAGAATGTTTCGGCAAACACCTCGAAGCGCCGCTCCTTCGGCGTGATCGGTTTGTGACAACGACCCGTTTTCACATCGCCGATAATCTGAGCGGCAATCGCGCGCGCTTCGGCCACGGTCATGTCACCATCATGACCAATGGTTTTGCTGAAGCGCCGCCCCTTATGTCGAAAAGCAACGCTAAAAACCCGATACTTATTTGAACATCCGGCTTCCATAAACGGCTCATGAATATAAAAACCGGGGTTATCACAAGCTGATCGCTTAATTTGTCTCTTGCGTGGCGTCACCGCTTGGATTATACCAGCATCCAGCGGTTCGCGATTTATATGCGTTTGTTTTGGAACTTGATTACGTTTTAGCATATTTATCCCACCTTATTGTGATGGGCGCTGGGGAAATAATACCCCCAGAATCACCCCATTTTGGTTAGGCTTGAGATAAATTTTGTTAACAAAACAGATGCTTAAGCACCCCCCTAAAATAGGGGTGCGCGCGGGTGTAGCTCAGTGGTAGAGCACAACCTTGCCAAGGTTGGGGTCGAGGGTTCGAATCCCTTCACCCGCTCCAGTTTCCTAGATCAAAGGTCCCCGGGCCAAGGTTCAAGTGACTGTTTCTAAACGTTTAACGTTTTAGAACAGGTGTTTGATTTCCTATGGTGTGGGTAAGGTTGCCGGCATACTTTTACAAGCGAAACGAAACTTTTACGTCTCTCGATCAATCCCCTCTGATCTTCAGCACCGCTTCAATAAGCGGAAGATCGAGATTTCACTTCGTACAAAATCTGAAGCAAAAGCTGCCAAGTCTGCCGCCGCTCTGTCTGATAGGCTTGAAAGCTATTGGGATAGTTTGCGGATGGAAATGATATATTCTCGTGAGCTTGGTCTTAAAGTTCTGCAGGAAACCAAGCCTTGCACGACTGGTGAGTACAGACTGTCAGACGCACTGGCGCTCTATCACCGACTAAAAGGCGGAGGTAAGACAAAACTATTCTATGATGTATCAAAACGTAGTATCCGTTATCTTGAAGAATGCCTAGGTCATGACAATCTAACATCCCCACAGGAAGGCCACAGCACTCGGCACTGCAAGTGGCAAAGGGCGATGTCTCATAACGTTAATCAGCGTTAGAGACATGTGCACTTTGGAACTGCCTCTAACGCACTGTTAGAAGGCAATTCGAAATGTCTAATTATAAAAATCAAAATAGCCTGTCACGCGCTCTTGAGTACGCGCGCGCACTATCCAATCAAACTCTGGTTCGCCCAAGAGAAGCGGCAGCTATTCTTGGCATTAGTCGCAAGCATCTATACGCGCTTGCTAATCGCCCTGATTTCCCTGAGCGCGTTCGTCAAACAGATAGTCATTGTTCAATATCTAGAAGCAACTTGGCGTTCACCTGCATCGGCAAGTAAGGCTGCAAAGCGATATAAACCATGCACGAATTTCGAAAAGGGCATGATCAGGAAAAAAGCATAGACAAGGCCAAGATGCACAGCAAGCGCAACGCCCATGAAACTTGTCTCGCGCACCGCAAGCAGAATAAGTCCGGTCATGCTGACCCAGAATAATAACCAGATAAAGGCATAATCCATACCCATGGTGGCCAGCGATAAAGTGGCTGGCGCGGCGCGGCGTTTTTCCCGCCATAGACCGGCAGTGCCAATACAAAGAATGACACCACCGACAGTTCCAAGAATGACTGGCGCCTCGAAATATCCATATGGTGCTTCCCACCCCAACAGATAATGATACAAAGTGGCAAGCGAGGTCGATGCAAGACATAACATAAAGCCGTAAAAAGTCAGATGATGAAACCATTTTCGGGCATTGCTGGCACGTTCATCGACAGCTGAACAGCCACTGCCATTGCCGGAATTGTCACCGCCCAGATTGCGCAGCGTCGCCACGGCATGGAAAGCATCAGCAAGGCTCGGCATACCACCCCAGACAGCACCCGTTTCCCGCCAATAGCGCCGCCAGCCAATCACCAGAGACATGATGACAAACGCCATTATAGCCATCGGAATACCCGCCATGACGCTATGCGGCATGATCTGATAGAATGCTCCTTCTCCAAGATGAACACCCCAGAACAAATGCGGGGCAATCATTGCCAGCATGGCGCCCACAACTATCGAAAATACGATCACACAGATGATACTGACGACAAGGCCGTTACGCGAAAACAGCCCAGCCAATGGCGTTGGCCACGCATAATCTGTATAGGAAGACAGCCGCCTGTCAGCCAATGTCTGTGGCACATTCACAGCAAACTCATGCGGTGGCGCATATTGGCAGGCATGATAACACGCCCCGCAATTATGACAGAGATTGGCCAAAAATGCCGTGTCGCCCTCTTCAAAGGTCCGGCGGCGTTCCATCGCAGGAAAGACCGCACAAAATCCTTCACAATAACGACAGGCATTACAGATTTGCATGATGCGGCTTGTTTCCAAATGCGCCGCAGATGAAGCTATATTTGTATCATTTATGAGCTGGAATAAATTCATTCAACTAATCCCACTTTATTCAAAGAGCGCGCCGCAGCCTGACCAGCGATGCGACCAAAGACGCCCCCAATCGTCATGCCAATACCCGCCAGATAGCCTTGTCCAAGGATGTTGCCCGCCATGATCTCACCTGCCGCATACAGGTTCGCTGTTGGCGTGCCATTCTGCATAAGGATTTGCGCATTTTCATTCACTTCGACGCCCATATAGGTAAAGGTAATGCCCGGCCGCAACGGAAAGCCATAAAAAGGCGGTTTAATAACTGGCGCTGACCAATTTGTCTTTTCGGGACTCAGGCCATTTGTTGCTTTGCCATCCAGAATTGACTGGTCAATCGGCCCTTTAGGGCAGGCGGCGTTGAAAGCTTCGACGCTATTGCGAGTAGCTTGAGGGGCTAGATCAATCTGTTTGGCAAGCCCTTCGATAGTGTCATTGGTGATAGGTGTAAAAACTGACGGCATGAAGCGTTTCACCCCATCTGCATCAAGAATGGCATAGGCTATCTGATCGGGCTGTGTCGCCACAAGACGCCCCCAGATCGCATAACGTTTTGGCCAGAAATCCTCACCCTCATCATAAAATCGCTCCGCATGCTTGTTCAAAACCAGGCCAAAAGGTACGCCATCAATCCGGCTGGCAATGCCGCCATCATATTTTGGTGCCCGTGCATCAATGGCCACGGCATGACATTGATCAAGTTCACCCACCATCTTGGCACCTTGATCCAGCAGACTGCGAAGCACCACACCCTTGTTATATGGTGTTCCGCGAACGAGAAAATTCTTTGCCGCATCTCCCCAGCCTTCGGCCAGCCAGTCCAAATCAGCCTCGAATCCCCCAGCTGTAGTAATGATTTTTTTCGCCGTAATTATTTGCGGCACAATATCCGTGTCACTGCCCGATAATTCAACACCATGACAAAACCCGTCGTCGATAGTGAGGGCAGCAACAGGCGTATCATAATGAATAGTGACGCCAAGTGATTCAGCATGGCGGCATAACGCATTCAACATCGCACGCCCCCCGCCCAGAAAAAAGGCGTTGGTGCGGCCTAGGTTCAGGGTTCCTGAAAGTGCTGGTTGAAACCTGACACCACGCGCCACCAGCCACTGCGTTAGATCATCCGATTGCCTAAGCGTAATAGAAGCCAGCGTCTCATTCGTCACGCCTTTGGTGACGCGCATCAAATCTTCAAAATATTCTTCAAAGGAATAGCTGTCGGTCAGAACATCGGTTGGCTCGTCATGCATGGCTCGTAAATTGCGCGTATGCCGTGTGTTTCCTCCACGCATATCACGTGGTGCAGCTTCCAGCACCAAAACGCTACACCCCGCTTCAGCCGCCGTTATGGCGGCACAGATACCAGCATTACCAGCACCGATAATCAAAACATCCCAGCGCTCAGACATTGCATGTTCCCTAGGGGTTGAACTTGTTATGCTATTCTTTGTATACATATGTATGCATATTAATAATCGGCGTGTTAAGTCAAGGAAAGACAGTGGTTGATTGGGATAAAATCGGAAATCAGGTCACTCAGGAACATGGCAATGACATGCCCGCGGCCTTGCGGTTACGTCATATGCTTGTTGCGGCGATAAATTCGGGCGGTCTAGCCCCCGGAACGCGGCTAACCGAAACCGGGCTTGTTGCCGAATTGAATATCAGCCGGACACCGCTTCGTGAAGCTCTTGCCGCATTAAAGGCTGAGAATTTACTACATGTCGATGCAGATGGCCTGCGTGTGCGCAAGCTCAACTGGTCAGATATAAAATCCCTGTATGAACTGCGCGCACATCTAGAGGGGCTTGCGGCACGGTTGACGGCAATTCATGCCAGCAGACCAGAAAAAGATTTGATTGCACAGATTGCCAGTACCGAAATTTCCTTAATCAATTCGGATGCGTCACCCAGCGTTCTGGCGGCGCACAATGCCAAATTTCATCTTGTGATCTGGAACGCAGCTAGCAACCCGTTTTTGCTGGAGACCATGCAAAGATTGTCACGATTAATGGTTTTGCTTGGGGCTACAGCCTACAGCCTGCCGGAACGCCGTGCCTCTATCCAGAGTGAACACGCTGCCATCACCGCTGCTATCATAAGTGGCGATGGTGATGCGGCTCAAGAAGCTACGCAGGAGCACCTACGCCAAGCCCTGAAAGCGCGACTGGCCGTATTAAGCACATCACAAAATCTAGAAATAGACTAAATGATCACGCGCGGCGAATTATGGGCTGATATCACTAAGATGGCTCTGACCTTTGTAGTCGCATTGGGAACTGGCATCGGCTTTCTATATGCTGGGTTTCCGGCACCCTATCTGATGGGCAGTCTATTTGGCGTATGGGCGGTCGGTGCCAGCATTCCACAAATTAGCAACCGGATGGGTGTCGCACGCTGGATTCACATTCCCGTAATCCTTGGTCTTGGGGTGTTGATTGGGTCTAATTTTACCGCTGATATTCTGTCTAATCTGGAAAAATGGTTTGTGACTGTTACCATCATGGCGATCACAACCATTGCCGTTACCACCATCGGGTTTGTTTATTTACGGCGCGTGCGCAAATATGACAAACAACTAGCCTTTTTGTGCAGTATTCCGGGTGGACAGGCCGAAGCCATAGTTGTGGCACGCGACTTGGTGGAAAAGGACTATGTTGTCGCCCTTTTCCATTTGATACGGGTAGCTATCGTATTTTGCACGACGCCATTATTGCTTGGATTTGTTCAGGGGCAGGACGCAGTTTATGCATCGAACACGGCCTTACAGGCAATGCCGAGCCTTTTCGATCTGTCATGGCAGAAGCTATTATCTTTTCTCGGCACAGCTTTATTTGGCTATCTGATAGCACGGTTGTTGCGTTTGCCAATGGCACATTTGCTTGGTCCACTTTGTCTCAGTACAGCCCTGCACATGATCGGCATTCTGGAAATTCCGCGTGTTAATGAGTTTGTCATTCTGGCACAGGTGGTTATTGGAGGTGCGGTTGGTGCACGTTTGGCACGGGTGCCATTCCGTGAATTGCTGACTTATGTAAAAGATGCCTTCGCCACCACAACATTGATTTTGACTGCATATATTCTGGTTGCTGTTTGCATTTCGATGGTGATTGATGCAGACCTTTTGGCGATGTGGTTGGCCTTTGTCCCTGGCGGCCTTTATGAGGTGACGTTACTGGCGTTAATTTTTGGTTTTGATGTGGCCTTTATCGCTTTTCATCACACTATCAGGGTCATGTTGATTTTCCTCAGTATGCCTTTGATGATTGCACGCCTTGGCAAGGGTTAGGCGTGCGCCCAAACGGTGGGGTTGATCATATTGATGGGTTCACCCTGAGCATAGGCTACAATCTGGTCAAAGATATCGGCAAACTGAATTTCAAATTCATCCTCAGTCACAAAGCCAATATGTGGGGTGGCAATTAAACGGGGATGCGTAACCAAGGGATCATTACGCCAGGTAATGGGCTCTTCATCAAACACATCAATCGCGGCTTTGCCGGGGTGGCCCAGATCAAGCGCAGCGCGTAACGCTCCCGCCTCGATAAGACCAGCACGTGACGTATTTACAAACAGGCTGTCGGCGCGCATTGCCGCCAGATCAGGCGCGGTTATGATCCCTATGGTGTTAGGCTTTAAACGGACATGAATGCTGACCACATCGGACGTAGCAAAAAAATCATGCCGACTGGCCGCAAGGTTTTGGCCATCTGCCCGCACACGCTCTCGCCCATCTTCGGATGCCCACCATTGCACATCCATTCCAAATGCGGCGGCATAATGTGCCACCTGTTTGGCAATGCGCCCATAACCATAGAGCCCAAGACAACGTCCATGCAGCGATTTGCCCACACCCATCTGCCAGTTACCATTTTGCAGACTTGCCATTTGTTGCGGGATATCACGCATTGCCGTCATGATCAGTGCCCAGCTATGTTCGGACGCCGCAAAGGATGGCGTCCCCGCATGCATATTCGAACATACCAGCACATTATGGGCGCTACAGGCTTCGATATCGATATGCGGATAGACACTGCGTTGCGAAATGAGTTTCAAATTCGGCAATTGCGCAATCAAACTGGCTGGTATGGCCGTGCGTTCACGAAACAGGACTATGGCGTCAAACGGTTTCAATCGCGAAGCCAGGGCATCTATGTCGGCTAGGTGGTCGGTGAAAACTGTGACATCCAGACCGCCGAGTTTTGCAAAACATGGCAAGTTGCGTAACGTATCAAACCAATCGTCAAGAATGGCTATTTTCATGCCCCGCCCCATATGCTGGCTGGCACAAATAATGTTCCTTCGGCCAGCTTTCGTGCGGTACGCACCATGCCAGCAGATTTATGGTTAAACGTTTCCCCTTCAAGATCGAAATCGACCATGACTTCCATCTTGCCCATTGGATGATGCAATGTAACACGCGCCGGACGTTCATTAGGCAAAGCCATCATCCCGTCAGCTACCGTACCCGGTGTCAAAGCGCATGACGCCAAACATTGGCTGCCAGTAACAGCCATTGTCGGGTGCGTTGACCATGGCATAAAATAGCGCGTTCCAATGGCACCATCATCGGCAACAGGCGCGACCAGACCAAATTTTGGCGTCACGCTTTGGCTACAATCGCCAAGTCCCATCTCCAGGCCAGCCGCCAGACGCACCGATTCCATCTTTGCAAAGAAATCCTTATTGGCATCAAGCTCGTCCCTGCTTTCTGTGCCCTTCAGCCCGAAATCGACTGCCCTCGCAATCACCATTGGCATGGCCACATCCATACAGGTAACCGGAATGCCGTCAAATTCATCCTGCAGGTTTCCTGTCGGCAAAAACGCCCCTGTTGATGATCCGGCAACATCCATGAAATTCAGCTCAACCGGTGCGGCGGTGCCCGGTACCCCGTCTATGCTGGCGTCGCCTTCATAGGTTACCTGACCATTTCTGATCTGAACTTTGGCCACTACGCGGGCGCCCGTATTCACCGCCCTGATCCTGATTTCTGTGACACCCTCGGTCATTGGCATCAATCCCATCTCTAATGCTGCCGGACCAACCGCGGTCATGATATTGCCGCAGGTCGGTTTGTAATCAACCAGCCGGTCTTCGACACTGACTTGGGCAAAGAAATAGTCTATGTCAGCCCAGTCATCATGCGAGCGTGACAGCATCGCCACCTTTGTTGTGACCGCGTTACCGCCACCGATACCATCAATATTCAGCGGGTGACCCGACCCTATTGCGGCCAGCAATACTTCGCTTAGCGTATCACGATCCTCTGGCAAATTCGCCTGATTGAAATAAGGACCACGCGATGAACCGCCGCGCATGAAAATGAAAGGAATTCCTGTTTGCATTTTTCACTCTTTGGCCTTGATGTAGGCTATCAATTCCGTGGTAAATTCCGTGGTACCCAATGTACCACCAATATCCATTGTACATGATGATGGATCAGCAAGAACAGTAGCGATTGCCGTGGTTATGCTACTAGCCGCTTTTGCCTCGCCAAAATGATCCAGTAACATCGCCAAAGATAGTATCAGTGATGTCGGGTTGGCCTTGTCTTGTCCAGCTATATCAGGGGCAGACCCATGTTGCGCTTGCGCCGCCACATGTTTGGAACCGATATTTAACGATCCGGCCAAACCAAGACTGCCCGACAGCTCAGAAGCCAGATCCGAGATGATGTCACCAAACATATTTGTTGTCACAATTACATCAAACCGTTCCGGTTCACGCACCAGCAAAGCCGCGGCCGCATCAATCAGCACCTCATCATAGGTAATTTCTGGATAGAATTTTGCTACCGCGCGCACAGCATCAAGGAACACACCATCGGATAATCGCATCACATTTGCCTTGTGAATGGCGGTTACCTTCTTGACTGGCCGCCTTTGTGCCGCCTCGAACGCTGCCAGCGCGATATTACGTGATGCTTCAGTGGTGATCCGGCGGATAGCCAATGCCACCCCCGGTACGGGCATAAATTCACCGCTACCTTCATACATATTTCGGTCAGCATAAAACCCTTCGATATTTTCACGCGCTACCAGCACATCAATGGATTTGCCATTATGGGGGACAAGCCCATGCCATGATTTGGCTGGCCGCATATTCGCATATAGATCAAGTGCCTTGCGCAACACGCCAGACGGATTCAATCCGCCCTCATCAACAGGCGGATATTCATTATGCGATACCGGCCCCAGAATAACGCCATCAGCCTGTTTCGTACGCGCGATTAAATCATTGGTAATTGTCGTACCATGCGTACCGAGTGAGGCAAACCCAATCTCGGCATGTTCCAGCATAATGGGTCTGGTCAATATAGGTGTCACAGCATCCAGAACGGCTAGTGTAGCGCGCATGATTTCGGGGCCAATGCCATCACCAGGCAAACACAGTAGATGACGCGGGGACAGTGTCATTTTATCTCAGAGGCCAGGGCAAATTGACAAGATGTTGCAGCAAACCAGGTGGAAAATCACGGTTTAGCAAGGATGCCATAAAACACATGAAAAATACGCCAGCACCGGCAAATCCAAAAACGCGAAACCAGTCAAGACGCGCCCGAAGACGGAAGAATGTCAGCAAAAATATACCAAGTGCAATAATGTATCCAAGCAATGAGGTCATCACAAGCAAGGCGGCAAACCAGCCCAAAGTAGGCCACAGCTTGAATGCCATATCAGTGTCTTCGCCGCTGCGCTCACGATCAGCAAATACAACATCATTTTCAGGCTTAAGCATCATCTGAACCAGAATGACCATACCGCCAATTAATGTAATCGAAGAGACGAAAACAGGGAACACCGCATCAACCCAGGCATAGTCAGGAATACTGGCTGTATTGATCAGGGCAAAACCCACAAAGCACATCAGACCAAGCAAAAAGATCATCGGGGCACGTTTGCCACCTGATTCCACCTGCCCTTCGGCCAGAATATTTTTCGCCTGGCGCAGGCCAACAATAATCGAAATAACAGTGATAACAGCCAAGGTAATGACAATAGGACTGGCTACATAGGACAGGCCTGCATCCAGACTCTGATTAAAACGGATACCAGCAATCTGTGTTGCATTATTGGCATAGTTTTCAACAGGATTAGCCAATACAAAACCGATGAGAAAGGCTGGCCGAGACCAGTCAAACCGCCGCATCATAATACCCAGAAGGCCAATACCGAATAAGGCCACCAAATCCATCAGATTCTGACCTGACTGGAAGGCGGCAAAAGAAATAATCATAAAAACAAATGGCGCGATCAGGGCAAAACGAATATTTGTGATACGGGCAATCTGACCCGACAGCGCGATACATAAAATAGTGCCAAAAACATTCGCAAGTGCCAAAAGCCAGACAATCGAATAGGTATAATTCAGGTTATTCTTCAACATCACCTGACCAACTTCAAGCTCGCCAGAACCCAGCAAAGACAGAGCGCCAATGAAGATTGCCATTGATCCGGAACCCGGAATACCAAACAGCAATGTTGGCACAAGACCACCACCTTCTTTGGCATTATTGGAACTTTCCGGCCCTATGACGCCGCGCACATCACCAGACCCAAATTTTGACTTGTCTTTGGTTGTCTGCACCGTATGGCCGTAAGCAATCCAGTCAACCACAGAACCGCCAAGACCGGGGATTACCCCGACAATGACACCAATCAGTGAACAGCGAACCGATAGCCATTTGTTAACCCACCAGTCCCTTATGCCGTCAAACCACCCTGCGCCAAGGCTGTTGCGCTCCGAGATGGCTTTGTCCTTGCGCAACAAGGCGATGATTTCCGGAACGGCGAAAATGCCAAGGCCAACAATCACCAGCTTGAAGCCATCCATGAGATAGGGTGTCTCATAGCTCGACATCCGCAATTCACCATTGAAAGGTCCCTCGCCAATCGTCGCAACCAGCATACCAAGACCAGCTGCCACAATACCTTTTAGCGCCACACGGCCAGCCAAAATACCAACCATCGACAGACCAAAGACAGATACCATAAGTAATTCAGGAGATTTAAATTCCAGTACAATTGGTCGTGCAACCAGAATAAAGACTGTCAGGAAACAGGCACCGATAATGCCGCCAAATAAAGAAGAGGCAAAAGCCGCAGATAATGCCCGCGCGGCAAGCCCCTTTTTGGCCATCGGAAATCCATCAAGCACAGTTGCCTGACTAGCCGATGAACCCGGAATACCCATCAGAACCGAGGCAAAAGTGTCTGATGTCGGAACAACGGCAACTAGACCAATCATCAATGCCAGACCATAAATGGGATCCAGGCCAAACATGAAAGGAAGCATCAGAGACAGGCCAGCAATGCCGCCCAGACCGGGGAAAATGCCAATGGCCAGCCCCATCACAACGCCAAGCAACAAATACCCGATGACTGATGGCTGGAGTATCATTTGCCATGCGTCAACTAAGGCAGGATATGCAGCTACAAAAACGTCCATTGCCAACTCAACCTATCAAATACAGCACCCCACAGACACTTTAATAAATCTGTGGGATGATAGTTTAAAGTAGTTTAGTTAAGCGAAACACCAAATTCAGCCTGTAGCCAGTCGGTTACATATGTTTTGGCTGATGGTGAAACAGTGATGGCACCCTGAAGCGCTTTTGAAGCTTCTGCACCAATAAACATTGGATATTTACCAAGGCGCTTGGCTGAAATTTCGGCAAAGTCTGAACGCGCCTTGATCTTTGCGAAAGCCGTTGTGTAGGCATCAATCACGTCCTGTGGTGTACCCGCAGGAAGGAAGGCGATCTTCTGTGATGGAAAACCGGCGATGAAGAATGACTTCCATGCATCCCATGCAGGACCCGAAGTTTCACAACCGTCAGTCGCATCACAAACTTCCTTGAAAGTAGGCATATCAGGGAATGTAGGATCACGGACAATATTGCCATTTGCGTCAATAGCGCCCCATGTCATCATCGCAACAGCTTTGCCTTCTTTTACAAGCATTGCCGAGCTTTTCAAATATGAAGATGATGTCTGATAGTCGATTGTGGCTTCGCCAGCTTCAAACATCTTGCGGCCATCACCACGACCCTTTACGCCCATGACATGTTCTACTTTCATGCCAAGCATTTTCCATGCAAGTGCCGGAATCAGATCGAGACGGGTCGCGCCCTGATTACCATAAACAAATGTCATGCCTTTAAGATTATTAGCTGTACCATCAAATTTGGCACCCGCTTCAGCGTTCAAATAAGCAACACCGCCTGTGCCTGATGCCATAACTGGGTTCCAGTCAGCATATTCATAGCGTACGCGCGGGTCGCCAAGCAGATATGGGAATTGTGTTGAACCCGAAGAACCAAACATCACTGTTCCATCTGTGTGCTTTTCGTCTTGGAACCAGTTAGCACCTTTGGTTGAACCAGCACCTGGCATAAATTTCACAACAACATTCGGCTTGCCCGGCAGGTTTTCACTCAACATTGGGGCAAAGAAGTTAGCCCATTTGGCAGAGCCACCTGTCTCGGAAAACGGAATCGTCCATTCGATTGTCTTGCCTGAAAAATCGACTGCGGCGGCAGACGTAACGCCCGCAACCATCAAGCCAAGCACAGTTCCTGCGCCCAGAGCAGATTTCAATAGTTTATTCATTGTATCCTCCAACAAATTGATTACTCTTGAATCTCAAGAATGCGTAACTTTCGTTACATTGGCGATAGACCTTAGAGAACTAAGCTTGCACTAACCTTTCATTTGCCAGCTTACATTGCATTGGTGCTAATGATGAGAATATTAATCATCGAGGACAATGAGACACTGGCTACAGCCCTGTCACACCGGCTCAAGGATAATGGGCATGCTGTCAACATGACGCATGACGGGGAAACGGGACTGGCCTTTCTGAAACAGGAAGATTTCGATCTTGCGATACTCGATATCAACCTGCCATTACGCGACGGCCTCGACCTACTTTGCCAAGCCCGACGCGATAATGTTACAACACCAGTTTTAATTCTAACCGCACGTGACACGACCCAAGAGCGCATAATCGGCCTTGATACTGGTGCGGACGATTATCTTGTCAAGCCGTTTGAGATGGACGAACTTGACGCCCGCGTTCGAGCATTGCTACGACGCCAGCGTAATAACAACCAACATGAACAAATTGGCAAACTGGTATTTGACCGGCGTGGCCATTCGGTTAGCTTCGAGGGCAAAGACCTTGGCTTGCCTCGACGCGAAATTAGCATTTTTGAATGTTTGTTTGACCGTTCCGGTCGATTTGTTTCAAAGGCAAATCTGCTGGATTACGTCTATGGTATAGGGGCAGATGTGAATGAGAGTGTCATCGAGGTTTATGTATCACGACTACGCAAACGGCTGACCATATATGGTGTCGAAATCAAGGTTGCTCGTGGCCTTGGCTATCTGATGCAGGTCACCGAATGAAGTTGTTTGCAAATTCACTGCGGTTGCGATTGATGGTGCTGATTTTGTTGCCTTTGCTATTTGTGGCGAGTTTGGCGCTTAGCTGGCAATATCGTGAGTCAACGCTTTCTGCAGAAGCCGTTTTTGACCGTAACCTGACCGTACTTGCGCTTGCCATCTCTCGTGATGTGGTTATTTCTGGCGGCGATACACTATCGCCAGCGACAACAGCCCTCTTTGCCGAGGCAAGTGGCGCCCCTTTTAAATCGCATGTTCGTGGGCCTGATGGCAGCTTTGTTTCCGGATATTCCCCGCCGCCAGTCGCACCAGCTGGCATGAACGTCAAGGTCAACGAACCGGTGATGTTTGAAAGCGTCTATAGAGACCGCAAGATGCGTGTTGCACAGCTAAAGGAACGCGCCACCATTGACCAGATATCCGGGTTTGTCGTGGTGACCGTATGGCAAGATCTGGAACAGCGTCGCGCCTTTGCGCAGGAGCTTGCTTTCCAGGGCGCTTTGCTGGCCGCAATTCTGATTGTCACGGTCTGTTTTGTGGTTTTCTTTGGCGTGGGTCTTGGCCTTCGCCCCCTACTGGCGCTGGAACATGCAATTACCAAACGATCATCACAGGATTTGAGTCCGATCCGACGTCGTGTCCCGAACGAGGTAAAAGGCGTGGTGATGCGGATCAATGAACTTTTTGAAAAAGTCACTGCTAATCAGGAACAAAAGGATCGTTTTATCTCTAATGCGGCGCATCAGCTACGTAACCCGTTGGCCAGCATCCTTGCACTGGCAGAAGTCGCAACAGATGCCAAGACGATAGCCGATGCAAGGCACCGGTCAGGCGAACTTTTGACAGCATCGCGGCAAGCCGTGCGGTTATCGGAACAGTTACTGTCTTACGAACGTTTGCGTGGGGCGGCGTTGGCGGTAGGCTCGTCAGATGTTAATCATCTTGTTGACAAAGCCCTCAGTCACTATGCCGAGATGAATCCAAAACGTGTCACAAGTGGCAATGTGGAGTTTGCATTTAACCCCGGCAAGGACATACCTGCCATTCAGCTGGACAGTATTTTGATGGGGCAGGCGATTGAAAATATTATTGATAATGCGTTGCGCCACGGTGGCGCCGAGATCAGTAAAATTTCGATATCAACCTCGTACACAAACAAAGAAGTCCATATTAAAATTGGCAATGACGGCAAGCTGATACCAAAAAAACAACAAAACCTCATTTTTGAGAGATTTGCGCAGGCCGAGCCAAATTCAGGCGCAGGCCTTGGTCTGGCTATTGTGCATGAAATCTGTGTGCTTCATGATGGCAAAGTCACCCTGACCAGCCGCGCGGGCTGGACAAGTTTTGAACTAAGCCTGCCACATAGCTAGCGATCATTTATATGCTGCCTCCCTCAACGGATCCACCAACCCATCAAGCCAGCCCGGTCCAAGGCGCAACGCCCAACCCAATCTAGGCCCCACCCCCCTTTCGAACAAGTCATTGTGAAACAGGCTAGTGAAAGATATACTTTCCCTTGATATATCAATGAAGGTGAAGTGAATTCTAATTCTGCAAGTGCCGCAATTAATAAGTGGCTGAAACCACACACACCAAAAGGCTGTGTTGTTCATTCATTTAGACATTCACTGCGGGATAGGCTGTGTATAGGGGAATGCCCTCAGACAATGTTGATGCCATTGGTGGCTGGACTACGTCTGGTATTGGTCAAAGACTGTCATAATCTCAATAATTTAAATGTTAAGTAACTATTAGAGTTAGAGTTTCTTACAATGTTAAAATCAAGTTTTATCTTGAGTTGGCTTTTTCAGAAAACAATACGTTAAAGTATGAAACTATAGTATCTTCATCGCTAATAAAGCACTAAAAATATTAGTTTTTTATTGCTAAAGCCACGCTAGATGGTATTGTAAGGTTATACTCAGACATACTATTTAGAGCATAAATATGGTCGAAAAGCTACATATTGGCACGGGTTCAAATTACGATATAATATGGGATAAAAAATATCCCTTGCTTAAAAAAATTGGTCATTTAATTGAACAAATTAAAATAACCAATCCCGTAATTCGCAAACAAGACCTTCAAGATGTTATAAATCCAAATTTCAAACATTGTCTTGCCAGAATGGATGATTCAATAACAGATGTGGGGGAACTAATCGAGTTTTTCACTTTTTCTGATGCGACGATTTATCATAACCGCAAAATGCACGCCTCGATTCATCAAAACTTCAAAATATCTAAGGCAAAAGAATCTGAGTTCATGAGCTACCTTGAAGCTGTTTATGATGCACTGACCATTATTGCAAAGCGCCAGAATGGATAAAATTTTTGGTATAAAAAATCGTGACTAAAATTCGACATTCAGAAAAGTCTTTAGAGACAAATATCAATTTCAAAACAGTATGTCCCCACGACTGCCCTTCGGCATGTGGGCTTGAGGTGCAGATTAGCGATACAAAAGAGGTTTTAAGGGTAAGAGGTGCTATTGACCAAACATATACAGACGGGGTGATCTGCGCTAAAGTTTCCCGCTATAAAGAAAGACTTTATCATCCTGAAAGATTGACCACGCCTTTGCGTCGCATAGGGCGCAAGGGTGAAAACAAATTTGAAAAAATTAGCTGGGATGAAGCACTTGCCGAGATAGTATTCCGTTTTACCTCGATCGAGGCGACACATGGTGCAAAGTCGATATGGCTATATTATTTTGCCGGTACCATGGGTTTGTTGATGCGTGATGGGATCAACCGCCTTAGCCGTGCCAAGGGTTATTCGGGGATGCATGGAACAATCTGTGTGACACCGTCATGGACAGGCTTCAAAGCAGGAACAGGCCTTATTGCAGGCGTTGACCCACGGGAAATGGCTGAATCTGATTGTGTTGTTTTGTGGGGCACCAATCCGGTTAGTACGCAGGTTAATGTAATGCGACATGCGGTAAAAGCCCGCAAAACGCGTGGTGCAAAAATTGTCCATATTGATGTGTACCATAACGCAACGTCTCGACAAGCTGATATGGCGTTGATCATTCGGCCTGGAACCGATGCGGCTCTGGCCTGTGCTGTTATGCACATACTATTTCGGGATGGCCTTGCCGATCTTGATTATCTAGCCGAATATGCTGATCAACCAGAAGAATTTGCGGCACATTTGCAATCTAAAACACCTCAATGGGCTAGTGAAATCACCGGTCTTGATGTGTCCGAAATCGAAGCATTTGCCACGCTGGTTGGGTCAACGCCCCGTACCTATTTTCGACTTGGTTATGGTTTTGCACGGCAACGCAATGGCGCGGTCAATATGCATGCTGCCTTGTGCATAGCCACAGTGACTGGCGCTTGGCAACATAAAGGCGGGGGGGCGTTTCATAATAATACGAATATTTATGGCTGGAATAAGACTCTTATAGAGGGCTTGGACATGCCATCCCCGCCACGCATGCTTGACCAGTCACGAATTGGCGAAATACTTACCGGAGATACAGCCGCGTTAAAGGACGGGGGGCCGGTTCATGCCATGCTGATTCAGAACACCAATCCTGCGGTCGTTGCGCCAGATAGCAATCGGGTGTTAGCCGGACTTAGCAGGGAAGATCTGTTTCTGGTTGTCCATGAGCAATTTATGACTGAAACGGCAACTTTTGCAGATATTGTTTTGCCAGCAACAATGTTTCTTGAACATGACGATCTGTATCAAGGTGGTGGACATCAATATGCGATGCTTGGTGCCAAGGCCGTTGAAGCGCCAGGTGAATGTTGGTCCAATCATGATGTAATTTCAGCTCTGGGTTGCCGCCTTGGGTCTAGTTCGGATGGGTTTAAAAAAGACGCTGCGACATTGCTTGACGAAACGCTGATTGCCTCGGGTCGTTCTGACATGACACATATGAAAAAGCATCCCTGGCAAGATTGTCAGCCAGATTTCAATAAATCGCACTATCTTGACGGCTTTGCTTTTGATGATGGTAAATTCAGGTTTTTTGTTGACTGGCAAGAGTTTTTGCCAAAAGGCTATGTGGATAAGGAAGTTTTGCAATGCATGCCTAATATGCCAGATCATTGGGATGTCTTAGAGACTGAAACACCGCAAATGCCATTCCGTCTGGTCACCGCGCCAGCTAGGCAGTTTCTGAATTCGAGCTTTACGGAAACAAAAACATCGCGCCAGCTTGAAGGACGTCCGCAAGTTATGATCCATCCAGCAGATGCCAAAAAAATAGGTATAGCGGATGGATCGCTTTGCGAAATAGGCAATAATCGCGGCAGGGTTGTCATACATGCACTTCATTTTGAAGGTCTGCAACCTGGCGTGTTGATTGTTGAAAGCCTTTGGCCGAACCATAGTTTTGTTGGTGGAGTCGGAATCAATAGCCTGACTGGGGCTGACCCTGTTGCGCCCATCGGGGGCGTCGCCTTTCACGATAATGCTGTTTGGATCAAAGCTTATGAGCAAGAGTAAAGATATTACCCCACATAATGTCGATGCAGACGGGAATCTGGCGCATGACCTTGGTGGTTTCGCCGATAGGCTAACCATGTTTGGAATCGACAGGACAATTAAGATCGAAGATTCCCCTATGAAACCTTATGAAGAGCGCGCTGATGCGATAATGATGCTGCTGAGTAGCCCGAAATTAGGGATTATGAATATCCATGCTATGCGCCGCGCAAGTGAGCAGTTTGTGCATAAAGAGTATCTTGAACTTTCCTATTATGACCGCTGGCTAAAGGGTATGGCCAGTCTGTGTATCGAAAAGGGACTTTTTTCTCAGAAGGAATGGGATGCTAGGATTGAGACTTTGCAGATTGGGGCCGAAAAAATGCTTGC
The DNA here is from genome assembly GCF_000024465.1 of Candidatus Puniceispirillum marinum IMCC1322. Lineage (NCBI taxonomy): Bacteria > Pseudomonadati > Pseudomonadota > Alphaproteobacteria > Puniceispirillales (SeqCode) > Puniceispirillaceae (SeqCode) > Puniceispirillum (SeqCode) > Puniceispirillum marinum (SeqCode). The sequence goes on along the minus strand of NC_014010.1, from coordinate 1,906,912 downwards.
CCAGAATGTGAAGACATCTGTCGATAAGGACGAATAGAGATGACTAGCCAGCATATTTTCAAAGTTGCTGATTATGTTCACGTTGTAAATTGCCAGATGCATAAGCACCACCGTGTGCCAATGTATCTGAAAGGAAAAACTGGACAAATCACTGCCATTTTAGGGGCCTATGCGAATCCAGAAAAGCTATCTTTCTTTGACACAAAGAGTGGTGATATTTCGGTCTATAGAGTCTGCTTTTCGCATGCCCATTTATGGGGTGGCGAAGGCGTGGATGAAGTATTTGCCGATTTGATGGAAACCTGGATAGAGCCTGTAAAGGAGACGCAATGACCGATCATCATCATCATCATCATCCAACCGAGCCGGATGCAGACAATAACGTGCCAACAGATGGTGAAATCTGGGAGTCAGCTCTACGTGATTTATTGATTGCAAAGGGTGTTATCACGCAGTCAATGATGCGTCAGCAAATGGATCAAACCGCATCGCAATCGGCTTCTGTTGGGGCTGAAATTATTGCACGCGCTTGGACAACACCACAGTTCAAGGATGCGCTTTTGAAAAATCCAAAGGAAGCGCTTTCAAACTCAGGTTATGATGTAAGTGGCATGCCCGATTTATGTATTGTTGAAAACCAACCTGATATCCATAATGTCGTTGTTTGCACTTTATGTTCCTGTTATCCCCGTTTCATGCTGGGGCCACCACCAGAGTGGTACAAAAGCGCAGCCTTTAGATCACGCATCGTTCAGGAACCAAAGGATGTCCTGCTTGAATTTGGGCTAGACTTGAATGAAACCACAAAGATAAGGGTTTATGATAGTACGGCTGATATACGCTATATGGTTATGCCACTACGCCCAGACGGAACAGAGCATATGTCTGCAGATCAACTAAAACCCCTGATTACACGGGACACAATGATTGGGGTCGCATTGCCTACACTCCCGGTTAATGCTTCATAGATAACACAGATTCCGGCGCGTATATCTAGCCGTAAAATCCATTATTAGGGTTGCTATAAAAAGGCTTGAAATCAGCCAATAATTTTTAAAATATTGCTTCAAAACCTTCGGAAAACAGGGTTTTTATGATATAAAATTAAATACACTTTATGTTTTAAAAAATCTGTTTGGTGGTTTTTATGTCAGTGTCAGGTTCGGTTGCAAAATTGGGTGAATTCGAGTTGCAGAGTGGCATTGTTCTGCAAAATCTACAGATTTCACACAAGACTTTTGGAACGCTTAACTCGGCGCGGAGCAATGCAATTTTGTTACCCACATTCTATGGTGGCAAGCATGCTGATTACGAGGGAATAATCGGGCAAGGTAAAGCACTGGATCCTACTGAATATTTTATTATTGCTGTGGATATGATGTGCAACGGCCTGTCATCATCTCCATCAAACACACAAGCCCCCTTTGCGGGAGCTGATTTTCCCAACATCACCCATTGGGACAATGTTCATGCACAGAAATTGATGCTCGAACAGCAATATGGCATTGAATCTCTGGCGCTTGTCAGTGGATTTTCTATGGGTGGCCAGCAGGCAAACCATTGGGCGGCGATTTTCCCAGATCGTGTTGAACGAATGATTTCATGGTGTGGCAGTGCGGCAACATCCCCGCATAATTGGGTGTTTCTTGAAGGGGTAAAGGCCGGATTGCTAGCTGACCCAGCTTTTGAGCGAGGCTATTATAAGTTTAATCCAGAAGCTGGTATCAGGGCTTTAGCACGAATTTGGGCTGGCTGGGGGCCGTCGCAAGCATTTTATCGGAGGAAGTTGCATCGCCAGCTTGGACAGGAAACAGCTACTGATCATATGGCTGAATTCTGGGAACCTAATTTTTTGGCCTTTGACGCTAATGATCTTCTGGGAATGTTACATACTTGGCAGGTTGCCAACATTGCGGATAACGACATTTATAACGGGGATTATGCGGCTGCCTGTGGCGCCATAAAAGCAAAAACAATCTTAATGCCCTGTCAAACTGATCTTTATTTTCCAGTCGCCGACAATGAAATACAAGCAGACCTTATGTCCAATGTAGAGTTGCGACCCATTCCGTCTGATTGGGGTCATATTGCTGGCGGCCCCGGCCTCAACCCTGAAGACAGTGCCTTTATTGACCAAGCGCACAAAGAGTTATTAGCGTCATAAACTGTTCATCTTATTGAGTGGTGTTATAGGAAATTTACAGGAGAAGATCAGATGACAGTCAGTAAAACAGAAGATGGGAAACAACTGTTCCACCGCGACAACCTTAAGTTTGCGTTTGCTGCAACAGACGAATTTATCGGCACAATTTCACCAGGTGAAGTTTTTGAAGTTGAAACGGAAATCAATATCAATGGTGGCGTACTTACCAGTCTTGACAAGAAGCTGACCGAAGATGATGTAACATTTCCCTTTGTTAATCCTGTTACTGGTCCAATCAAGGTTAAGGGTGCACGTAAAGGTGACATGTTGAAAATAACTGTCCATGAAGTGGCTGTAGAGGGAATAGGTACTACGGCTGTATGGCCCGGTGTAGGTATTTTCCCGGATTGGTGCCGGCAGAAAGAATTTGGCATCAAAAACCATAACGTACTTGTCAAAAACGGTATTGTGCATTGGTCAGATAAGGTGAAATTACCTGTGCGGCCAATGATTGGCTGTATCGCCACAGCACCAGTAAATGGCGGCCTTATGACTGTGGATTGTGACCAAGTAGGTGGCAATCTTGATGTGCAGGAGGTTACAGACGGCAATATTGTGATGCTTCCTGTTCATCACGAGGGTGCCTATCTGTATCTTGGTGATTGTCATGCCATACAAGGCGACGGCGAATGTAATGGTTTGGGGGCTATCGAAATCGCAGCACATCTGACGATTGAAGTAGACGTTTGCAAACAACCGGAGGAAATGTCTTGGCCCCGCATCGAGACGCCAACACATATCTGCACCGTTGGTTGTGCACGGCCACTTGAAGATGCGATGCGTACGGCCTTTGAGGAAATGGTATATTGGTTGAATGCTGATTTTGGGATGAGCTATGAAGAGGCCTATATGCTATTAGGGCAGGTTGCTGAAGCACGATGCACGCAGATGGTGAATCCGAAATATAGCTATATTTGCAAAGTTTCAAAAGAGGTTCTGAAGCAACTGGCTTAATCACAATATACTAAACATGAAAGAGATATTTATTATGAGTTATATTCTAACCGCAAACCGGATTAATTATCTTGCTGCTAGTAAAATGATGGAGGCAGCTGTTGCAAAGGCAGATGAAATGGGCGTGCCACAATGTATTGCTATTATGGATCCAGCAGGTGGATTAATCTGTTTTGCAAGAACCGATGGTGCCGCAGATCTGGCCTCTGGCCCTGCATATGCGAAAGCGCGCGTTGCCGCCGAAAGACAGCATCCCTCTGGCGCATTACCTGCAGAGTTTGAAGTGGGCGTCGCGTTTGCAACTGGTGGCCAGTATACTAACTTGCCGGGTGGCTTGCCAATCAATCTTGATGGCGAACATCTTGGCGGTATTGGTGTAAGCGGGGGGTCAGGTGACGATGATCTTGCTGTTGCAAAGGCAGGGCTAGATGCAATCCAAGCTGTTTAATTAAGTAGCGCAGATAGCATCGCTGTTTTACAGTCGGCATTTAGTCTGGAAATATCCACGTCTCAGAGAAATATAAGAAGGCCGAGGATAACGTCAAGCTAGCTTGCTCACGCGGGACAGTTTCACCTTTAAGCCGGCGTCCGTTAACCTCGACATACGCCGTTTTTGCATCAACAAGGAGGCTGTACATTGTATGTTCGCCGGTTCCTGTCAATTCTGGTGGTAGCTCGAGTGCAGTCGGTTTACCAAGGTTCTCCCAGACAAGTTTTATTTCCTGTCCACCTCCAGTGATCGTTTCGCTATAAAAATCTCCAGTTGGGTCGCCTTGTGCTACAACGTTATCGATGGTTAGCTGTGATGCCGAACTGTAGGCAGGAGCACCACCAAAGGTGCCCAGCTTTTCAATGAAACCAGTCTTTATATAGTCGCGTAACGCTTCATTGTCAGACATGATAACATTGCAGGTTTCTGGCAGGCCAGTTGCAGATGACGGGTTTTCGAATAGCAATAACATATTGCCGGGCCCAACAGGCGACCATACAATTCGGAAAAATAGCACAAGTACCGACCAGTCACCGTCTGGATCTGTTTTTAACAGCATACCCGGGTTTTCACCCGTCCAGTCAATGGCACCTGTTCTGACGTGGGGAACGATTGGCATAATAGTTGTCCGTTTAAATTAAAGGGGCGTAACCCAGGTTTCGGATAAGGCTAGAAAAGCTGTGCTCATGGTCTGTCCAAAGAACTGACGTGTTGCAACTTGTCCCGGTAAATTGGTCCCGTTGATCGTTATGCATGCATCTGTTGCCTCAGCGAATACGGCATACATATCATGTGCCTTGGTTGCTGATGCCTCTGGTCCCACTTCGACAGCCATTGGAGCCTTGATGCCTTTCCAGGTCATTTGCAACCGAACAGCGTCCGATAAAAGCTCTTCAGAAAAGCTATGCGGCATATTTCTATTATCCTGCTTGCTATCAGTAACGTCGTGCCAACTCATAGAATCAAGGCCTTTTTGACCCGCAAAAGTAGGAAATTTTGATACAAAATTAGCAACCAAATATTCCATCATGGGACGGTTATCAGTAAGGCACATATTTGGAACATCCGGATAAGCTGATGCGCTTGCAGGCGCGCCCAAAATAACTGCGCCAACTCCACGGCCATGTGGAGACAAAACTATACGGAAAAATACAGCAACAACGGAGTAATCCTTATCTGGATCGCTTTTAAGATATATTCCTGGATTTTCACCGGACCATTCAACCGAACCCGGATTTACAGCTATTCTTTGCATTATCGTGCCTTTGGTTAGCTTAGTTCAGAAGGATGTTACAATCTTCAGGTTGCCAGTTAACATGGACTGTGTCACCCACTTCATGAACGTTTGTCTTTGGCTGACTTTCAACCTTTATGACATCACCATTTTCAAGATCAACAGTAATTTTCATCACATTGCCTGAGAATAAGGCATTCGAAAGAACACCTTTCAGGCTGTTATAAGAGCCTGTTTTGGCCTTGCTAGAAATAAGTATATCCTCTGGCCTAACAGCCATATGAACAGCCTCACCCTTGGATAGTTTTCCATCAAAAAGACCAGTGAGTGATAGACCATTACAGTCTAGGGTTGTCAGATTGCTTTTTTGCGTTGTGACTAGTCCATTGATAATATTAACTTGACCAATGAAGTTGGCCACAAAGACAGATGATGGCTTATTATAAATCTCTTTTGGTGCGCCAATCTGTTCAATGACACCTGAATTCATTACTACGACCCGATCGGACATATTCATCGCCTCGGATTGATCATGAGTCACATATACAGCTGTGATACCCAACTCTTGTTGAATACGCCTAAGCTCAGTTTGCATAGTTTCACGTAATTTAAGGTCTAGCGCGCCAAGAGGTTCATCCATGAGAAGAACACTTGGTGGGTGCGCTACTGCTCGGGCAACGGCAACTCTTTGAGCTTGGCCACCAGAAATTTCACTTGGATAACGATGACCAACTTGTTCAAGTTCAATCAACGCAAGCAATTCATCCACTCGCTTTTTTATTGCAGGCTTTTCATATTTACGTTCGACAAGTCCAAACGCGATATTTTCAAATACAGTCAAATGGGGAAATAGAGCATAGTCTTGAAATACCATTCCTATTTGCCGATGTTGAGGCGCTACGCCTGTTACATCCTTATCACCAAAATAAATTGCGCCACTGGTTGGTTGAACAAAGCCAGATATCAATCTCAATGTTGTTGTCTTACCACAGCCTGAAGGGCCGAGAAACGTAAGAAACTCACCTTCTTTAATATCCAGGGATACATTATCTACAGCTTTTAACGCGCCATAACTTTTGACAATGTTCGTTAGCTTAACACCTGACATTTATTCAACCCTAACCAGTGACGTTTATTTAGTTCATTTGGATTCTACATTAGTTGGTTGTAAGCGTCTTATTCCAACCATTTATCCAAGCTGTCTTGTCTACTTTATTGTAATCAATACGAAGCATTTTAGAAATATTACCCGAGTCCATTTCCATTAACCTTACGTTAATTTCATCAGTTTTCATTTTATCAATTGCTTCTTGGTTAAGAGGGAAAACTCCACTATTGATTGCATATTCATACTGAAAATCAGTGGTTAAATATTCATTGATAAACCAATGGGCTGCTGCAACGTTATCGCTAGACTTCATGATTCCCAACCAGCCTTCTTTTGCCAAGCCTTTAACACCAGGCTTGATTTCTGGGTGTACAGACATAACAGGTGATCCGGCGCGAGCTGCTCTTGCACACCAACCCACATGGACAACGGCTGCATAAATATCACCAGTCTCAAACTGTGTTTTTGTCTCACCACCACGTTTCCAAAACTTGGTAGCATTGATTTTTGCCATTAAATCAAGTCCTGGCTGAATATTTTCTTCATCGCCACCAGCGGCAAACACAACCCCACCAAAATTAGCCAAACCAGCGCCAGAGTTAATGTCAGGTAATGAAACCTTGTCTTGTAAAGCGGGATGCGCAAGATCAGCATAGGTTTTTGGAGCTGGTATTCCTAACTCGCTAAACTTTTCTGTATCATAACAGATCACTTCTTGCGTGAACCAGCTACCTACATAAGTATTATTATACTGAAAAGACTGTATGTTTTTTTTGTTTGGAATAAGGTCTAGATTAATAGGTTGCAGGTAATCAACCTGGGCAAAGTCTCCAACTTGCGCATCAAGCACTTCCATGACGTCAAATGGTGCACGCCCCCTACCAGCAACCAGCTTTGCAAAACTTGCGGCAGGGCTTCCTGTTACAAACTCGATTTTACCGCCCAAAGCCTCAAATTTTGGGACAATAATTTTTTCCATGTTTGCTTTCCAAGAGCCACCCCAAGTAGCAACCTTAAGTGTTACCCCATCAAACTCACCAGCATATGATGGCGTGGCGAAACTTGAAACTATCCCTATAGCCAAAGCCCATTTCGGCAATGATTTTATTATTCTTTTCATTTTAAACTCCTGTTTTTTGTTATATTTAACGATATATTTATCGCGCACTACCTCCACCAGACCGAAGTAATGTTTCTAATCCAACCACCTTTTGAACTACCAAAAGCATCAAAAGACAAAATACTATGACTACTGATGAGGAAGCTAGAATACTGGGGTCAAAATCATTTTCTAACGCATAAAAAAGCTCAACTGGATAAGTAACGAACCCTGGAGCCGTCAAAAAGATCGACATTGGAACATCGGAAAAAGAGACCATGAAAGCATAAAGAGCACCTGAGTAAATCCCAGGCATAATTACAGGCAACGTAACTCTGTGTAGTGTTCTCCATTTTCCAGCACCTAAGCTGTAGGAGGCTTCTTCAAGTCGAAGGTCAAAGCGTTGAAGAACAGCAACGATCGTTCCAAATAAAAACGGTGTCGCAATAAATACGTGACCAATTAACATCCCGGGAATAGTGCCGGCGAGCATAAGGCTACTGTTATCATAGACCAGATAATATAGTTGTAAAAATGCTATGCCAGATACAATAGCTGGAATTTGAAGCGGTGCCCTAAAGACTGTGCTCACTAAAAATTTAAACTTGAAATTACTACGAACCAATCCAAGGGCAGCAGGAATAGCGATGAGCGCTGCCAGAAAAGTGGCAAAAGTTGCTACAATAAGGCTAAGGCCTAAAGCTTCAAATTGTTGCCATGGAATTTTTGCATACCATTGAAAAGAAGGGTCGGTCGGTGGAAATTTAATAGCTGCAGAAAACTCGCCACCATGCAATGACGCGCCCATAACCACGACCATTGGAGAGAGTAAAAATACATATGAAAACCCACACCAAACAAACAATATAAACTTTTCAAGCTTGCTCTGCATCCTGCCCTCCTAGGCTATCACAAGCTTTGCAGATCTGAGTCTGCGAATAGCCATTAGCGATATGAGGTTTATTAAAATTACCGAAACCAGTAATACAAACGCAATTGAAGCAGCCGTTGAATACTTAACCTCCATCATCACAGTTCGCTGAACTAACACTGGTAAAGTCAGAACTCTACCACCCCCCAACAACGCTGCTGAAGTGAAGGCACCCATACACATGTTAAAAATCATCAAACCACCAACTACAAAACCTGGCGTGCAGAGTGGAATGATCACGCGTTGATACACTCGCCAGCGGGAAGCCCCATGGATTTGCGCAGCATATTCGAGTGAAGGTGGTACGGTAATAACTACACTGTAAAGTAAAAGAACACTAAAGCCGATCGTAAAGTGCATCAGACCAACAACAACACCTTCTTGGGTTCCAATTATGCTATAGGCTCTGTCAATTAAGCCTAGCTGAAGTAGTGTGGTATTCAACACTCCATCAGCAGCAAAAATGATAATCAGGCCAAAAACCTTAATAACAATAGTTACAAACGTTGAAACCACTATCCCAGCCAACAACAACATTGCTAGCCGCGACTTCATCCTTGCAATCACATAAGCAATTGGAAAGCCTAGGAATAAAGTAAACATCGCTGCCAGTGCCGATACCTTTATTGTCACCCAAAAAGTCTTTAAATAGAAAGGATCCGTAAAAAAGTTAAAATAGTTGACAAACGTTAATGTGTTACCTGTTCGGCCAAGACCTAAATCTTCATAGAAACTATTTTCGATAAAGACATATTGTGAGCCTGCTACTAACAGAAGTGTTAAAAAGAAGGGTGGTAACAGATAGGCGATCCAACGATTTTCCATTATTAAACCTTAACTACAAATCGTGGGTCGCTTTTGATTTTTTTAAGATTCTGTATGATAAAATCTTCACGCTCTTTTTCTGAATATTTATCGCCTTCCGTAATAACACGCATGACCTCGTCTGCAACTGTTGCCATTAATGTGTCATCATCAATGTCATCACGTTGGGGAATGGGCATAACCGTGTCTTGGGTATACAGGTTTTTTATGTCTTTTTCCGCATCGTAATGGGTAATTAATGTACCGTTTTGTACATCTCTAATGCCTCGCCGCAAACGGTTACGAAGCATCATCACACCTTGATCAGTCTTGCCTAAGTTCTCTGTAGCATGCCGAGCTATCGGGCCAATTGAAACTTGTGCTTCATAATCACCGGGGTTTCGTTGCATTTCATTATAATCGCGTGCTGCTGTTTGACCTTCAAAATCGACTGATTCAATCTTTACTTCATCACGCTTCCCTTTGTTATCGGGGTCAATTGCGGGGCCAAAATGTCGCCAGGCAATTATCATGCACTCAGTATCATCAATGGGCACAGTCCATTTAGTGATGCTGGACCGAACAAAATATTTTTCTTTGAGTCCTGTCTCCCAAAAAGCACCCACATGAGAAAAAGTAGGGAATACTGTTTGCTGAGTCCTTACCCAAATCATATCTTCAACGCGATATGTCAAAGTTGTGTAAAGACTGGTGTCGCTATCATGAAATTTTAAAAGCGGCGTGATACCCCAAGATTCTTCAAATTGGGTCTCACCAACTAATGTATGAAGATAAACCGTATGAATTGGGTCCATCGTATTTTCTGCAACTTGAAGATAATTGCATGGGTAACTTAATCTGTAAGGAACCAATTCATGTCCATCAAGTTCAAAGGTATCATAAATTGGGAATGGCGGGATTTCAGCCATTGGGCCCATGTAAGCAAAAACTAAACCTTTAAATTCTTTGACCGGGTAAGCTCCTTGTTTAACCTTTTCACAAATAGGGCTTCCTTTTGGTTCTCCGGGAGTTTCAATAACTGTTCCGTCATAATCGTAAAGCCAACCGTGATATGCACATCTTAAACCTCGCTCTTCAACTATTCCAAACTCGAGAGACATGTTGCGATGACTACAATGTAGATGAAGAAGACCACAATTACCTTCTTGATCACGATAAACTACTAAATCTTCACTTAAAATGCGTTTGCGAAGAGGCCGGTTTGTAACTTCGTCAGAAAGACAAATTGGAAACCAAAATCGGCGCCAATATTCCCCGCCAGGGGTTCTTGGACCAGTTTCTGTTAATTCAGGGTCATGTGATGGCCGATCCGCAAGATTGTAACCACCAAATTTTTCTTTCGACCTTTGACGCCATTCCTTGCTGATATCACGATAATCTTCCACCAACATCTCCAATCGCTTTACAATTAACCATAATCTATTCGTTAAATTTAATCTTAGATCAAAATCGTTTTGCATATCAATAAAAAATGTTGCGTCGTAGGAATATTTTAGCTAATTTTTAATAACTTTTAGTGCTTAATATATAGAAAATACATCATAGTTAATGAGTGAAGTTTTATGTCATATAAAAAAAAGGTAATTATTACAGGAGGTAGTAGAGGAATAGGCGCTGCGATTTGTGCTCGTTTAATTAAACAAAATTATTCTGTATTAGCTGTTTGCAGAACTTCACCGAATATGGCTGGGGTTGACCATATTGCCTGTGACTTCAGCGATAAATATCAGAGAATCAATGTTTTTAAATCGCTCAGAGATTACGGCCCAATATATGGATTGATTAACAACGCTGGGATTGCAACACCAAATCTACTTGAAGATTTTGATTTGGACATTTACGAGTCTGTTATGACAATTAATGCCACAGCAGTCGCTGAGCTTACTGCTGCTGTTGTTCCATCTATGATTCAGAATAAATCAGGCAGGGTTGTTAATATTTCATCTGAGTTGATCTTGGGGTTTGCGACACGTACCGCCTATTCAGCATCAAAAGCGGCCGTTTCAAGTTTCGCGAGAACGTGGGCTTTAGAACTAGGTAAGTACAATATATGTTGTAACGCTATTGCACCAGGGCCTGTTGAGACAGATTTATTCATAAAAAATAATCCGGAAGGAAGCGCTGTACGTCAGAGCAAATTGGATAAGATTCCCCTAGGCCGCTTTGGCAAACCTGATGATATTGCCAATATGACTAACTATTTAATGTCTGAGGAAGCGGCATTTTTAACAGGCCAAACAATTTATGTCTGTGGTGGTTCAAGTTTAGGATCTGTGAGTTTTTGATGGCTTTTCAAAGTTACAATCAGCACACCAATCAAGATCAACGCAACGCCGCTGAGGTCAGCATTTGTGTAATTTTCTTGAAATCCCAGAACCCCTATAATTATGCCAAAAACAACCATCAAATAGGCTGCAACGCTATAGATTACGGGCCCATGGTTGGCAATGATCTGGAAGGACAACCAGTAAGCAGCACCCGAAATAACACAATGAACCAGAACATAGCGAAAGGCGCTATTTGTAACATTCTCGATTATAATTCCCGTGTCATACCCAAGAAGAACATAAGCCCAAATGGGTGCTGAACCAAAAATCATCATCCACGAAGCAGCCTGAATTTTTGGAATATTTGTGGGCAAGAAAATTGAAATGTAAATCACGTTAGTAGCGTAGAAAAAAGTTGATAATAGGATAAGTGCAAGACCAAGAAACGGAGCTGATAGCAACATATTTTCTGTTAACGCCCCCATTGCTATTAACGCCACACCGCCAAATCCGAAGGCAACACCAATCAAACGTCGTAGGGAAAAAATTTCCTGTCGGCATATTATAGAAAGTAAATAAATGAGAATGGGAATACCGCTTATCATAGCTGACGCAATGCCTACATCAACACTCTTTATGCCTATAAAAAATATAATGTGTGGAAAAGCGATCCCAATCAATCCACCAATAATTGAAAACTTTATCATATGACTAGTTGGAGCAATCGTCTGGCCCATTACCGTATTTATGCAAAAAAGCAGGAGGCCACCTCCAAGCGTAATCGATCCCGCATATATTATGGGGTCAATATTACCAAGGGTTACTAATTTAGAGATAGCTGGGACACTGCCGCGCACAACGCCTAAAATCAAAACTAAAAAAATTGCTGATAACGCATGACGCGAAGAAATAATGGACTCCTGAGAATATAATTTAAAGTGATAACAGGATTTGAAATCAGTCTGCACACAGTCAGTTCTTCACTTATAATTGTATTTATTGATCACGAAGATAGATTGGAATCAAAAAAATTGCAAAGAGGAATTATGAACGTGAATAGCAGGCAACAGACGTTGGTAAAGAGTATGCGACAAGAAGCTAATGATGTTATTAGCGTTGAGTTAGTATCAGCAACAGCAGACTCATTATCGCCTTTTTCAGCAGGAGGGCATATTGATGTTTTTCTCAAAAACGATCTTGTAAGACAATATTCTCTTATAAATGATCCGGCTGATTTGGACCGCTATATGTTCGCTGTTCTACTTGAAAATATGGGACGTGGAGGTTCGGCTTATATTCATAAAAAGCTGCGCGTTGGAGACGTGATTGAAGTCTCTGAGCCCCGTAATAATTTCGCACTTGTTGAGAGTGCGCCTTTACAGGTGTTTGTTGCTGGGGGCATCGGCATTACTCCGTTTATGTCGATGGCGGATTATTGCCAACACCATAATTTACCTTTCAAATTATATTACTGTGCCCGACATCCAGAAAGCACAGCTTTTACTGCACTTCTGGCGGATCGGCTAGGGGATGATTTGCATATTCATTTTGACGAAGGTGATCGTTCAAAATCTTTAAATCTTGCAGGGGTTTTCGATGCCCATAAAGGTGCGCAGTTCTATTGTTGTGGGCCAAAAGGCCTGATGGCAGCAATGGAATCGATGGCAGGTGACAAAGGCGAGTCACTAATTACTGAAGATTTTAATCCTGCCAGCGTCCTAAAAGAAGACACCTCAACCAATAGTGAGGGCTTCGATGTTGTGATAAGCAGTCAAGGTTTGACGGTGCACGTTGAGCAGGGACAATCTATTCTTGATGTTCTAGGGACAGTAAATATCGACGTGGAAAAATCATGCGAAGCAGGTGTTTGTGGCACTTGTGTTGTTGGGTATCTGGAAGGCGAGCCAGTTCATAATGATGTTGTTCTTATGCCTGATGAGCAGACCTCGCATGTTGCTTTATGTGTTGCTGGATGCCGATCTAGCAAACTTGTTCTTGACATATAGGGGATGAAAACAATTTTTCTGTATTTACATAGATATATATATATATATATATCAAACAGATAAGGGCACCTTATTGATGAAGTTAACAATAGCTGTATCAAATAGCTCAGGTTGCTCTACGATTGCTAAATGTGATGCATTTTCGATAACAAAAAGCTTGCAGTTAACACATGTCGCTGCAATGGCTTCTGCTTCTGCTATCGGTGTAGCTTTGTCCTCGGCACCAGTGATCAGTAACATTTCAGTGTCAATTTCAGAAAGCTTGTCCATTATATCAAAGTCCCTGACAGCCATTGTAGCGCCTATATATCCAACTTTTGCTGTGGCATTTACCATTTTTCGAACTGCATTTACCACGTTTGAATTGTTGGCTACAAAATTAGGGGCATACCAACGCTCATTGAGTTCATCAAACATGGAGTCCAGCCCATGTTCCTGAATTCTTGCAATTCGTTGGTCAAAAGGTGCGCTTTTTTGAACCGAAGCGCTCGCACCTGCAAGAATCATTTGGTTAAATCTATGTGGTTCATGTGCGGCCAACCACAAGCCGATCATACTGCCAAGGGAAAGACCAATAAGAGAGCAACGGCGAATATCAAGATGATCAAGCAGATGCAGTACATCCTTAGCAAGCATCTCAATGGAATAGGGGGCAGTAAAGACATCAGATTGGCCATGGCCACGCAAATCAAGCCTAACAATTTTATGACTATCTTCAAACAATGCTATTTGCCTGTCCCAGAGGCACTGGTTGGCTCCAAGTGAATGACAAAATAGAAGAACATCACCATCAGATAAGCCAGACGTCTCATAAGCAAGATTACCATCAGCAAGTTTTAGGAAATCCATAATGTCACCAATCCTTAAAATTATTTATTTTACAAAATTACCAAGCCACAGGCTGACACAAATTCAAGCAGGGACAAACAAACTTTTTGCCAGATGTTTTGTACTAGGAAATGATAAATGCCGACGTGTTTATTCTTTCGGGTCTTTGAAGCACAAGAATAATGCCATAAATTTTGATTGTGCCAGAGGCGTTTTGCCAATGGGATGGTTCGAGTCAACGAAAGCGATTGCATGATGAGATACTTTTCGCATTTCATAAATGGTGAGACTGTTAAGCCGCAAAATAATGACTGGATTGATAGTGTCAACCCAGCCACCGGTAAGATATGGGCGCGGTTTGCGCGGGGAAATGCAGTCGATGTTGAACTGGCCGTAAACGCTGCTTACAACGCTTACCAGAAGCCCGAATGGCGAGCTGATAGCACTACACGCATTAATGTTCTTCATGCTATTGCAGATCGAATTGACCAAAATTTTGAACAGCTTGTTGAGGTTGAAGTCAATGATAACGGTAAACGTATTCGCGAAGTGAATGGCCAGATGTCAACCCTTGGCGGTTGGTACAGGCATTTTGCTAATGATCTTGAGAAGCTTGCGCCCGACAAATTGATGCTGGATATTAAAGACATTACCGCCCGGCTGGAATTGATGCCTTATGGAGTGATTGCCGCAATAACAGCTTGGAATTCACCGTTAATGATCGCAGCATGGAAACTGGCACCTGCGCTGGCGGCAGGCAATGCAGTAATCATCAAACCATCAGAAATGGCGTCGGCATCTACCGTCGTTTTTGCCGAATTGATTGCACCGGTGACCCCGGCAGGATTGGTGAATGTTTTGACCGGGTTTGGCAATGAGGTTGGAGCTGCGCTTGTAGCTGCGGAAAAGGTACGAAAGGTAACTTTTACCGGATCTGAAATTGGTGGTGCAAAAGTTGCGGGCGTTGCAGCACAGCATGTCAAACCTACGACTCTTGAACTTGGGGGAAAGTCGCCTCAATTAGTATTCGCTGATGCCGATCTTGAAAGTACTGTCAATGGTGTGATGTCAGGCATTTTTCTATCTAATGGCCAGACATGTGTGGCTGGATCACGGTTGATAATTCATCAATCTATCAAGAACGAGTTTATTAACAAATTACTAGATAGGATTGCCAAACTTAAATTTGGCGATCCGATGGATTATCATACAGACGTTGGCCCCATTGCAAACAAGCCGCAATTTGAAAAAGTTTTAGCAATGATTGCTACTGCGCTTGATGAAGGTGCAACTATCGTCACTGGGGGGTATGCTCAGACAGTTGATGGTTTTGATAATGGCTATTTTGTCGCGCCAACTATTCTTGAAAATGTGTCGGTTGATGCCACAATATGGCAGGAGGAAGTGTTTGGACCCGTATTATGTGTTTCAAGTTTTGATACAGCTAAGGAGGCTGTTTCATTGGCCAATGACAGTGCCTTTGGCCTTGCTGCAGGGGTCTGGAGTGGCGACATAGCCTTTGCTAACAATATTGCCAGCCAAATTGACGCTGGAACCGTTTATGTAAATCACTACCGTTCTGTTAGTGCATGCGCACCAGTTGGTGGCGTAAAAAAATCAGGGTATGGGCGCGAGCTTGGCCCTAATGCAATCAAGGATTTTATGCAGGAAAAGGCAGTTTGGCTGGGCACAGCTTCAACACCAAATCCATTTGAGCCACTAATGTAGCCTAAAGCTAAAAAGGAGAATTTTATGACAGATAGTATCAATTTACCTGAAGGTAATTTCCGTGGACACAGCAAACAGGGTGTTTGGTCTGAGGCACCTGATCCGATTTTAGCCGAAGTTGGCCCAGGTACTCCCTGCGGCGAATATCAGAGGCGTTTCTGGATGCCTGTGGCAATGACAAACCAGTTTGACGAAAAGCCTTACCGCATCCGTATTCTTGGTGAAGATTTGGTTTTGTTTCGTGAGAAGGGTGGGCAGTTGGGATTGGTGCATCTACATTGCGCACACCGTAATATGTCACTTGAGTTTGGTATTATTGAGGAAGGCGGTATCCGCTGTAGTTATCACGGCTGGAAATATAATATTGACGGAACAATATTGGAAACGCCATGCGAACCAAAGGCGAGTAAAATTAAAGAAAAAGTATGTTTGGGCGCTTATCCGGTTGTTGAATATAAAGGTCTTGCTTTCACCTATATGGGGCCGCCAGACAAAATGCCGCCATTTCCGTTTTATGACACCTTTGATGAAGAAGGTGACGAAATGCTGCCCTATCTAATTGATTCACCCTGTAATTGGTTACAGGTTATGGAAAATGCGTGGGATCCTTTCCATACGGTTTATCTCCATACTAAGGCTGTGCGGTCTCAATTCATTGATGCTTTTGCCGAATTACCTCGTATCGAATATTTCTCAACAGAAATTGGGGATTTTTATACAAACACCAGACGTGTGGGGGATATTATCTGGCTAAGAGTGCATGACAAGGTGCTACCGTCTTTTACCCAGAATGGCGGTCACTTTCCAACGCCAGATGACTCACTATATTTTGGACGTTGCGGCCTTTCCCGTTGGGTGGTGCCTATTGATGATGAAAACACCCGCGTCATTGCATGGCGCCATTTCCGCAAGGGAGATGATCCAAAAGGCATGACAAACCGAGATGAGGTTGGTTTTGGCAAGACAGATTTTTATGGCCAAGGCGCCGATAGATCTTATGACCAGCGGCAAAGGGATCCAGGTGACTATGATGCGTGGGTATCACAGGGACCAAAAAATATTCATGCGCGGGAAAATATGGGTTTTACCGACCGCGGCGTTGCTAAAGTAAGGCGAAAACTGCGCATGGCTATCAAAGAAGTCGAAGATGGCGGTGATGTCATTCAACCATCATCCCATCAGGCGAGTCCTATTCCGACCTATGGGGGGGATACGATGCTTCGTGTTCCTCTGGTAGAAGGCCGTGATGATGAAGCTGTATTGCGTGAAGTTGCACATGAGGTGGCCGCGATTTATATGTCTGCTGATGTTATGCAAGGTGCTGAGCGCACTGAATATATCCGTGAAAAGCTGAAGGCGTATGAGGCTGAATGGGCATGAAAAACTCAGACAGTCATCAGTCGATGACACAGCATAAAGCTGATATATTTGCCTTTGATCGCTTGTCCGTAGTTCAGCCCTTCTGGACAGGATTCGATACGGCTGCAAACCATGCCGGTCTGGATGACAATGTGTTTTTGCATGCAGGCCCTGCCTTTAGTAGCGTTGAATCTATATGCAAACCGATACTAAATTCGGCAGCTGTTGGTGCGGTTTTTGAAGGAATAGCAGACAATTTGGATCAGGCCATTAACATGCTCATGGCAGGTGAGATAGAGCTTCGTCCAGCGCAGGATTATGGTGTGGTCACGCCATTAGCTGGTGTGGTTACACCGCATATGCCACTTCACTATGTCTATGATGGCAATCATGGACGCACCGTTTGTCTGACGCCCATAAATGGAGGTAACGGCGCTGCAATGAGACTGGGCCAATGTTCTGATGCAGCCGTTGCCCATATGCGGTGGATTAATGGCCCCGTGCTTGATTGTCTTGCGGCAGGTTTGGGTGAAGGCTTAGAACTCATCCCGTTTGCTTCGGCTGGATTGGCTGAAGGTGACGACTGTCATGGCCGAACCATTGCTGCAACACAGTTTCTGGTCAATGAAATTGATAGTCGAAGCAAAGGTGGTATTGCCAATGAGGAAGTGCGCGCATTTTTGAACCAGTCGCCAAGTATGTTTTTAAATCTTTGGATGGCTGCATCGAAATGCATCATGATGGCTGCAACTGGTATTGATGGTTCCAGTATGATAACGGCGATGGGAAGTAATGGCGTCGATGTTGGATTACAGGTTGCTGGCTTGCCTGGTCTTTGGTTTACGGCACCAGCCGCACCTCCAAATGGCCATATTACAGATGGGCTTGACGAAACACGAAAGCTAGGTGCAATTGGAGACAGTGCAGTAGTTGAAGCACTTGGCTTGGGCGCAATGAATATCACCCATTCCCCAGAACAAATGAAAGCGCTTGGAAATTTTCTTCCTGCTGATTTTGCCGACCGGATAACAGCCCTTCGTGGGTGTGAGCATTTCGATTTTACAGTGGCAAAGCCTCCAATCGGAATTACAGCGCGAAGTGTTCATGACTATGGAGCAGCTATGGTTATTGCACTTGGCATAATCGACAGCAAAGGGGAATTAGGGCGCATTGGCGGGGGTATTTTTGATCCGCCAATGGCAGCTTTTAATTCTGCATTATCTGCGTTGGAAGATGCAAAATGAGTGATGATGCCAGCAAGATGACAGCTTCACAAATTGCATATGCTGTTAGATCTGGTTCACGAACAGCCGAGTCAATAATGAGTGATTACCTTGCGCGTATCAGTGCACGTGATACAGAAATTAAGGCTTTTATAGATTTTGACCCAGAGCGTGCACTATCGTGCGCGCGTGCGGCTGATAAAATGCCAAAGAAGGGGCCATTGCATGGCGTACCTTATGCGATCAAGGATATCATCGATACGGTTGATCTGCCAACTGCATGGGGCAGTCCTATCTATGCAGGTTTTCAGCCAAGGCGTAATGCAAGTTGTGTTGAATTGCTAAATCGTGCGGGTGCTGTTCCATTAGGCAAAACGGTAACAACAGAATTTGCCTATTTTTCCCCAGGTCCTACCCGAAACCCACATGGACTGAAGCATACGCCAGGTGGGTCATCAAGCGGTTCAGCCGCCGCGGTGGCTGACGGAATGGCTGCTTTTTCGCTGGGATCGCAAACTGCAGCCTCGCTTACACGTCCGGCTGCTTATTGTGGGGTTTTCGGCTATAAATCAACACAAGGATCACTGGATGGTAGCGGGGTTATGAGCCTGTCTTCTAGTCTTGACTCATTAGGGTTAATGGCGCGCTCAGTTGATGATCTAATGCTAACTTTGAATGTGTTACATGCGGAGCCAGATGTGAAACTTGCCGAACCCTTTTCGTCGCCCACACGGATAGGTTTTTTCCGTGGACCTCTTTGGCAGGAAGGTTCGTTGGTTATGCGTGAGGCCTGTGAATTAGCAGCCAAGACGCTTGCACTTAAGGGCATCATTATCGAAGACGTTGATTGTCCAGATGAACTGATCAACCTAACCGAACATCACAAGACTGTTATGGCGTTTGAAGTGGCGCGCGCACGGATTTTTGAATATTCACGGCATCACGACCAGTTAAGCCCAGCATTTGCTGATTTGGTTGAAACTGGACTTAATATAACACGAACTACATATGAAACAGCTTTATTAGCGCGTAATCAGGCTGGGCAGACGCTAGCTAGAATATTCCAAAAATATGATGCTCTAATGACGCCCGCAGCACCGTCATCTGCGCCAGCAGGTATTGCCGCGACTGGTGATCCGCTATTTAGTCGCATGTGGTCTCTTTTGCGCACGCCTTCCATTTCAATTCCTTATGGCAGTGACGAGGCAAACATGCCTTTGGCTTTTCAGTTGATTGGTGGGTTAGGGCAAGATCAACGCTTGCTGGCACATGCACGGGGCATCTCCAGCAAACTTGATATAGAGCCGAGCCTTCCATTAACATAAAGGCTATTTTAGATCATATTGCTGGCGTGCAATATCGCCAAGTCCTGCCCCGTCCAGCTTTGTCAAAGGCGCCAGGAATGTTACTTGAATTACGCCCGGTGCACGACCAATCTCGATAGCGCCATTAATAGTGGCACGATTGCGAACTTCTGGCACACTCATATCCAGTAATTTACCAGCCCTATCCAAGCCGTTTTCGATAGCTTCATTCATTGTAGCGGCTGTTCCGATTACGGATATCGGTGCCAATTGTTCAAGGGCATCCATACCCCATGACTTAGCTAATTTTTCACCTTTTATCTTTTCTGCTTCGGTATAAGGCTTTGCTAATGGCGGCAGGTCTTCGACCAGTGGGAAAAGTACGGGGCCATCGATAGCGTAATTTTTCAGGACTTCAATTTGAAGCGTTACGCTACCTGAAACATCCATCGTATGTCCTGCAATTTCTCCATCACCCTGAGCAGCATGCATATCTCCCATATATACGCCGGCACCTTTTACTTTAACAGGCGCAACAAGAACCGCACCGGGTCTGACAGCATCAATATCCATATGTCCGTCAGTCTTATGCTTGATCAAATCTTCATGTGATATGGAATAAGCATGAGGGGCACCCACAAGAAAAGCGCCAAAATCACCAGCATTATGAGAGTCTGGCATAGCAATTGATGGTGTGGTTCCTAACTGGCCAAGAAAAGGCCGCATTCTTACCATCACGGCGGGCATATCGGCAGGGGCGTAATTAAGAATTGAATGCTGTCGGGAGCCATCAGGTAGAGCTGCGAAATGATCAGCGCGTTCAGCAACCATATTCGCCGCCTTTCTGTTCAGAGTGACGCCAACTTCACGTGTGTTATCAAACGTTACGGTATAGCCATGAACAATCTCAAACGGTGTTACAGCATTACCACAATTATCACATTTGACAGAGCTTTGCCCAACTCCCTCGATATGTGTTTCAGGCCATACCACATCACAGTTTGGACAACGTGCGGCAACATAAGGATCACCTAGGCAAAAGCCTTCAGGTGAGGAGTCATGCCCCGACGCCGTAGCGATTGACGTGACGGTGATGTCGCGGATGCGAATTATTACCGCATCACCCGGTTCAGAGCCTTCAACAAATACAGGGGTTGTAACTTCGTGGCCCCCGCGAAGCCGCGGTGTGATCATTGGCCCCCAGCAACCTGGTGCCGTATTAGCAATAATAGTACCACCACTCTCGATGGGGCCAAGCATAGGCTGGTCTGGATCAAGCACACTATTGGTAAAGCTTTGGACTACAATACTTCTTTGCTTGTTTTGTATTTTGTGGACATCATCATACATACGACTCTCCATAATAAACGTTATTTGCAGTTAAATGCTAAGTCTGATTATCTTTCCGAACCAGTCTTTTTTGAAATTTTACGGTATGCTTTTGGTAATATATTAGCCATAAAATGGCTTCGCTTGTCACGATATCTGGGACAGCCACGATTTCACGAACATCAGCTTACTTGATTTGATCTATTATTTTTGCGCTAGAAGGCTTGAATGGCGTTAAAATTGTAGACTGTGAGTTTACAACCATTTATAGCCCTAAAATTCGAAAATAATTATCTGTTTTGCTTTGTCAAAGCTGAATTTAAATTTTAATGAAATGAAAATTTGTTTCTTTATATTTTATAAAATATGATAATAGTATTATCGTTCAATATTTGTTTAATTCAATGGATTGAAAATATGTGTGGTATCGTCGGCCTTTTTCTTAAAGACAAAAAACTTGAAGCTGATCTTGGCGCCATGCTTACCGATATGCTGGTTACAATGACTGATCGTGGGCCTGACAGTGCTGGTATTGCGATTTATGGCCAGAACAGCAAAGAACATGGCAAATTGACAATTCAGTCGGATAATCCCGTGGCAGACTTTGCAACATTGTCTGCTGATCTTTCAAAAACGCTTGGATGCACTGTGTCGTTGGATGCCAAAGATACGCATGCTGTTTTGCATTTGCCTGCCCCATCAATAGCCGCGGCCCGAGAAGAGCTGGCGACAATCAATCCGGCCATCCGCATCATGAGTGCGGGCGACAGCATCGAAATATATAAGGAGGTTGGCCTGCCGCGTGATGTGGCCAAACGCTTTCAAATTGGCAAAATGTCTGGTTCGCATGGCATCGGCCATACCCGCATGGCGACCGAATCTGCCATCACCACAATGGGCGCGCATCCCTTTTCCACCGGGGCAGATCAATGTCTTGTTCATAATGGATCGCTGTCCAACCATAATAGCTTGCGCCGTAAACTGGTTCGTGAAGGTGTCCATATTGAAACCGAAAATGATAGCGAAGTGGCTGCCGCCTATCTGACCTACAAAATGCAACAGGGATCAACCCTTGGCGAAGCTCTCGAAAGCAGCCTTGACGATCTTGATGGCTTTTTCACCTTTGTTGTTGGCACCAAAGACGGCTTTGGTGTTGTTCGCGATCCGATTGCATGCAAGCCGGCTGTTATGGCTGAAACCGATCAATATGTCGCCTTTGGATCGGAATATCGTGCTTTGGTCAATTTGCCCGATATCGATAATGCCCGTGTTTGGGAACCAGAACCCGCAACCGTTTATTTTTGGACATATTAAGATGCAGATATTTGATCTTGAAACCCAAGGCCTGCGCGCGCTTAATGAAACGCTGCATGCACAAGCCAATACCACCAATCAGACACATTGGCAGATCACCAACCCCAAGGGTAGTCACGCCATCGCTGTTGGTCTTGATGCACCGATTGAGGTCACTGTCAAAGGATCCACCGGCTATTATTGTGGCGGCATGAACAAACAGGCGACGATCAATATCCATGGTTCGGCTGGCCCTGGTGTTGCCGAAAACATGATGTCAGGCATGGTCATCATTGAGGGTGATGCCAGCCAATATGCAGGTGCTACCGGCAATGGGGGCTTGCTCGTCATTAAGGGAAACGCCTCGTCGCGCTGTGGCATTTCGATGAAAGGCATTGATATTGTTGTGCATGGCAATATTGGTCATATGTCTGCCTTTATGGCGCAATCAGGTAATTTGGTGGTTCTGGGTGATGCTGGCGAGGCTCTGGGCGATTCATTGTACGAAGCCCGTCTTTTTGTACGTGGCGCGGTTAAAAGCCTTGGTGCTGATTGCATCGAAAAGGAAATGCGCGCTGAGCATATAGAGATATTAAGAGATCTGCTTGCAAAGTCAGGTGCCACCTGCGCGCCTGAAGAATTCAGACGTTATGGTTCTGCCCGCCAGCTTTACAATTTCAATATTGATAATGCGTCAGCATATTAGGATTTGTTGTTATGACTGATAGAAATGAAAACATGATACCTCGGACTGTACCGATCAAGTCATCCACCTTTTCCGATGCGACCAATGCCGAAATTCGGCGGGCCGCTGCTACAGGCATCTATGATATTCGTGGCGGTGGTGCCAAACGCGCTGTTCCGCATTTTGATGATTTGCTGTTTCTGGGCGCATCAATCTCACGCTATCCACTCGAGGGATACCGCGAAACCTGTAACACCAACGTCACTTTGGGGACACGTTTTGCCAAGACACCGATCCATCTTGATATTCCGATCACCATCGCTGGCATGAGTTTTGGTGCCTTGTCGGGCGGTGCAAAGGAAGCCTTGGGGCGCGGCGCATCTGCGGCTGGCACGTCAACCACCACGGGTGATGGCGGCATGACCGAAGAAGAACGCGGTCATTCAAAAACATTGATCTATCAATATCTGCCGTCACGCTACGGTATGAATCCAGATGATTTGCGCCGTTGTGATGCTATTGAAATTGTTGTCGGTCAGGGCGCAAAACCGGGGGGCGGTGGTATGTTGCTTGGCCAGAAGATCAGTGATCGCGTGGCCGAAATGCGCAATCTTCCCAAAGGTATCGATCAACGCTCAGCTTGTCGTCATCCGGACTGGACAGGCCCGGATGATCTGGAAATCAAAATTCTTGAATTGCGTGAAATCACCAATTGGGAAAAGCCTATTTATGTAAAAATTGGCGGTGCCCGCCCCTATTTCGATGCGACGCTTGCGGTTAAAGCTGGTGCCGATGTCATTGTACTTGACGGTATGCAGGGCGGCACCGCCGCAACACAAGACGTCTTTATTGAACATGTTGGCCAGCCTACCCTTGCCTGTATCCGCCCGGCGGTTCAGGCTTTACAGGATATGGGGCTTCATCGCGAAGTCCAGCTTATCATTTCTGGCGGTATTCGCCACGGTGCCGATGTCGCCAAGGCCTTGGCACTTGGCGCTGATGCCGTATCGATCGGCACGGCCGCGATGATCGCGCTTGGTGACAATGACCCGCAATGGGAGTCCGAATATAACGAACTTGGCACCACAGCTGGTGCTTATGATGACTGGCATGAGGGTATGGATCCCGCAGGCATCACCACCCAGGACCCGGCATTAATGGCACGGTTTGATCCTGCTCTAGGCGGTCGGCGGCTTAGCAATTATCTAAAGGTCATGACTTTGGAAGCCCAAACAATTGCGCGTGCCTGCGGAAAAAGCCACGTTCATAATCTGGAACCTGAAGATTTATGTGCGTTGACTATTGAGGCTTCCGCTATGACTGGCGTACCTTTGGCAGGTACAAACTGGGTACCTGGCAAAGGTAGTTTTTAAATTCGGCGCGTTTAATAGTAGCGCGATACAGACAAAAGAGAGGAAACAATATAATGGCAATTGATCTTTCTGCCTTTGCACAGGAAAAAGGCGTCAAATACTTCATGATTTCTTTCACCGATCTGTTTGGTGGACAGCGCGCCAAGCTGGTACCAGCACAGGCGATTGCTGATATGCAGAAAGATGGTGCGGGCTTTGCTGGTTTTGCGACATGGCTCGATATGACGCCAGCGCACCCTGATATGCTCGCTGTTCCTGATCCTGCGTCGGTTATTCAGCTGCCATGGAAGCCCGATGTTGCCTGGGTTGCTGGTAATTGTGTTATGGAAGATGCGTTGGTTGACCAGGCACCGCGGAACGTGCTGAATCGCCTTGTTCAAGAAGCAGCTGCCGAGGGTATGCATGTAAAAACGGGGGTTGAGGCCGAATTCTTCCTGCTTACGCCTGACGGGTCGCAAATATCTGACGAATTCGATACCGCATCAAAGCCATGTTATGATCAGCAAGCGGTTATGCGTCGCTATGATGTGATCGCTGAAATTTGTGATTATATGCTCGAACTTGGCTGGGGTCCTTATCAGAATGATCACGAAGACGCCAATGGCCAGTTCGAGATGAATTGGGACTTTGATGACGCCTTAAACACCGCCGATAAGCATAGCTTTTTCAAATTCATGACCAAATCCGTCGCCGAGAAACACGGGTATCGTGCGACATTCATGCCCAAGCCTGTCGAGGGTCTGACTGGCAATGGTTGTCACGCGCATATTTCAGTCTGGGATAAGGCTGGCAAGACCAATATATTTGCAGATGACAGCAAGGAATTGGGGTTATCTGACAAAGGCCGCAATTTCCTTGGTGGTATCATGAAACATGCCAGCGCCCTTGCTGCCATTACCAACCCTACCGTCAATAGCTATAAACGTATCAATGCCCCGCGTACGGTGTCCGGTGCCACATGGGCGCCTAATACGGTCACATGGACAGGCAATAACCGGACACATATGGTGCGGGTACCGGGGCCTGGCCGTTTCGAACTTCGCTTGCCTGACGGCGCCGCCAATCCGTACTTGTTGCAAGCCGTCATTATTGCAGCTGGGCTTGATGGTATCCGCACATCCGCAGATCCAGGCAAGCGCTGGGATATCGACATGTATGCTGAAGGGCATAAGGTCACGGGGGCGCCAAAACTACCCCTTAACCTGCTTGATGCGATACGTGCCTATGATAAGGATAAAGGTCTCAAAACAGCCATGGGAGACGACTTTTCAGCAGCCTATATCAAAATGAAAATGCAGGAATGGAACGCCTATGTGTCGCATTTTTCTAGCTGGGAAAAGGAAAATACGTTGGATGTTTAATCGAATTTTGCTTATTCATGTTCATTACCGAACGAGGATCACGTGCCAGCCAATTTGAATCAAGATCCGCATAGGCTCAAGGATGAACGAGAAAAAATACTAGAGCTGGCAATTGGCCGCGAAGTGCGAGCACATAGGAAACAACAAAATATAACTGTTGCTGAACTTGCGCACCTAACTGGTATCTCGATCGGTATGGTGTCAAAGATCGAAAATGGCAATACCTCGCCATCCTTATCAACATTGCAAACCTTGTCTAATGCACTAGGCGTCACCTTGACCTCATTTTTCCGGCGCTTTGAAGAAAGCCGCACAGCGATTCATACAAAGGCAGGTGAAGGGGTTGAGATGGAACGTGCAGGCACGCGGGCTGGCCATCAATATAACCTTCTTGGGCATATAGGCTCGAATGCTAGCGGTGTCATGGTCGAACCCTATCTGATCACCTTGAATGAGGAATCAGACATATTCCCAACCTTTCAGCATGAGGGTGTTGAAATGCTATATATGCTTGAAGGTGAAGTCAGCTACCGGCATGGTGACAACCTTTATGTACTCAAACCAGGGGATACACTGTTTTTTGATGCCGACGCCCCGCACGGCCCCGAAATCCTGAATGTGTTGCCAGCGCGCTATCTGTCGGTCATTTCCTACCCGCAATCCACCTAATATTTAGTATTTGAATAATCTTCTCATTTTAGCTGATGACATGTTAGACCCCACATTCGTTCCGGGTTACTGATGCTGTTTCCTATTTCAGGATGGCCTGATCTAAAAGGCTGGTGGATTGGATAGTTGGCTATAAGCTTGATGTGGTTGCGTGGGTTTTATGTCCACTTATTTTACATAGCTATGGTTATAGCAATCAGCCAAGCTGTTATTATTGGTAATAGTTTACTCATTAGTGTTAGCATTTATAATTATCAATCAAACACAGCAGGTTGAAACAATGCGGTTAATAGCTGTTCCAACATTAGTAATCCTAACATTCTTGAGCGCATGTGCTTCCCAAGACCGGTCACTTCTAACAAAGGCAGGAGACGAATTGCTGGATTGTGCCGCTTTACAGGCTGAAATGGATTTTGCATCAAACCTAGGTGAGGACGCGCCAGCACGTCGCCGTCATATCAAGGCTCTTCAAGACAAAAAACAGTGCATATCTAAGCCTAAATTTTCAGTATCCTTTGGTTTTTCAAAGATCTTTTAACTAGTTGATAATGAGCCTAAAAAGCGAAGTAGGTTTCTTTGGCTCAGTTTATTGTGATGTTTATAATGCCTTACTTGATGGCGGCAATTATGCTCTAATTTTCCTCAACATAGGCCTTATAAATCGTTATTTACTAAAACCTTCAACAACTAAACCTAAGACTGAAAGACGCCCTTAAATCAATTTTTAAGATTAAAAAGGCATTACAAATAAGAGAATTGAAATTATGTTGATGGATTATTTCACCCAGAAAACAAAGTATATACTCTATTCAATAAACACCCCTTCTATTAGCCCAGATTTATAAGGGATTTGAGTGTTATCGCCGGGGTTTAGCACTGAAATAACTTTGCCATCTTCATTAAACCGGATGCCGATTAATACCATACCAATTGTATCTGAAATTTTGCGTAAATAACCAAAAGTGAAATCAGAAATGTTTTCAGTATTAAGTGGGCGAATAATTATTTTATGATTACCAGAGCACACCAAGGAATTGATGATATCAATCAAATGGGGGTTCTCAACATATTGTGCGAAAATTTTACTTCCAATTTTATCACTTACGACAAAATCTAAATCGAAAAGCTCAGCCATCATATCACGCGAATCTGATGCATTTAGTTCGGCAATCACGTGTGGACTTTTTGCATTTTCAGTTATTTTTTGCATGCTCAAAATCGAACGCATAATATCCAAATCAGAATTAGCAGGGTGATCCAGATTAGAGTTTGAAATAATCACAGTATCGGCGCCTGAAACACCAAACGAATACAAATCATCAAAATTGGCTATACTTCCTGAAAAGACATTTGCGTTACAGGCTTCGAGTTTTGCCAAAATTTCATTTTCAACTCTTGTTTTATCTTCCAAAAGCAAAGTTAA
Organism: Candidatus Puniceispirillum marinum IMCC1322; assembly: GCF_000024465.1. NCBI lineage: Bacteria > Pseudomonadati > Pseudomonadota > Alphaproteobacteria > Puniceispirillales (SeqCode) > Puniceispirillaceae (SeqCode) > Puniceispirillum (SeqCode) > Puniceispirillum marinum (SeqCode). The sequence goes on along the minus strand of NC_014010.1, from coordinate 1,879,220 downwards.
TTCGCAACGGTTAGACTGAATTAGTTTTTCGACAATTTCGTCTGTTGAATGAGAGTAGCCCACTAAATGAACTTTTAATTTTTCACGTGTTTTCTGAGTATTAGAAATTAATGACTTATTTTTTGTATCAATTTGATATTGTTTGGAGCCATTGGACTCATCAACTTTAATTAACGAGTCATCCTCAGCAATAATGATTAAGCTGTCGGTGGGCTCTAATATTTTATCTTTTGTGGGGTTAATGAATACGTCTTCATTTGCACTTAATAGCCCTATCGGAATGCAGGTGGAAAATTTTGATGATGCATTTTCAAAGCTTAATCCAGCTAAACCCAAATCCGAAACAAGATCTGATATGTAAATTTCATTGCCTTCAAAACTTAATAACTCCTCATATACTTTTGGGAGATTGGGTTGAAAAATTGTCTCGACAATTAAACGAGCTGGCAGATCTGATACAATAACTGGTGTTACTCTATTTTTTGATCCTGCAATCAAACTGGCCGACTCATTTTCATCACTAGACTCAACTAGTACTGACGGAATTTCAATTCCTGTTCTATCGAAGTAATTAAACAAAGATATAGTGGTTTTCAGCCTGGCAAGATGAAGAGTTGATTCTGTATCGTCACCCAATATCAAAATACGTTTTGCACCTTTAATATTTAGATTTTTGAATGTTTCAAATGTATCAAGTTTTCGGCTACGCCAGAATAACTGTGTGTTCTTTGTTGAACCAATAAACCTTTTAATAATTGTTTCTAGTTCGTCATGCTCAAGATTTGAAGCAATCATAATCTTTGATTGGGTTTCACTTTCATTAGCGAGAACCAGTTCTTCAACAATAGCTGGGACGCGCGAAGACCAACCCAAAATAACGGTATGACCATCAAACGGAAATGTCTGAATACCTTTAGATACCTCACGTACTCTGGCATCTATGATTGCTGATAAAAAGCTTATCAATATAGAAAGAACAAAAATCCCAAAAAGCGTAAGCAATAAAAGAATTAGCAGATATGGTAAGGAACCTATACCAGCATCAATTGACTCAGGCATAAGTGCTCTCATAGTCAGATTCCAGAGCAAATCACCAAAGGTTTCATCACCACCATAGCCTAATAGCCAGGTAACTAGACTAACAATAAAAACGAAAATAAAAGATACAGCAGCCAACCAAACTAACAAGCTGTTGGCGCCTGATCCAAGCAAGCTATTTACATAAAATTTTATCTTATTCATCAGCAAATCGATTTAGTTTATAAAATTATATTTTAAGTGATTACATATAGGTCTTACTCACGAACCTGAGAAACCGTGACGCTATTAATCCAACAATTTTTTATAACTTTGAATTTTGTCATCACTTGGCTTGAGTTTGATATATTCCTTTAATGCCTTTTCAGCTTGGCCTTTATCATTACGCTTTATCAAAGCGTTAAATTCACCAAGCCAAGCCTCTGAATTATTTGGATTGTCATCTCTGGCCAATACATAATCCTCGTATGCTTCGTCAAAAAGCTCCAATTTGAACTTGAGATTTGCACGTTTGATATAAAATCTTTCACGTCTGTATTTGGTGCTATCAACAGCATTGCTAAGAGCCATAATTGCTTCTTCAAACAAACCTTCAGCAATTAAAATGTCGGCTTTTAAAGAATAAGCGTCACTGTAATTCTTTTTCAGTGATAACGCTGTTTCGATGGCATCGCGTGAAGCATCAAGTTGGTTTAATTTTAGGTAAAGTTGACCAAGATATAGGTATATTCTTGCGTTTTTGGGATTGTATTTTTTGGCAAGTAACAGATCTACCAAAGACTCATCATAAGCTTCAGTTTTCAAACTAACCCTAGCTCTTCGCATATAAATATCTGAGTTTGATGGATTTATTGAAATAGCACTTGAAAAATCAGTTAGGGCTTGATCGTACAAACCAAGCTCATCATTTACAATGCCCCTCCATTTCCATGCGGTAAAGAACCTATCATCTATATCTATGGCTTTTGATAGATATTCTTTTGAAACGCTATACTGATTTTGATAACCAAAAACCATACCAAGACCATAAAAGGCCTCTTTGAAATCAGGATTTAATGATAAAGCTTTCCTGAAAGATTTTTCGGCATTCTCATAGTCTTTTTTCTTTGCTCCAAGATAAGCCCAACCAAGATTATAGTGCGCCATATCAAAACGTGGATCAATATCTAGGGCTTCAGAGAAATGACGCTTAGATTTTTCAAATTCGCGGCCATCACTAGCTATAACGCCTTTCCACAAAAGAGCCCATTTTGAATTTGAATTTATACTAAGCGCTTCATCAAGATGGTATTCAGCTTGCTCCACATTGCCGGCATTATAATTAATAACCCCCAAGCGCATCAGTGCAAAATCATTTTCTGGTTCGATAGTAATTGCGTGGTTAAGAGTTTCTAGAGCTCTCTCATTATCCTTGAGAGCCGCATAAATTTGACCTCGCAAAATATAAGGCTCGGCACTATCAGGCTGTTGTTGTTCTAAAAAAACTGATTTCGCAAGAGCTTCATATGCAGAGTTAAGTTCACTGGCATCATATGGCCTATCCAGATTAAACAAATCCCTGACTGAGGACATGCCATCGATATAAGCGTCAAGGAAAAGATATTCAGCATTTCCAGGCTGTAATTCTAGAGCCTTTCCAATAAATTTTTTTGCTACAGCTGAGTTGTTTTCATCATAATAAAGCCTTACGCCAACCTGGGCGTAATCATTGGCCATACTTCGTACATCCCACGTTTCTTTCAAATATACCCCAAATTCCCAACTTCCTACTAATGCCGATACACCAATTGCCACTATCGAAGCGCTTTTGACTAATAGCTTAACAAGGCGGCGCTGTCTTTCTTCTTCAACTTCCGGTGCAAACGTTGCAGCCAGTCGTTTGAGAATATAAGTTTGCTCCAGTACTAGATGTTTAAGCTGCTCAGTGCTTTCAACATCATTATCTTTTTGTGATGTTTCCGGATCACTCATTACACACCTGTATCAAAAATAATTCTTCTTTTTGAGATATCACTGACCCATTACTTTGTTAAATCTAGCGGTTCTTGCGGTCATATCATCCGCCTTAACAGAATATGCGTTTGAACCCTTTTTGAGATTGGCAGCTCTATCTTTGGGATAGCCTGTGGCATGCTTTCTACTGGTTATGCTATCAAGTCTTTGAATAACACTAACTCCAGCTTTCCAATCATAACCTAGGGAACTTGCAATTTGTGCCCCCCTGATATCGGCTTCTGCTTCCAAATCCTTTCCAAATCCATTCTCTCCAAACGCCAGCAAATCATCAAAAAGCCCACCAGCACCCATATCTTCGGTGGCACTTTGAAAAAGCTTAGAGCCTTCATTTTGTTTAATTGCATTTAGCCCGTGATCCATTTCGATATGAGAAATTTCATGTGCCAGAACAAATGCTAACTCATCTTCATTTTCAACAAAATCAAGCATGCCTGTGGATACAAAGACAAACCCACCTGGAGCCGCAAAAGCGTTGATGATTTCCGAATCCAAAAGCACAACTGTTGGATCTTTAAAATTACTTCCCAAACGGCTGGCAATGAGAAGATTGGCGACTAGATTTTGCAAATAAGTAACTCGCATATCGTCTGACTTTGAGACTTTGTAGTTCCCAAGCATCCGAGCGGCTAGATCACGGCCAAGCACATATCGTCCAACAGGCCCAAGGTTAGTATTTTTTGCAGATTCAAAAACATTGCCAATGGTACCTAATGCACCAGAACTGTTTGATTTACCCGAGGTGTTTTTTCCACTTAAACCATCTAGCAAACCCCCTAAACCTTTGCCAGTACCTGCCTTGTCATCTCCATCACCTCCACCAAGCAGATTGCCTATCGGATTTTTTTTATCTTTACCGCCAAGCAGTCCACTAAGCTGAGCTTCAGCAGAAATAGTTGTTCCAGCTAAAAGAATGCTTAAGAAAAGTGTTAAAATATAATTTCTCATTTGAATTCTCCTAGACCGCCAGCTTTTCTAAAGTCCATCAACAATTGATAGCTATATACGCCTTGAGATTGACTAATGAGAGAGTCAGCAAGCTCAAAATTGGCCTTGCCGCCTTTGGCACCTCCAGCAGCCCCCCTAACAGCACGCAGGTCTCCCTCATCTTCATCTTCAGAAAAATTGCGTTTTGCTTTTCCAGATGCCAAAGCTGCAACTTTCTCCTCTGAACGTTCTATTGTCTGTTCGGCAAAATTTTCTTCGCTAACCAAACATGAGGTTGAAATAAATTTTGACTCGCCGATTTTTGCAAATGTAAACCTGACATAGTCTTCTTTTTTAACTGCTTTAGGCGTACTATTTTCGCCAGCAGCATTTCGCTCTTTACGTTCAAGCGCTTTTTTTGATGAGTAATCAGAGTCTGGTAACTCAAACTGTCCTTCAAGGCCTGCAATAGTAATTTTATCTCCAAATGATAAGTTACCTGAAGGTATGCTAAAGGCTGAGGGTTTGGAATAAATAGGGGTTTTTTCACACGCTGATCTGACAACATCACCAGCATTTAGTTTTTCAATTGCCAGAGATGGAGAAGATAAAATTACGAGTGAAAATAAAGTGACATGAATAGTGTTGGACATAAAATTCGACATTTTAATAACCTTCTAAAATCTGGCTGCACATATACTGATAGCCACTTGAGCTGTTACTCTTTATACCAGACAGAGGTACAATAAATTGTCTTTCCTTGACCAACAGTGTCATAGGAGTGAAGAGTCCAACCGTCATTTACACGTTTTTTGGCAATTTTATTAAATTCTTTGGCTAGCTTGTCATTAGCGTTACTGAAGAAACCAGCATCTTCATCGAAAGCTTCTATTTCATATATCATCACAACCTCCTTTATTAGGTTTAAATTATGAATAAAAAAATTGAATGTTCAAATAAAAAATAACTAAATAAACGCTAACTTTATTATTAATGCTTAATAATAATTTTTGTTCTCATAACTAATTACAAAAACTTCTCAAATATTTTCATAGCTTCGCAAAGATAATGTGAGGAGGCTTTAATGAAATATTTGATGAGCAAGTTAGGCATAGGATTACTAATTGCAAATATTGGTGTAGATGCTGCTTGTGCTCAGCATTTTTCAGAAATTCAGGAAGGTTATGTAACTCGTTCCGAAGCAATTTTTGCAACGCGAACTGTGCAGGAACCAAAATCATTAATTCGTTGTAATAAACCACACAGTTCGCAAAACACTTCACTTGGTCAAATTGTTGTTGGTGGACTTATTGGTTCAGCAATTGGCAACAAATTAAGTGATCGCGATGGTGCCGGAACCCTTGGCGCTGTGGCTGGAGTGCTACAGGCAACAAATTCGAATAACCGCCAACAGTGCTTTAATGAGACCTACTATACCAGCCGCACAGAGCAATATCCAAGCCACTACATGATACATGTGCGCACTGGTGGAAAACAACTTCAATTCACTTCTAATCGTCCCTATCGGAGGAACGAACGGGTTCGCCTAAATGTGTCAACCAACTTTAGTTTGGTGCAATAAATTGAGGCGATATTTTATCAATTTCAACAAGGAACTGACAATGAAATCACTTACCTTTTTAGCCAGTATCACGGGTATTGCCCTTTTGACAGCATGTGGCCCCGTGACAACTGCTCAGAATAAAACCCCAACTGCAAGTGTGGTTGACCGGGCAATCGATATGCAGGCAGCAATCGCGTTTAAAGATTGTGCAACTGAAGGCAAAGCCCAAGACATAGCGGCATCTGCTGGCCGTGACCAGGCTCTCTATCTAAGCAGCGCCGACATGCTTATGAGCTGCGTAACCGCACTTGGCGGCTCTGAAATGTTGATTGATAAACGTGAGCAAATGCAAGTCACGGCTCTAGCTGTGCAGAACTATCTCAAAGGAGGCGACGTTGCGCAATCACGTCTTGCACTTGGAGGTTTTCAAACGCGATTTGGGTCAAGTGATTTGATATTTACTGACGGCAGCTCCTTTACTGACACGATGCATGCGTTGCTATTTCAGCATGAGCGGCCAGAACAATTTGCCCTATCAACATTAAATGCCAGGCCAATCGTCAAAGACGAAATCCGTCGGTCTTGGTATTGGCAACAGAAGTAAAATTTTGAGAGTAGGAGATAAAGATGATTGTAGCAATGAAACCACGTTGGCTTTTGATTACCACTTTGTTGAGTAACTTCGTTTTATTCACAAGTCCATCAATTTCGTTCGCCAGTAATGGCTGGCAACCACAGATCAGCGAGAAAATCCTAATGTTGCCTACCAAACATCTGGAGCGTGCTATCGAACAGGATTTTGCTAATTCCTTGCTGGCGAATGATATGAGCACCCTCGATGAGCAAATTGGGGCTGAAATTGCCAATATTTCAAACCTTCAAGATAACCAGCATCTTTATGAAGGCGAAGAAGCCCTTGAGGTTGAACACCAGATCATCGTTGGCAAACGAAATTATTTGGAAACCATGGGTAACCAACTCCAGCTTAAGCGCCAGCAATTGGATACAAAACGGCGGCTTTACGAACGATTAATGCAACAATCAAAACGTGAAGAAGTGCGCAACCGCGATACCCGGCAACTTAGGTTGGCGATTGATGAGGCACGTGATCGCTCTAACGCGGTTGAGACCAAATTGCGGGATGAACTTTTCTTTACCTCTAATCTACCAGAGAGCAAATTTGGTGAAAACTACGCCGAAAATCGTTCTGCAGTCGAAGATCTACGCGCTGCAATTGCAAATCATCCAGCCAATCAACAGCAGATTAACGATGGTCAACCAATGTCCAAAACAGACCAGCTGGCGCAGATGGTAATGGACGCTGAATTTGAGCTAGCCATACTGAAAATGGAAGAAGAAGTCATTGGGCATATGGCGAAATTGCTTACACTTGATGCCATGAGCTTTTCTGAGAAAGTCGCCGAACTAGCATGGCAGGATCAAGCGGATACCTTAGGGCAAACCTTCACTTCACCAAAACATAATGTGCGAATGTTTGTTGCATATTGATGCTTAGCCACTTCAAAAATTCACAAAATCTCAAGTCGAATGACATTTCACAACATATTGGAGACAATTATGAAAGCTAAATTTCTAATATTCATGATGCTGGTTGGAAGTACTGGTGCCATCACCTCAGCCCAAGCAGGATCTATCGAAAACATGGAGCGTGAGCGTGCCGTTGCCGTGGCGCAAATTCTTGATCCGGCCATGTCCACACAGGAACGATGGGAGCGCACAAGCTTTACCAAAAGACGGATGGCTGACATGGAACGAATTGCACTTAATGACAAGTCACTGCAAACCAGCCGGAAAGCAATCGTATTGAAGGCGTTTAAGCATTATGAATTATCATTTTTGGTGCATGCGGCAAGCGAAAGCCAGCGTCCTTTAGCTGTCCATTGGTTGGAAACAATTGGGCTGACAACAAGCAATCTAATGAATGCGCGGGTAAGTAGATGAGACTGATGCCCATAGTTAAAGTCACTCATGGACTGAAAGCACTTAGTCTGATGCTAGGGGTAGTGGTTATCAGCCTGGCAGCCAGTGTCATTCTCAGTGGAAACACTTCGGCCAATATCCTTCGCTGGGCACTCAACGTCTTAGGCTTGCCATTTCTCTTGCTTCTTGGGTCTTTGGTTTTTGCAAGCTTGTTAGCACTGGTGAAACTGTATGAAACAACATCAATCCAGAATGTTGCCGAACGGGACAGTCGACGTTTGAAATGGCTTCAGGCTGGCCAGCAATCTTGTAATGGCATCGCCACCCTTGCGCTAACATTTACTTTGCTAGGTATTAGCCTGGGAATTGGCCAACTTTCAGATGGCGGCTTAACACCAGAAAATATAAATCAGGTTATCGCCAATCTTACCAGCCAATTTAGTCTTGCCTTTATGACATCAGTCATTGGCCTGCCTCTATCTGCGGCATTGCGAACTGTGTTGATTGTTGCCAATGCATCACTATTGGTGGTCTCAGAAAACAAACTGGAAAACCACAAATGTGGATCAACAAATCCACTTATTGCAAACCCTATTGTCTAAGGAAATTCTCATGCGATATTTAATCTTTAACATCACCGTACTGGCTGCGCTTGGCTATTTGTTGTCTAGCGAACCAAACCAGTCATTCGCCCAATGGGCAGCTGTGAAATTGGATGTATGGAGCAAGCCTGAAGTTACTACACAAATAGCTGATCAGGGTGTTGTTGAATCTGGCAAGACTTTTGCCAAAGCCGTCGCAAAGGCAACAAGTGACAAACTTGAAACCCTTGACCCGGCAGAACCCCATGAAAAAATCATCAGTGCGGATATGCCGAAACAAAACATTGAACTTGATGTAAACAAAGTCAAAGAGATGATCTTGGACGCTTTAAATGAGAGTCAGACGGTTAAACGTGAAGTAAAAACCACGCCCAAATCTGAGCTAAAACCTGAAGAAACTACTGACGTAAAAACCGCGACAAAAACGGCAGCCAGCACTAAAGCATCCGTTCAGATGAATGACAAGGAAATAGCGATGGCCTTTAAGGCATTCGAAAAACGCGAACAGCCTGAAAACATCCTTTCAAATGATGACGTTAGTGAGGTGGTGGCTGAAGAAAACCCTGTTGAACAAACACCAACTTTCATGACACGCGCCGAGCGTGCAGCTGATATGTTGCAAATAATTCAACAGCTTAATATGCTTTATTTGGAAAAGGCGGGCATATGATATGGGGTCTCGTTTGTCTATTTGGATTAATCTAGGGTTCCTCCTGAGTCTGGCAGTTGTCACATCTTTGGCACTGTCAGACCATCCCCTAGTTTCATCAGACCAAACGATTGCAGAACCGATCAAAAAAACGCTTAAAACGCCTGATATTAAACTGAATCTGAACACCGCAGATGCGCAAGGTAAACCAACAAAAAAGCCAATTTTGCAGCTTGCATCCTTACCAAAACCACCTCAGACACTCTGGGAGGAAGTGGATTCACCGAACCCATCCAACGCCGCACAAACCGAACCTATCGTACAAAAGCTTGCTGGTGAACAGATGAAAAAGAAGAATTTGGCTGGTTCCACGCTTCTCAAAAGCGCATTGTTAACAGAAAAGCAAAGGGCTAAACCGATAGTCGCTGTATTGGCTAGCCCGGTAATTTCACCAGCAACATCACCGACAGTTTCACCAGCAACCCTAATACCTTCCCCCGTGATAACTTCCACAAAGAATTCTGCAAAAAGCAAAAGGGAAACTTCAAAAATTCAGCCGCTGCGTAAAACCAAAATACCAGCCACTCTCCCCGCTGAAGCGCCATTAGTGAATAAATCAATGGCGGTGCAGAAACCATCGACGATACAAGTGAACCTCTCCTCTGATGATATGGCTATTGCACGCCGGCAAATTGATATGGGAGAGGAAGCACCTTCCTTGGAGTTTCTCTGGCCAGCAAATCAATCTTCACACAGGCAGATCTATCATACACTAACACAATGTCTTGGAATGATTGTCGGGCATATTGATCACAAAGGACAGGTTGCTGTCCCCTCTGGTCAGGCAAGCCGTCGGTTTAACAGAGAAATACATTCACCCCTGTTACGCTCGTTTGAACAACCGATTACGGCTCAAGAGGTAAATTTGTTGGCTGGCTTGCGTCATAACATTAAAGGCGGGAAATTTATTAGGATATTTAGAAAGAATACCGACATCAGACTTTTGGCTCGATTACGCAATATGACCCAGAATAAAAAGAACATGCGTCACCAGAACATAAGTGGCCAGATCAAAGCAGAATATCTTCTAGCTCATGATGGTTTGTTTCTTGATCAGGTTACACATAATGGCCAACCTCTTACTGGTCGGATCAGACTTTATAATGGCCAATGTAGCTAGATGACTATCAATCTAATTCGAGATAAGGCTGCCAACTTGTTTGAAAAACACCAATTCCGGTTGATGTTAGCCGATCAATTTCTAACTCTTTTCGTTCAACTGAGGTAGCCTTGAGCAAATTTTCTAGCCATTTGAGCCATGCTTTGTCAGATCGGTCAGAAATCGCAGTAACTAGCCGAGTGGTATCATTATGGACGGTTATCGGTGGCGTAACAAATCGCTGGCCAGGTTTTAAGTCGGCGCCATGTTTCATCATAATTAGCGGTTCAGTTGCTTCTTTGTGGCTGATCAGCGCAAGCCATATTCGTACATTGGTTTCTGCATTGCTTGTTACCTCAAATTTAACAGTGCAGCCCTGATCTGGGAGAGACGGCAAATTGCCACTATTTACAGCCATGGTATTTGAAGAGTCACATAGCGGGTCATTTGTCCCGTCTTCCAAAACCTGAAAAGCGATTTTTAAAGACTGTTCTAGCTGTCTCGATTTTTTCAGCAGATAGAAAACCTCAAAAAAATAGTAAGCATTGGTGGCAACCCAATTTTTTTGTCGGCTAACTTTTCGCATTTCCATACGCAGGGCGCGCAAATCTCCCTCTGCCTCATATCGATAGCTATCACGTAGCGATTGAAAGGGTATGTTAACACCTACTAAAAGGATTGCGGCCGCCAGCACACCCATAAGATAAATTGTCGTCTGACTTCGGCGCTTTGGTTTTACAGCTCCTGTTGGGGATGCTGTCGGGGATGCTTTTGATAAGGAATCCATTGGCATGTCGATGCCAATTGCGGCGCAGGCATCAGCAATAGAAGTTACACCATACGCATTCCAATCATCTGGAATATGCTCACGTAGGGTAGATAGATTTTCATGGGCAGTAATTAAAACAAGTTTTTTTCCATCTAAGATCTCTTTTTCAAGAAGATCCCGTGATGCCGCAATTTTGGCTGCGACATGATCAACCGGATTAATTCTGAATTTGGAATCTACGGCGCCAGTTGCCCATATGACCAGATCACCATCTCCACCATGAATGCCAGTAAACATTTCATGATGATGAAGAATATGCGCAAGACATAGGCCGAGTTGCCAGCTATCGCCTTGGGTGATTGGAGCGCTAACATCAATTCGATAGGCGGCTGGGCCTAGTAATTTTTCAATAATTCCAGTTGGTCGGCGGACGAATTGATCATATTCAGCACTGATTGGTAACGCCTGAAAACTGTCATTCAAACAGACCACAGATTTTATTTTCGGATCTTCTATCGTGATTGAAAGAAGCTGAACAGCGTGCCGAGTCGTGGGAATAATAAGCTTGTGCAAATTCACCGTATGAAAAACTCCGCCTCCGGATCATGAAATGCGTCCAACATTGGGTGGCCATGCTTTATCATGAGTTGCGCTATGCCATCCATGATTTTTGGAAGCGGAAGCGAAAAAAACTGTCCAGAACTTTCGGCAAACAGGACTTCGGCTTTGGAAATACGCGCCATATCTTCACTGTCTTTTAGTTTCAGTTGCAGATAGAACAACCCGTCATTTTTTGAAGAGGCGATCAAATTTAGGTCAAATGCTTTCCCAGAACGCCATTGTATTGCATCTTTACGAGTGCTGGCAGCAGCAGCTTGTTGCGGCTGTGAGGCAAGGGATTGGCTTTGTAAAATGACCCTTAATTGGCGTCTCGCCATGAAGTCATCATTGACGCGCAATAACAACGCATGATCCGCCTCACTCTTTGGCCCTTTAGCGATACGAAGCAAGTCGCGCATAGAAATATGATCACGCACCTTATTATGTGCCATCATATGGCTAACTGCATTTTGCGCTGAAACAAGCATCTCGAAAGCAGCTTCAATTTTCTTTTGGTCAGGGTTCGTCTCATTGCCATATGTCATTGATCATACCTCATATAGGGACCTCATCTGGTTCCTAAAATTCTGTTTGTCTTGTTTGAAGTTGATTTGCAACTGCGCTATTTTGCTATCGGCCAGGCTCGATAGGTCTCGCAAAAAATTGTGTATTTTGCCCAAACGCTCACCACCAATCAACAATGCATTAAGCCAGTCTTTATATATGGCGTTATCCGTTGAATGAATTGGCACCAGGCCTTTGCGTCGGTATCGATGGGCTATTTCCTTCATTTTGGACTTTTTGGCACAAAGCAGGTGTGATGCCGGCATTGTCTCCAATGTTGTAAATACTGCATTGGCTATCATCTCAGCGTAGTTTCCTATCATTGCTGAATCAGCCATCTTTTCAGATTGCTCTAGGCTAATTTCGCTAAGTATATGACGTTCATCTTCGGTTCCTGCATCTACAAAATAAGTAAAAAACTGGGGATCTTTAGCCTCCCATAATCTGTAATAAGCGGTATCACGCAACCCAGAGGCAACAGCAACCATCTCTTTCCATTGCTTAATAATGTCTGAATATGCGTCGTCTGTGACCTTTTCGAAAGGGCTAGTATCGTCACCTTCTCTAGTGCCGTCCTTATTACTCTTGCTCCGTTTTGTCTGTACAATCTTATTCTGTAACGGGCTGAACACGGCAACCCGCAAGCATGTCAAAAGCAAGGCCGATGCCGCTGAACCTGCCATTAGAGGAAAGGCGATATAATCTTGTTCAACTTTGGTAAAAAGTTTGATGTTGTCACAAGGTGGAGAAACCAAGTCATGAAGCCATTGCGACGGTGTATTGATGTCGAGAACAATTTCAGCGAGGCTCGACGCACCAGATTTGGGATAATCTTCATCGTCCATGTGACTTTGTGATTGATGATGGTGAACTTGATCGATTTGGCCATCTTCCTGCATTTGATCTATTGAAACATGCAGTGAAAATGCATCCGTGGAGGCTAAGTTCAAAGCGTTTCTGTAAGTCACCCATGCCTGTGCGGCGGTGGAAAAGAGGCGGAAGGATACACTGTCATCATGGGCATGCGCACACCAAAAATCATAAATAAGCTCATCTGTTACATCCTCAGGATTAATTGAGGTGATACCTTTTTGCGCGTTGGATATATAATTTGACAGCAATTGCACCATTTGCCGATTACTAGCACTTGGCAGATGCTCGCCTAAAAACTGATATAGAGCTGCAGATAATTTTTTGGTGACGGCACTAATTGTTGCGCTATCCAAATTTTGGCTCAATTTCTCATATGCTTGATAGATTACTTCAAAGCCAAGAGACTCAATTAGAAATTCGATTAATGCAACTGCGGCAGGTAACTGGCGCGCACTGATTTTCATCTGTTCGCCGCTATTGCCGTGAATGCCAAAACACAACAGATGCGTCTCAATGACCAATCCGTCAGCTTCTTTACCGTTTTGTAATAGCGCTATCACTCTAGATCCAGTTATTGGGCTTTCTGGTAAGAGTAGCTGGTCAATTGAAGTTTCAGTTGTAGCTAAGGCGGCAAGCAGATGAACAGCACGGTAGAGTTCAGGACCATAAGACCGGCTAGCGATGGATGTTGTCAGGTTGATCACAGTTGATCTGTCATGGATAGGTCGACCCGCGGCGGTCACCGCATCACCAATGCACCTAAAACAATTAATAAGGTACTCGGAGGGCGGTTCCAAGGTGAACTCTGGCCATGATCTCAGAATTCCCACTGGATCAAACATCAAATACACTCCCACTTAACCCGCGCCTGGGCAACTTTACGAAACATACAAATCTTCTCGATTTCATCATCGTAACGCGTTAACCCTTTAGGCCTCAACCGGTTTCGGAAATTCTTGCGGTTATTCTCCATCTGCTTGATAAGCCGCCTACTTGGCGATAATGCATAATGTGGCAAAGTTTGACGGTAACGTGCTGTCTCGGCGGTTCGTAGCCAGAAATCAATATCATTGATAGTTCTGTTCACGTCAGCGCTCTGTATAGCCATGCTCTGAGAGATATTGGGGGAAATATAAGCTGGTTTATCAGCTACGTGTCTTATCTCCTGCCTTTGAGAGGACATGTCCTGATCTGCATATGTTTTGGCTGCATCCAGTACCTTTAGAACGTAACCTTTTGTATAGGGTATGATCTGTCGCTTTCCATTTTTTGATACTGCTGATCCACCATTATAATGCGATAGAGCTAGATCAATTCGGCCATCATACTGTTTGATCAGCTGGTCAAGAAACTTTATACCAGCCCGGATATTGATTTTGGAGTCATATAGCTGCTGAGACGTAAGGCCAAATACAGTTCGCCCTGTTCGCGGCATAATTTGCATCACGCCTATGGCACCTTTTGGACTTAGAGCGTCTGACTGAAAACGCGACTCAACATGGGCAACAGCCAAAGCCAGACTAGCTGAAACATACGCTGATTTTTCAGCTTCTTGAATGATAATGCTTTTCACTGCATTTTTTGGATCCGCAGCCAGACTGGCGGATGCCATGGCCGTCAAGCCAATAGCAACCCCAAAAATCAGAATGAAATAATAGGCGAGACTGGCAGGTGCCCTATTCATACTTTGTAGAATTTTTGGCTCGCACCAAAACAAGTTTCTATTCATCTGAGCCACCTAATTTAGCGTTGAGAAGGTCAGACCATTCAGGCGTCAATTCACTAATTTTAAGGTCTAGTGACGGATGGGCTTGCTTAAAGCGCATCATTTCCGACATGGTTAAGTCTGCCTGCACGCCCAGAGTTATTGGCTTTCCAACCGGCAAACCATCAGCATCGATTGGACGCAACATCTCATCAAACAACCCGTTTGCATGAAGAATAACAAGTTGTGGCGGTTCCGATACAGCCTCACTAACGGACTTTTGTACGACCATACTATCTACAATTGTCGCTTCTGGTTGATGCACAACGGCAAACAACGTCAAGACCATTAAGCTGAAAAAGGCCATTGCAAGGGCTAAAGCAACCTCGGCAAGTGGGTTGGCACCATCATCAATCACATTCACTCTCCTTAAATTATATGTTCAAGAGATATATGAAAAATTTTGGACTAATTTTGGCGTCAATGGAGCGGCGATACTTGCCATTAAATTAACTATTTAGCGTTTAGTTATATTTGAGCGTGTTGCCAGTACTACCCTTGCTTGTGGCCGGGTCGATACGACGAATATCGATACGTTTTTCGGTGATAATGCGCTGTACATCAGTATCGATCTTTAGGCCAATTTCTTCAAGTGATATATCTACCCATGTACCAAGTTTTTGAAGATCGGCAGACGTATGATAAAGCATACGGTATCGTGGCCCTGACGATTGCACGCGCGTGATATCAACAAAGCCCGGAAATTCGTTGCGCATAAGATCAACCAACTGCATCACTTCAGCATTGGTAAAATCGATTATTTCAACATCCAGAATTGCAATGGTATTCCCATTAAGATCACTTGCGCCCGTTGGTCGTTGTAATAATTGCACAAGGCTTGCTCCGAGCGTGTCAGCCATTCTTTCTGCCTCATCAGCTAGAAGGCCATTAGAACATGCCTGACTACAATCGTTAGGAATAGTCAAGATAGTGTTTGGTACTGACCAACTTGTCAAAAAACTATTGCTTGCGGTGCTGTAGAGTTCGGCACTCATCCGCAATTCACGGGAAAGCTCGGCATCGATGATCGTGCTGTCAACAAATATCAGGGTGGAATTGCCAACGAGTTGTGCCAGGGTTTCGCTACGCCGCAGGACAAACGCCTTTGGACTGTCTGCGACAATGCCTATAGAGCTGAGAAGGGATACATTATCTCTAACAAAAAAGCCTGCACGGCTGAGACGTGATTTAATAGTTGTCAACGCTCGTGTCTGGGTATTTTGATTGGCATTCTTCGTGGAGAACACGAAAATTTGTTCACCTGCATTAGCCGTATAGCTCAATCCAGGGAGTAAAAACAAGGACAGCAAAGTAACGCAGATATATCGATAAAGAGAAACAGTGTTTCTGATTTTTTTTGATTTAGAAATCATTTTAATTTTGTCCTCTTTCATGTAACCGCTTCTGTAATTTAGCGCCAGCAACCTCAACCACCACATTCAGCCCTGAAAATTACAGTGTTTTTAATTTTTTGGAGACGCAAACCTTCCTTTTGTGCATAAAGCCGCACCTTTTCAGAAGTGCTACTGGACATGCTGGCCTGATTTTCGGCCATCAAAAGCCGTACCCACTTATTGAGTCGTTGTTTAGTTGCAGTGGTGTGATAATTATAAATCGAATAGTCTGGATTGGGCGCTTTTTGTAACTCTATTCCCAGAAACCCGGGAAACTCTTCTTCCATGATTGTCAAAAGCACTTGCTGTTCACATCCGTTAAAACCTTCAAGCGCAAGGCGTACTTTTCTCGCCACACCTCCCCAAGGTTTGATTTTGCTTGGTTTGACAATATATCCATTCTCATCCATTCGCATAGCAACAGAACGGGCAAGGGCTGTAGCGGCTGCATTTATGCTAGCGTGATCGAGCGGAACTAAAACTGGAAGTGTCGAAACAATAGCTGGAATAAGACCCGATTTAACATCGATTACCGAAACAATTGGGGTCATTAATTCTGGGTTGGACATATCGGGTGTGACAGACACTTCTAAAATAAGTAGCCGCCCAGTGCGCTCAGCATCGTAACGTTGTAGTGCCTCGATCATCTCTGGTGATGTTTGGTCATCTTCTAAAAATGTGGCACTAGCAAACCTTGCGTCTAGTGGTGTTATTCCAATTTCAGTTAATGCCATCGATAGCGCAATTGGAAGTGCATCGGTAATAGCTTGGTTTTTGTCATCCTCTTTAACGCTCATCATCTTGCTAAGTACAATAACCTGGTCGTATTCCTCAGCTGATATGGAGGGCGCTAAAACGCATAGACCTGCTAGAGACAAGGTTAAAAAGGTCAACACAAGGCTAGTCACTTTGATTATTCTGAAAATAAGATTGCGTATCATCGTCCATCCCTGCTTTAGCATGGCAAAAAGCCTAATCTCACCAATTTACTTTGCGTTTATATCAAACGTGTTTTTTCTTTTCGAAAACTCAAATTAATATTCTTAACATCTAGCTTGCTATGAGACTGTTATGTAGCGTCCACCATTCATGAGAAAATTTGAACGCGTTTTGTACAATCCGTTAGTTATATCGCTTGTTTAGCTCCGTCTATTTTGCATAGAAAAAATAAAAATATAAATTAAGTCAAAAATTCACATTAAATAAAATCTTGCAAAGCGTCAGAAAATTTATCAAAACTAATTAAGGTTTTAATTATTTATTTATTAACTTTATGTCTAACGCTCATAAACAAAATTTTGAGATTAGTTTAAAGATTATTGAAGTTGTTTAATATCTATAGGGTGATTAGTCATGTTACGTTCGCTTGTTTTAGCTAGTGTTTTATTTTTTGGTTTAACAAGTTTTTTTAGTCATCAGACCCTAGCAAGCTGCTTTTCAGATCAGCCTTTCTATGGATCGGCTTCAATTGTTTACACGCCCAAAAGTAATTTTTCAAAAAAACCAAAACCTGAAGACATAGAAGAAGCCCGCCAACAAGCTTTACTCGCCGCTTGGAATAAATATATCAGCACCTGCATGGAAGCTGGGCGAATGCAACAATATCTAGCGCGTGGGTCGGAAATCCTGGGTAATTTGGATAATTACATTCTTGGAAAAGAGCTTAGTCACAAAGTTGATAAGAAATCTAAAATAGTGAATGCCGAAGCGCTGTTAACAATAAATCAGTCATTAGTTGATGGCTTGTTTACTCAAGCATCAGGTGGTGGTGATGGTGATGGTGCTTACATGGTTTGGATATTCGCCGCAAAACAAGCAACTTATACAGCCGGTGGTGACACTACGACCTATGATGCCGATGTTGAAAAAAATTCTAGTTCTCGTTCACTGAAAAGCGTTGAAATTGTAGAAGCTCAAGATGATACAACTGCCGTGGAAAGCACGCTAAGCGAGTCTAAAAACAGTAGCCAGAGTTCAGGCAAAACTGTGAATCGTGGCACCGAAACCACCTCAGTCATACGTGAATATGATGTGGTGCCTTCTGCTGATTTTAGTACCAAAATGGCAGAGGTATTGTCGCTCGCAAATTATGAGCCCATCGACTATGTGGACCTTGTCAATGAATGCGGTGGTGAAGAACTAGAAATTGTCGAAGAAGAATTGGCGCTCAATGGGAAAATGTCTCGTGAAACACGTAAATCTGTGATTACAGCAGCACGCGATTGTGAGGTGGAATATCTGGCTATTGGTACAATTGATATCAACCAGCCACGCGCGTCAGGTGTTGAAGGCTATAATGTTGTTGTTTCAATAAATGGTGAGGTACTTAGCTTGGCCAAGCGTCTTCCAAAGAAAGTTGCGGCAATAGGCCCGGTACAAGCCCAAGCGGGGGGGCCCGAAGATAACACAGCTGTTCGTAATGCTTTAATCACGGCTGGAGACTTTACGGCAAATGAGATTGTCAGTCGGTTAAACGCAAAAGGTGTAAACTAATAAATGCTATTTAACTAAATTAATTTTGTAATGAGTTTGACTATAAGAGCGCGAGAGCTTTGATTAATGTTAAAGTTATTTTTACTTTTAACCGCAATATATATGGCCGTTCCAAACGCAGCTGTCGCGCGTGTTGAGATCGTTGAGGTAAATGTAGAAGGTATGGGTTTAACCCTTGGTGATGCCATTTTAGATGGCTTGCAATCAGCCGTCAGCATGGTGAATGGTGTAGAAGTAGCCTCACAAAGCCGGCTTGAGATGGCGACTGTTAGCACCGAGACTAATCAGGCTGAATCCTACACCGCTGCCTCCGCTTTTTCTAAAGACATCACCACAGCAACTAAGGGCGTCGTAGATGGCTATGATGTTCTATCTTCGGGGCGCGATGCGTCTCTGGGAAATAACTACGTTGTTCAACTGGCAGTTCGCATCTCAAAACTGAAACAATCAAAACAACTGAACCGCCTGCGTATGGCGGTTTCTGGGCTATATGTGGATGATAACGTGTCCGATCGGCGTGCGGCCGACGCAACAGCTCTTGCCATTCAAAATGCGGTGGTTGACTACCTCACCCAGACGCGCCGTTTTGCGATGATAGATCGAAATAACCTTGCTGATACGCAGACCGAGCTTAATTACATTGCTACATCCGGAATGGCGACCAGAGAATTGGCACGCTTGGGGAACAAGGTCGGCACAGATTATCTGGTGGTGATGATCATGCGTGAACTCAATACTAATATCTATCAGAAAAAAATGAAAACCAATAACCGAATCAAAGAATCAAAGCAGGTCGTCGGCGAGATCAGCGTGCGCATTCTTGATGTTGCCACGTCTCAGATTAAATTTTCCGACACTATTGTGATCCGGAGTGAACAAGATTATCGCACGCTAGCCAAAGACGGTGGCCGCGTGATCGGTCAAACCATTCAAAACGCAATATATCCAGCCCGAATTGTGGCAATCGATGGTGATGCTGTAACCATTGGTCAGGGCGGCAAGACATTTGTCAGAAACGAAATCTATGAACTTGTTCAACTTGGTGAACGAATGATCGATCCCTACACAAAAGAAAGCCTTGGTTTTCAGGAAATTCCCGTTGGTAAGATCAAAATTGAACGTGTTCAGTCAAAGCAGTCTACTGGGCGTATTATCGAGATAGAAGTGGGCGACGTCACTAAACTCACTGGTTATAAATACATTGTTAGACCATTGCGCTCAAATACCACAGCAACCCTCGAAGCAAATCGCAAGAATGTAAAAAAAGCAAAAAACCGAATTGAAGAAATGAAACAGAGCTTTAACTAGGAGTAGTGATATGCGTCACCTATCAAAAAGAAAAATTCATTTTGGCATAAGTGATAAGGCTAATTGTAAAAGGCTCTGTTGTGCTGTTTCTGTGGCCTTTGCTATGACTTTATTAGCGCCAAAGTTGGCACTAGCAAATGAAGATGTTCTTGATATAGATGCAGAAGTTGAGCTGAAATTGGAACCGCTCGATGGCATCACAACCGTCTGTGATGATCATGTTGAAGCCAAAGGGTGGAATGATCCAACCAAGCCGTTTTCAGTTTCTGTAGGGATGGGCATTGTGCTGGTAGAACCGGGTCACCCTAACTACATCAATGAACGACAGAACGCCTATGACAAGGCAGTTCTTGAGGCTAAAGGCAATATCCTAGAGGCGTTACGTGCTAAGGTTGCGCGTCAGGTTTCAACCCGTATTTTTGCTGGAAATTTTCCTGAACCAGCAACCGATGAAGGCGCTGCTGCATCGGTTGATAATCGTGACTTAAAATCGGCATTTAAGAAATCATTAGAAGTGGTTCACCGCGAACTTGATAAGGAATTAGCGTCTACAGCCCCACCAGAACCTGAAACGGCTGAGGAAGCTGATGACATTGTTGCTACCCTTGGTGGCGAGACATTCAACAATGCAGTCAACACTATTTCAAGAGAGATGCTTATTGGCACCAGCCGCGGTTTTGTTGCTGAAACGTCGCGTAAAGGAAAAAAGGGTGAAGTTTGTGTTGTTATGGTAACTTCCGATAATTTAAGGAATGTTGCCAGGGCTATAGTATCCCAAGACCCAAGCTATCTTCCCAAAGCCAAGGTTGGCAAACCTCTATCACAACATATTCCTAACCCAAAAACGAATAAAGGCCTGATGGAATTACTGACTTCATACGGGGTTCAGATTGTCCGGGATGAAAATGGAAACTATGCTGTCATTTCATATGCCCAAGCAGGCGCAAAATCAAGCTCACAACTAATGCTCAAAGCAGCAAAAGAGGAAGCTTTAGCTCGTGCACAAGGCGATCTTCGTACTTTTATGGGTGAAATTGCCCTCAAAACAAAAAACTCCCAAAATTACACTAATTATAAAGAATTGGCGGATGGTGGTGAAATTTACGAAGGTGGCTCAGCCTTAGATGTAGCCATTGAGTCAGCATCTTCAGCTTTAGATATCGTAGGGGCCAAACCAAAATTTTGGGGCGTAAAACATCCTGTTTCAAAACAACCAATTGCAGGAGCTATTCTTGTGTGGACACCTGCATCAATGAAAAAATCTCAGGATGAAATTAACGCAAATAATCAACCTATTAAAAAGGCCACTAACCCAGCTAAAAATTCTTCAAGCACGAGATTAAAGAGTAATGGTAGTGTTGGGATATCTGGCTCATCCGGGGCCTCAACAACTGAAGATGATTTTTAGTTTTCGCGCTATACGCTTCTTAGCTTTTGTGATGACCGCACTTTTGCCAATGAGCGTAGAAGCGCGCACCGTTACTGTGGAATTTGCGCTTGATCCTCCAAAAAGCAAACTGGAACAAAAAATATTTCTTGATCGTGCCAGATTAACGGCTCAAGTGCAGATGCTTGAGTTATATTTTGCCGATGTCTCTTTTGCACTATCAATTGTGCGGGATCCTCACCAAGGTCGATTAGAGTCCATATTGCGTAATGGATATTACAAATCTTCAGACGTGACAGGGTTTGAAAACATAAAACGCAAAAAAATTAATAATAAATGGCATTTTGTGTTTTCTGGGAATATTCCTGATGATCCACCACAAATAAGTGACAATGACTTGGTGGAAAAAATTCAACAACTAGTCAAAACACAGTCGTCTTTGATTACGCCTGAATTTGCAATTGAGCTATCACTAGCCTATCCAGATCTAAATTTGTATGCATCAGCAATGAAATTATGGCGGGTTAATTATCTAGGCCACTCATATGCGATGTTCCCTGGACAAAACAGCCTAAGTCCCAAAAATTTTGAGTTTAGCGGGCGAGCGCTTAGAGCTGAGGGTATTCCTACAGAACTCTCGGGGATTTTTTCATTACTAGATGAAGCCCCTTTCAACCCATATATATGCCAAACTTTGCTGCCAGCCCTAGCCACCAAAAAACTTCCTGCACTTGCAGATGCTTTATATCCCAACTGTGTGGTTCTCGAAAAAATAAGCTTCTATCTGGGGCGGATAAAGATTGAACCAAAAAAGCGGAATATGACTCGCATGCCCTCAGTTGATATGCTTGATGGCGCAATAAATGAATTCGATAATTTGAAGGCGACGAATACCCTAGATAACGACACCTGGCTGACTCATCTAATTATCAACAGTTTTGGAACTGTCCCAGCCAGCTTCGAATTAGGCGAACAGAATTTGGCTACTGAATCTAGCGAAATTATCTTAGAAAGCCTCGAATTTGAAGACGAAAGTAAAACTATTCTTCAGATTGAGAAGTTGGAAGAAATTGAGCTAAGCGAAGCTTTTCAGTCATTTGAACAAGCGCCTACAATTACGGCAATGCGAGAATTGTCGGATATGCTTAATGAGGCAGGATATCCAGTTATTTCAGAAATTTTCAAGCTTCAGGCAAGTAATAGTAAGAGGAAAAAGTGATGTTTAAATTAGTAAAGTTTATAATACCTCTGGTCATGTTCGTATCACCGATAGAGGCTTCAGCTGGGCTTTTTGATGATCTAAAAGCTATCAAAAACAAAATTGAAGGTGCGACTCAAAACAAAAGTACCAATAATGATGCAAGCAAATCTGAATCGACCGTATCCAGCCCCTCAACAAGTAACAATGCTTCAGCAATTGCAAATAGTAATAAGTTCATAAATTTTATTTGTGACTCATCGCCAAAAAGCAATATTTACAATAAACTTGGGAAACCAGACATGGCTCTGGTAACAAAGGATTTCAACAAAAATGAGTCTCAGATAAAAGCCATGTTGAAGCTTTCATCAGAAGTGAATTTGCCATATCTCACCACACTTGATCAATATGTACAGGCCTTTAATAGTGATGAAGTTACCGAACTTTTTAGTAATTTTGTGAAGTCTCCTAACACCCGTGATCTTAGCATCATGGCATCAACAATGAATACCCAAAGCTTTGACAAAAAGAAAAAAATAATTGCCGCTGATGCACAGTTTGCATACGGATTGATACATCTTTTCTTCCATAATGTTGGCGGTAATAAAGACTTTGGAAACAAATTGATCAAAGAGGCTGCAAAAAAGAACCAATATGGTGCACGCTTCATTGAAGGGCTGAAATGGGCACGTGGTTATGGTCGAAATGTTAATCTAAAAAACGCTGCAAGTTGGATGAGACCTGCCTATGAAATTTCTGCAAAACGTGATGGTGATTTGGCACAAGTTATCGAAAACGAGTTCTTTGAAATTGTTCTTAACCCAAATTATTTAAACCGTGACTTGTATGTTGATTTGATACAGGCCGCTGAAGAACAAAAACAAAGTTTTGAGCAACAACTTTCACAAAGTTCTAGCAATATAAGCGATGCTACTTTTTTTAGATCCCAAGTATATGATCTTACAATTACCCGAGGCACACTGCTTATTGACCTTGCAGAACTGACCAATGCAGGTGTGGATATTGAAAAATACAAAGCTGTCTTTGCGGAGCTGTCAAATCAAACCAACCCATCAATTACCACAGTTACTGAATTACTAGTTGTTACGGATGATTTCCAAAATATGCTTGTGACGCAGCTCAAAAATGTTGAAGCCTTAGAGTCAAGCGCTATGCCAAAAGTTCAAGCTCTATTTACACGAACTGAAAACTATATTGATGAAACATATTTGCTGGGTTTGTCTTACAGTTTTGTGTTTTTATCATCAGGTAATGGTAATATTCTTAACAACGACACGGTCCAGTTAGTTGGTGAAATTGGCCGAATGCGAGTGAATTCATGCAAAATCCGACAAGGGATAATTGAATTTTCGTCACGTACAAATGTTGAATTAAAACCGACAAATGCGACTGTAAATACTAATATTTTAGCACCGCGAAAGAAAAAGAGTCGCTAAACAATAGCCTTCAGCTACATTTGGAAGTTAATGATGATGCCTTAGCTTCCAAATGCCCGCGGTAGGCGTGCAAGAACAAGTTTGCTTTCAGCTGTAAACATATCCCAGTCATCAGCGTCAGCTTGTATAAAAGTATTCTGACTTTTCGTTTTTGTTTCTTCACCATCAAAAACTTTACCTCTGATTTCCTCAGACCAAATTCCAGAAAACACCCTATCTATAATTGTTTCGTGAAGCATGAATAACCGGCTTTTTCGTGCAATAGAAAAGTTGTTTAATTCTACAAATTCCTGTTTGCCGTAATAACCCTGATTGAAAAAAGTTTCGCCACTATCTTTGTCATAAAAGCGGAACGATAACCGTGTTACCAAGGCAACCTGATTACGTGTATCACTGCTAGCAGTGATTACAAATTCCCAACCTTCATGAGTTATTTCCATGCCGCAATCAGCTGGCTTCAACGTCATTGCAGTATTCAAGGCACTGTCGCCAGAAGCTGAAACAATTTTCATCTCTGACAGCATTTCACGGTTTACCGCACTCGTTTTTCTATATGGAACAAGAGGTGAGCGTAAGTTTTCAGAAAATGATGTTGTAACTGCAAACCCTGTATCATCACCATAACTTTCAGTGTTTATCCCAATGGTAGCTGCGTTCTCGAGAGCAAAGTCCGAAAAAATAACAGGATCTACCTGAAAATATTTACCCTTATATTTTTCTTCAAATGGGTAACCCTTAACCTCTTTGACCATGAAACGGGTGAGGCTACCCGGTTGGTCTTTATTAGCCAGAAGATTAAAGAACAACATTGGCATTTGTGCTGGATCAGGCTTGCCGGGTAAATTATCAAAATATCTGGCTCTAACAGCAATACAGGATACAATCCTACGTTCAACGATATCGTAAACTGTTGCGTAGCCAAATGAACGCAAAATATACTGGGTTGAATCAATGCTCGGCAAATAAACTTTAGCCAGCACTTTTTCTGATGCTAGCCCAAATACCATACCGTATCGAGTCTCCTTTTTTTTGAGACCTGTGCGCAGATTAATACCTGTTCCTGACCAGTCAGTATTTCGTATTTCCTGAAGAAGTGTCTTGTTTACACTAATTCCTGTCGGGCTGTCATTCTTGGACATCTCTAACGCGCGCCGCGTAAAAGGCATAACATCCGGTTTATCTTCAAGCAGATAAATTCCGCCCCAGGTCACTGACCCTGGCAAAGCTGCAAAAGCATCCTTTAACATGAAGTTTGGCATTGCCATCGAACATAGGGTAAATCCTAATTTGATATTAACGTCTCTTCTTTTCATAGACTTGAACCTTATTAAAACTTAGAGACTCGAATAATTAACAACCAAATAACAAACGGTTTTTAAAAATGATCATTTGAACAATAATAATATGAACATGCTAAAACTAGAACAACCATGAAATCAATGCCAATAATCTAGACATTATCACCCAGACTTCGATCGTTCCACTGGACAATCAAGCAATCACCGAGTTCCAAGGCACAAGCCTCCACCCCTTTCGAACAGGTCATTCTGAAACAGGGGTTCGGGTGCCGTTTAATGACGTCTCATGTTGTGGAACAGGCATTTATTTCCCATGATAGGGGCGCGGCGCATATATCTTTACGCAACTCTGATTTTGCCAGCAATGATGCTGATTTGCTGGTGCCTTACCAGCTTGCCGATATATATTGTGTCTCGGTAGATGCGAGCATCGATCGCGGATGTGCATGTTCTGACCTGCGTCATCCACCTTGGGGTGGTGCTGATTTTGTCTTTACCCTCAATGAAGGCTGTCTTTTCAGAGCAAAGCAACCGCCCACATTCACCGCATAGCCTAGCCATCTTTAAGGCACTTATGCGCAATATCATACGGATCAATATCACGCCCGATGGATGATGACCACCGTTCGCAACGCCGCCAGCAGCACATCCAGATCATCTACGACTAGCCAAAAATTCATGAAGCGCCTATACCGTAAAACATAATGAATGCGGCATCAAAAGAGTGTGATCATGAAACCTATCAATATTGCGTCCATTCCTGCAGATGGTATTGGCCCGGAAGTCATTTCTGTCGGCATTGAGGTTGTACAGGCCGTATGTGCACGCAATAGTGATATCGATCTGAACTTTACGCATTTTGACTGGGGATCGGATTATTATAAACGGCATGGCGAAATGATGCCGGCTGATGGGCTTGATACGTTAAAGACCTTCGATGCCATCTATTTTGGCGCCGTTGGTGCGCCTGACGTGCCCGATCATGTCACTTTATGGGGCTTGCGTCTGCCGATTTGTCAGGGCTTCGACCAATATGCCAATGTGCGACCGACAAAAATCATCGCGGGCATAGATTCGCCTTTGCGCAACGCTGGTCCTGGCGATCTCGACTGGGTCATTGTGCGCGAGAATTCCGAAGGTGAATATTCAGGTCATGGCGGGCGGGCGCATCGCGGCATGCCCGAAGAGGTCGGCACCGAAGTCGCTATCTTCACCCGTGTCGGGGTGACTCGCATAATGCGCTATGCCTTCCGTCTGGCCCAGACACGCCCGCGTAAATTCCTCACCGTGGTAACAAAATCCAATGCCCAGCGCCATGGCATGGTGATGTGGGATGAAATCGCCGCAGAAGTCGCTACCGAATTCCCCGATGTGGCATGGGACAAAATGCTGGTAGATGCAATGACCGTGCGGATGACATTACAGCCAGACACGCTTGACACCATCGTAGCGACAAATCTGCATGCCGATATTCTGTCTGATCTGGCTGGCGCGCTGGCGGGCAGTATCGGCATTGCCCCAACTGCCAATATTGATCCAGAAGGCCGGTTTCCATCGATGTTTGAACCTATCCACGGCTCTGCCTTTGACATCACTGGCAAGGGCATAGCCAATCCGGTGGCAACCTTCTGGACAGGTGTACAGATGCTCGATCATCTTGGCCTGACCAATGAAGCAAGCCGGCTTTTCACCGCGATTGAACAGGTCTGTGCCGATGGCATATTAACCCCTGATGTGGGCGGCACCAAAACCACCAGACAGGTCACAGACGCGGTTTTGGATGCCATCCGTCAGCTTAACAGCTGAATGCCGCCAACCTCTGGACAGGTTATGGCAGGCTTAATTTTGCCATGCGGCCGCCATCGACGGTATAAATCTGGCCGGTGATAAAACTGGCATCATCTGATGCCAGAAAGGCGACCAGCGCGGCGACCTCCTCGGGTTGCCCGGTGCGCCCCAGCGGATGAATAGTACCAATTTCGGCTTTGAATTGTGCCGGATCAGCCATCGTGTCAATGAACGCATTATTCAGCATGGTATCGATCCAGCCTGGTGCCACCGCATTACAGCGAATGCCCGCTGCGCCCTCATCGACCGCCACAGCGCGCGTCAGCCCATGCAGTCCGGCTTTCGACGCACAATAGGCAGCATGACCGGGGTTTGATCCCAGCCCCTCGATCGATCCGATATTGACGATCGCACCACCAGCCTGGCGCAAGGCTGGAAGCGCCGCTTTGATAAGCAGAAACGGCGCGGTCAGATTGACCATAATAGTGTCTTGCCAGTCATCAAGGCTCATATCCTCGACTGTCGCTTCCTGCATCATCCCCGCATTATTGACCAGAATATCAAGCCCGCCACCTTGTTCAATCACCGCGGCAACGCTGGCGGCTATCGCCTGATCATCGGTCAGATCGGTGATGATATGGTCAAACACATCATCTGCCTGTCGCTGGGCGGTAAAAACTTTTGCCCCTTCATCCTGCAAACGCTGGGCAATGGCTTTGCCGATGCCGCTACGCCCGCCCGTGACCAGCGCGACTTTCCCGTCAAATCGTCTCATGCCACCGCCTTCCCGCCATTGACCTCGACCAATGCACCGCACATATAACGGGCGGCATCAGACGCTAGAAACAGCACCACATCGGCAATGTCTTCGGCTTCGGCAACACGGCCAATCGGCACCGTCTTATCCAGTAACGCCAGCGCCGTATCAGGATCAAATCCGCGGCTGACAAAGCCGGTGCGCAACATTGGCGTGTTCACTTCATTTGGGCAGACCGCATTCACCCGAATGCCCTGATGCGCATGATCCATCCCCATACATTGCGTCAGTGACGCCATCGCGGCTTTGGTCATGCAGTACAGCGCATGGTTTGGCCCTGGCCGCAATCCCCAGCAAGAGGCCGTATTGACAATCGCCCCACCCCCCGTAGCGGCAAGAATAGGAATCGCTGCACGGCATATGCGAAAAGGTGCTTCCACATTCACCCCAAGCGATAGGTTCCAGTCATCATCACTGGTCGCGGTTACAGCGCCGCGGGCAATCACCCCGGCATTATTAATAACGATATCAAGTCCACCCAGCGCCGCCTCTGCGGCTTTTGGCAACCCATCACTATAGACAGGATCCAGCAAATCACCTGGCAGATGCACGCTGGCATCAAGCCCCGCCACCGCACGGTCAGCCACCGCAACCTGCGCGCCTTCGGCCATCAGCATGCGGACAATGGCTGATCCGATGCCACCTGCCGCGCCGGTCACCAACGCCTTTTTCTGTTCAAATCGTGTCATGACCACCTCCCTTTTCAAACGAAACCATACTATGCCTGTGCCAACAATTATTTTAAGCCACCGTGACAGATATATTCTGCCCGGCATCTGGCGCGTTAGCTTTTATCATTTAAGTGATTGCACTAAACCCGCATCCCTGTACAGTTTCATAGTCACTATGCCGCAATCCACATGACCTAATCCACGCATGTGATTGTCAGCTATTATTGGGGGTGTTTATGTCATTGATTGTCGCGCTGAAGTTTTTTCATTATCTATCGCTATTTCTGGCAGGCGGGCTTGGCGTTGCCAATGCGCTACTGGCCAAGGCGCATCAAAAGGCCCAGATGCCTCCTGCCCCACCAACGGCGCACCCCGCTTGAGGTATGGCTGATAGATATGGAATTTGAGGATTAACAGCAAAGGGAGATGGCACGTCAAGAGATGCGCAAGGCGCGATATAGTGTGATGGCAAATGGGTCAAACCATGATCCGGTAAACCTGAATCATGTGCAGGGCTACGAGCCCGCGAGAGGAATAAGGACCGGATCAGCAGATTCCATCAGGGCCAGCGGGCAAATGTTCCGCATCAACAGGCCGGATATAGAACTGCAACCTATCTTGTCCAAACACGCAAATCAACCCTTGCCATAGAGCGACGTCCATATAGGCGCATGATGACAGACCCAAAATCGGTTCACACTATTGTTGATAAACAAGAACGTGAAATGATCCAGATTGAACTTTATACTAACAACCAGGATGAATATGCAGAACTCTTTGAGAGCGTGTTTAATTTCAAACCGATTGAAGAAAAGCCCGGTTGGCGGCAATTGCGTCACCCCACCTATTTCGACATCATGCTATTCTCTCCACCACCAGACAAGTCGGGGCAAAGCGAATTTTTGTTACCTAAACCTGGTGAGGGTGGAAAAGGCATAGAAGTTGTAATTTGCGTAAAAGAATTAGCGAACCTGAGAGATGCGGTCATAGATCGCGGATTTGAGTGTTCTGAGATTCGTCATCCGCCGTGGGGTGGTGTTGAATTCTTATTCAAACTCGAGGAAGGTTACCTTTTCAGGGTAAAGCAACCACCCACATTCGCAGAATAACACGTCCTCTTTTTGTCTATATCGGCTTCATTTTGCCTGTCATCTGTGCAATCATGCACAACCGGCGTGGCCAGACATAGCCCCAAACCCAAACATAGCCCCAGACATAGTCATTGCGCAAAGCCCACATCTCTATACAGTTTCACATGCACAATAAATAATCCTAAACTATGATTGTTAGAAATGAATGTGAGGGTACTATGTCATTGATTGTCGCGTTGAAATTTTTTCATTATCTGTCGTTATTTCTGGCTGGCGGGCTTGGCGTTGCCAATGCGCTACTGGCCAAGGCGCATCAAAAGGCCCAGATGCCTCCTGCCCCACCTGTTCAGCAGACCATGATGACACTGGCACGTCTTGGCCTTGTCGCCATAGTGATTTTATGGGTAACCGGTATTATTCTGACCAACCAGATATATGGCAGTTTCAACCTTGGCTGGGCGTTTCATCTGAAATTACTGGGCGCCACAATTCTGTTGCTGGTGATTGCCTTTTTGAATTTTCATCTGGCGATGAGCGCCAAAAAAGGCATCCCGCCAAATCCGAAAATCATGAATGCTATTCCTTATATCGCCCGCACATCATTGGCGGCCATATTGATCGGCATTGCCATTGTGACAACGGCATAGGCCTAAAGCCGCTGGCAAGGGTAGTTGTTTAGCGGCCGATGGATGAATAGCTCAGCCCGGCATCGCGCATCTGTGCGCCATCATAAATATTGCGCAGATCAACCAGCACATGGCCACGCATGGCGGCGATAAATTGGGCGGCTGTCAAAGCCCTGAATTCGTTCCATTCCGTCACAATGACAACGGCATCGGCATCATTAATACAGGCACCGGCACTTGCACAATAGCTGACGCTATCAGGCAGCATATGCCGCGCTTCGTCCATCGCTTTCGGGTCATAGGTTTTAATCTGCGCGCCAGCATCAACAAGTTCGCGGATGATATCGACCGACGGGCTATCACGCATATCATCGGTTTCGGGTTTGAAAGCAAGCCCCAGAACGGCAATCACCTTACCCGCAACCACCCCGTCCAGCGCGGCTTTCACCCGTCCCGCCATCGCGTTTTTGCGCTTGTCATTATAGGACACGACTTCATCGACGATGCCGATATCGATATTATATTGTTCGGCGGTTTTGACCAACGCCAGCGTATCCTTGGGAAAACACGAACCACCATAGCCGGGGCCTGGATGCAGGAATTTATTACCGATACGCTTATCCAGCCCCATACCCTTGGCGACATCATGCACATTCGCACCCACCGCTTCGCACAGATCGGCCATCTGATTAATATAGGAAATTTTCACCGCCAGAAAGGCATTGCTGGCATATTTGATTAACTCGGATGTTTCCAGCTCGGTAAAAATAATGGGCGTTTCGATCAGATATAAGGGCCGGTACAGCGCCCGGATCACCGTGCGCGCCCGTTCGCTCATCGTACCAACAACAACGCGGTCTGGCCTCATGAAATCGCTAATCGCTGCGCCTTCACGCAAAAATTCTGGGTTTGATGCCACGTCGAAATCGGCCTGCGGGTTCGTCTGTGCCACAATGTCATACACCTCACGGCCTGTGCCAACCGGCACCGTCGATTTGGTCACCACAACCGTATAGCCATCAAGATGCGGGGCTATCTCGCGTGCCACCGCATAAACAAAAGACAGATCAGCATGGCCATCGCCGCGCCTTGTTGGCGTGCCCACAGCGATGAAAACAGCGTCGGCATCGGCAACGGCGGTGCCAAGATCAGTGGTGAAATGCAACCGGCTAGCAGCAACATTACGCGCCACAAGATCTTCCAGACCAGGTTCGTAAATTGGCATGGTACCATTCTGGATCAGATCGATTTTGGCTTGGTCATTATCAACGCATGTCACAGAAAATCCGAATTCGGAAAAGCAAGCGCCCGATACCAGCCCGACATAACCTGTTCCAATGACAGCAATCCTCAAAAGACCATCTCCGTGTAAAATCATCAATCAAGCGTCAAACTTCACAAGACTAACATTTACCATATTAATATTATGGTTTTGTTAATAGCCCATAATCTGCTCAACCGCCATCGTCAGTACATGCCCCAGCGCAATATGTGCTTCCTGGATATGCATGGTTTTTCTGCTTGGCACGGCAAACAGCATATCGCTAAGCGGGGCCAGCTTGCCGCCGCCTTCGCCGGTAAAGCCAATGGTCTTGATGCCTGATCCGCGCGCACTGTCCATAGCCGCCGCCACATTCGCCGAATTGCCGCTGGTTGAAATACCAAGCAACACATCACCCTCACGCCCCAGCGCTTCGACCTGCCGTTGAAAAATACCTTCAAAACCGAAATCATTCGCATAGGCGGTGATAAAAGACGTATCCGTGGTCAGTGCCAACGCCGCCAACCCGCCACGCGGGCGGCGATGATCAAGCGTTGCCACAAATTCAGCGGCGATATGCTGGGCATCGCCAGCCGAACCACCATTCCCGCACAGCATCAGCTTACCGCCTTGTGCTAGGGTATCAGCGATCATCAGTGCGGCGTCAATAACCGCATCCGCATACATATTGGCTGTTGCTGTTTTCACCGCTGCTGATTCAAGAAGCACGGCTTTGATATCTGTTCCGGTTGGATAGGCCATTTAGGCAACTTCTCAATCTGTTACTTGCTAATTCAGTTATGAACCTATACTTGATAAGGATCAATGATGGATAGGCAAAAAGGACAGCACATGGTTAAAAAAGCCATTTTTCCTGTCGGCGGACTTGGCACACGGTTTCTGCCAGCAACCAAGGCGCTTCCTAAAGAAATGTTGCCAATCGTTGACAAGCCACTTATTCAATATGCGGTTGAAGAGGCCATCGAGGCTGGCATCGAAGAATTTATCTTCGTGACAGGTCGCAACAAGACCGCCATCGAAGATCATTTCGATCATAGTGTCGAACTCGAAACAACATTGAAAGCCCGCGGCAAGGATCAGGCGCTGGCCACCGTTCATAACATGATGCGCGATCCTGGATCGGTCATCTATGTCCGGCAACAGGAACCAGCCGGTCTAGGCCATGCTGTCTGGTGCGCGCGCCACATCATCAAGGACGAACCAGTGGCGATCATCCTTGCCGACGATCTTATTCTGGGCAAAAGCTGCCTTGCCGAAATGGTTGCCGCCTATGACAGCACCGGCGGCGGTAATATGGTTGCGGTCATGGATGTGCCTGCATCGCAAACGGCATCATATGGTATTGTAACGCCAGGCCAAGTCAACGGCACCTCTATCGACGTACATGGACTTGTCGAAAAGCCAGCCCCCGATCTGGCACCCTCGACGCTGGCCGTGGTTGGGCGCTATATCATTCAGCCCGAGGTTTTTGCCACATTAGCCACCCAGGAACGTGGGGCGGGTAATGAAATCCAGCTCACCGACGCGCTGGCAAAACAGATTGGCAAAGCCCCTTTCACTGGTTTGCGCTTTTCGGGTCAGCGTTTTGATTGCGGATCAAAGCTGGGATTTTTGCAGGCCAATATCGCCTTTGCGCTTGAACGGCCTGATATGGCCGATGATTTACGCCAATGGGTAAAAGAAAGTATTTAAATGTCCGCACATCATTTTGATCCATCGATTCTGCGTGCCTATGACATTCGCGGCATTTATGAACATACGCTGACGGATGCTGATGCCTTTGCCATCGGTCTGGCTTTTACCGCCTGCATGGATATGCGCGGTCTGGACAAGCGCATTGCCGTTGGGCGTGATGGGCGGCTCTCATCACCAGCTCTGGCCAACCATCTGATCGACGGGCTTGTTGCAGGCGGGGCAACGGTTTTCGATATTGGATGCGGACCCACACCGATGCTGTATTATGCCAATGAGGCGCTGGCCACCAACGCCGCGATTCAGGTCACTGGCAGTCATAATCCCCCGACGCATAACGGTTTCAAAATGATTATGGGCGGGGCGGTATTTTTTGGCGAAGATATCAACCATCTTGGCGCTGTCAGCGCAAAAGGGCCTGATCGTCATGCGGGGGGTCAACGCAGTCAAACATCCATCTTTGATGATTATGTCGCGCGTATTTTGCAAGGCGCTGATATCGGCGCGGTAACGGCGGTCTGGGATTGTGGTAATGGAGCAAGCGGCGAAGTGACCGATGCGCTTACCCGCCAGCTTAGTGGTACCCATCATGTGCTGTTTGCCGAGATTGATGGTACCTTTCCGAACCATCACCCGAATCCGGTTGATCCGGAAACCTTGGATATGCTCCGCGACGCGGTGGCGGAACATGATGCCGATCTGGGCATTGGCTTTGATGGCGATGGCGACCGGATTGGCCTTATCGATGCCAAAGGCAGACAGGTGCCAGGCGACCTTCTGACCGCCTATCTGGCCTTGGATATTGCCCCGAAACATAAAGGCCGGCCGATGTTGCTTGATGTCAAATCATCCGATATGGCCATGTCGCTGATCGCCGCCACTGGCGCAGATGCGCAAATCTGGAAAACCGGCCATAGCCATATGAAAAAGCGGATGGCCGAGCTTGATGTGCCACTGGCAGGTGAAATGTCCGGCCATATCTTTATCAAGGATGATTATTTCGGCTTTGATGATGCCATCTATGTTGCCTTGCGCGTGCTCAGCCAGATGCACCGCACAGGCCAGACGATCACCGCTTTCATGGATAGCTTGCCACCGCAATTTGCGACCCCCGAATTGCGCATAGAATGCGATGATTCGAAAAAATTCGCCGCAATGGATGCGCTGGCCAGCTTTGCCCGCACCCGCTTTGGCAGCGATGATATGTCGAACATCTCGCTTGTCGATGGTGTGCGTGTGCGCAGCGCGTCGGGCTGGTGGTTGGTGCGCGCCTCGAACACCGAAGCGGCACTTGTTGCCCGCGCCGAAGGGTCAAGCCAGACCGCACTTGATAGTTTGATTGCTGATCTGCGTGAAACACTGGATCATGCCGATCTGACGGTCAAAATTTAATCTGGGACACATTTCTGTCTTGGCGTCTGCATGGCCGATGACCAAAAACGGCCTAATGCCTTTTATCCATCAAACCAGACAAGCAGGCATTGATATTTTCCTCAATCTATCCTATCAGATGGCAAACAGGATACGCTATGATGCGCCGCTTTGGTCGCAACCGCACATTTGTTTTCACCTGTCCTTTCTATGTGGAGATAATGATGATCGCCTTTGATACGCATGGACATCTTTCGATTGCCAGCCCGCTTTATCAATTTGTAAATACCATGCTGACCGAGCAGGGGCTGATGACACCTGATGCCTTCTGGTCTGGCTTTGACAAGGCGGTTCATGAATTGGCACCACGTAATCGGGCATTGCTTGCCAAGCGCGAATCGATTCAAACCCAGATTGACGCCTGGCATAATACGCATGCTGGCAGTGCTATTGATGCAACTGCCTATGAGACCTTTCTGCGTGATATTGGCTATCTTGTGCCAGAGGTCGCCGATTTTCAGGTTGAAACCACGAATGTCGATGCCGAAATCGCATCTATCGCTGGGCCACAGCTGGTCGTGCCGATCACCAATGCCCGCTACGCGTTGAACGCGGCGAATGCCCGCTGGGGCAGCCTTTATGATGCCCTATATGGTACTGACGTGATCCCGCATGATGACAAAGATGGCATAACCAAGGCCTACAACCCCCTGCGCGGGGCAAAGGTCATCGCCTATGTGCGCAAGGTGCTTGATGATGCCGTGCCTTTGGCGTCTGGTTCATGGTCTGATGTCACACGTCTGGTGATCACCAATGGCGCGTTTGACATAACGCTTACCTCGGGCGCCTCAACCCAGCTTGCTAATAAGGCTGGCTTTGCTGGCTATACTGGCGATCCGGCAACCCCTTCATCGGTCATTCTGTGCAATAACGGTTTGCATTTCCAGATCATGATCGATGCCGATGGCGTCATTGGTCAGGATGATCCGGCATCCATCAATGATGTGCGCGGCGAGTCCGCCTTATCAACGATCATGGATTGTGAAGATTCAATCGCCGCTGTCGATGCCGAAGATAAAGTTGTTGCCTACAGCAACTGGTACGGCCTGATGAATGGTAGCCTTCAAGACACCTTTGAAAAGGGCGGCAAGACCATCGTCCGCAAACTGAATAATGATATCGACTATGTCACCGCCAATGGCGAAAGCGCCAGCCTGCGCGGACGCGCATTGATGCTGGTGCGTAATGTCGGCCATCTGATGACCAATCCGGCGATCATGCTGTCTGACGGCAGTGAAATTCCGGAAGGCATCATGGATGCCTTTATCACCGTTGCCGCCGCCATGTCAGATTTGCAGGCACGTCGCAATTCGGTCGCTGGATCGGTTTATATCGTGAAGCCGAAAATGCACGGGCCCGAAGAAGTCGCCTTTGCCAATGATATTTTCGCCGCGGTTGAAGATGTGCTGGGATTGCCGCCTTTCACCATCAAAATGGGCATCATGGATGAGGAACGCCGTACAACGGTCAATCTCAAAGCCTGCATCAATGCCGCCAAAAACCGGGTTGTCTTTATTAATACCGGTTTCCTCGACCGCACCGGTGACGAGATTCACACCTCGATGAATGCCGGTCCGATGATCCGCAAAAGCGATATGAAAGCGGCGCCATGGATCGCCGCCTATGAAAACTGGAATGTCGATATCGGCCTTGCCTGCGGCTTGGGTGGACGTGGCCAGATTGGCAAGGGCATGTGGGCAATGCCCGATATGATGGCCGCCATGATGGAACAGAAAATCGGTCATCCGATGGCGGGGGCAAATTGTGCATGGGTGCCATCACCCACCGCCGCTACTTTACACGCATTGCATTATCATCAGGTCAATGTCGCCGAACAGCAAGCTAAACTGGCAACACGCGAACCTGCCAAACGCGCCGATATTCTGTCGATCCCGATCAGCACAAGACCAAACTGGTCTGCTGATGATATCCGTCAGGAACTGCGCAATAACGCCCAGGGCATTCTTGGCTATGTTGTGCGCTGGATCGATCAGGGCGTTGGCTGTTCAAAAGTGCCCGATATCCATGATGTCGGCCTGATGGAAGACCGCGCAACCTTGCGCATTTCATCCCAGCATATGAGCAACTGGCTACATCATGGCATTTGTGACGATGCGCTGGTGATGGAGGTAATGCAGGAAATGGCCGCCATCGTCGATCAGCAAAATGCAGGCGATCCGGCCTATACGCCAATGGCGGGCAATTTTGACAATTCGATCGCTTTCAAAGCTGCCTGTGATCTGGTATTTCAGGGGCGCGAACAGCCTTCGGGCTATACCGAGCCGGTATTGCATCGCCGCCGCCTTGAAAAGAAACTAAGTGATCGGGCAGATGCTTAATCTCGATCCGTATATTTCAAAGACGCCGGGCTTCCCGAAACAGGGCATCACCTTTTACGATATAAGTCCGGCGCTTGAAGACCCCCGCATTCTAAAACAGGCAACCGACGCCTTATGCGATCTTGCCGCGCCAATGCAGCCTGACCTTATCGCTGGCATTGATGCGCGCGGCTTTCTGTTTTCGGTACCGATTGCTACCCGGTTTGATTGCGGTGTCGTGATGATTCGCAAAGCTGGCAAATTGCCCGGGACGCTATATCAAAGCACCTATGCGCTTGAATATGATAATGCCACATTGGCGCTTCAGCATGATCGTAACATCGCTGGCAAGAACATTGTTCTCTGCGACGATCTACTCGCCACTGGCGGCACCCTATTGGCGGCAAGGGATCTGATCAGCATGGCTGGCGGCACTGTGACTGGCGCCGTATGTCTGATTGAGCTTACCGGTCTGAAAGCCCGCGAAAAGCTGTCTTTTCCTGTCGCATCGCTTCAAAGCTACGAATTCTAGCGCCATACCGATCAGCTAGACCATACCTATCAGCCATCCGTTTCTTATCAGCCATCCAATTCTTATCAGATATCCGATTCTTATCAGATATATAGTCTAAAGCCAGCTATCTAATTTGATGGTTTCGCGCTGTCATTTTGATTCGAGGCACGAATATCTTCGCGGAAACGGTCGATTAACACGGGCTTACCGTCACGCTCGACATGCCAGAAAATCCAGCCATTACATGATGGTAGCGATTGCAATTGCGCGCCAAGCGAATGAATTGATCCGCTTTCCTTGCTATCAGTCACCAGCGATCCATCGGCACGCACCTGTGCAGAAAAGCGCTTCTTGGCATCAAACAGACGATCCCCGGGTTGCAAAATACCGCGCTCGATCAGCGTGCCGAAAGGTATTTTTGGCAAAGCCCGTTTTTGTTCGCTGGCCAGCAGGTCTGGCGAGGCAATTGGCGTGACCTGATCGATCCGGTCGCGCGCCAATTTGACATAATCGGGATTCTGTTCGATACCGATAAAATTCCTGTTCAGACGGCGCGCCACGGCGCCAGTGGTGCCGGTGCCAAAGAATGGATCGAGGATCACATCATCGCGCTTGGTCGAGGCCAGAATAACCCGTGCCAGCAGTGACTCGGGCTTTTGTGTCGGATGCGCGCGCTTGCCGTTTTCTTTCAGACGCTCATGCCCCGTACATAATGGCAATTCCCAGTCAGACCGCATCTGCACATCATCATTCAGTGCTTTCATCGCTTCATAATTAAACGTGTGTTTTGCTTTTTGCGATTTTGCCGCCCAGATCATCGTTTCATGCGCATTGGTGAAACGCCGACCACGAAAATTCGGCATCGGATTGGTTTTGCGCCAGATCACATCATTCAGCACCCAGAATCCAAGATCCTGCATAATCTTACCGACACGGAAAATATTGTGATAGCTGCCAATAACCCAGATCGCGCCATTCGGCTTCAGCACGCGGCGCACTTCGCGCATCCATGCCAGCGTAAATTCGTCATAGGCGGCAAAGGAATCGAACTGATCCCATGAATCATCTACCGAAACCACCGAGGATTGATCAGGGCGAACCAGCAACTCCGAAAGCTGCAAATTATAAGGCGGGTCGGCAAACACCAGATCAACCGAATTTTTGGCAAGGGTTTTGAGCGTCTCAACGCAATCACCCTGAAGTACGATATTCTTATCCACTCTGACCGTCCTTTACTAACCAATCACTGGCCAAACCCTTGGCCAAACTCCTATTCATTTGCATTTTCCACGCCAATTTGGCGCCTCTTGATGTCTAAAAGAATCACAGAATCAATATAAGTCAACAACTTAAGAAAGTTTCTTAAAGTCGCAACTATATATTGTGGCTTATCTACGCACAGACCTTGTATCTAGTGGTGCGCGCGCAACTGAAAATGGCTCAAAATGCTATTCTGGCGAAACTAGGCGGCTGTGTTGGGTCTATATTTGCCGCAAAGCAGCGTCAAAGCCAAAGCCGTCAGCCTGTTTGCTCATCCAGATAGCGTTTCACTGGCTTATAGCTTTTGCGGTGATGCGGCGTCACCCCCAATGTTGCCAGCCCTTCCTGATGCGCCTTGGTGCCATAGCCCATATTCGTCGCCCAGCCATAGCCCGGATAGGCGGCATCGAGTTCGGTCATAATGCCATCACGCGTATGCTTGGCAATGATCGAGGCCGCGGCAATCGATAATGACAGCCCGTCACCGCCAATCACCGCTTCGCCAGTGAACAGGCCACCATCAACCGGCGGCGCGGGTATCGGCGGCATGATCGACCCATCAACCAGCATGTGAAGGGCTGATTTATATCCCGCTTGGGCAAGCTGGCCTGCCAGATCCTCTGCGCAATCATGCATCGCCTGCAACGTCACTTGCAGAATATTACCGGCATCGATTATCGCGGGCGGTACCGATATGACGCTATATATATGTGTATTCGTGGTCAGCGCATCATAAAGCGCGGCACGTTTGTCTGCTTTCAATTTTTTTGAATCATCCAGACCGGCAGGCAAATCATCATAACACTTTGGATCAAGCCAGACCGCCGCCACCGTCACCGGCCCCGCCCAG
This sequence comes from Candidatus Puniceispirillum marinum IMCC1322, assembly GCF_000024465.1. Lineage (NCBI taxonomy): Bacteria > Pseudomonadati > Pseudomonadota > Alphaproteobacteria > Puniceispirillales (SeqCode) > Puniceispirillaceae (SeqCode) > Puniceispirillum (SeqCode) > Puniceispirillum marinum (SeqCode). The sequence goes on along the minus strand of NC_014010.1, from coordinate 1,839,881 downwards.
GGGCCACGTCCTGCCTCGTCAATACCGATCGTCAACCCCTCAAACGCTTGTTCACGCGACAAATCGGGATCGGCCGCATCAGGGCGTGGGCGCGGCGGCATTAGACGCGCCTTTGGTCAACCGCTTCACGTAAGCGCGGCATGATCTCGACAAAATTACACGGCTTATGCCGGATATCGAGCTGATAGCGCAAAATCTCGTCCCAGCCATCGCGGCAGGCTGATGATGATCCGGGCAAGGCAAACAGATAGGTGCCTTTGGCCACGCCGCCAACCGCGCGTGACTGAATCGTCGAGGTGCCGATCTTGTCAAAAGAGACCAGCCGGAAAATCTCGCCAAAGCCTTCGATTTCCTTGTCAAAGACTGCGCGGAACGCTTCTGGTGTGCCATCGCGTCCGGTCAGGCCGGTACCGCCTGTTGAAATCACCACATCAATATTCGGTGCCGCAATCCATTGCGTCAGCTGGCTGGTAATTGCCGCAAAATCATCGGTCACAAGGGCGCGATCCGCCAGATGATGACCGTCGCCTTGCGCGCGCGCGGCCAGCAGATCACCCGATTTATCATCGGCAAGACTACGCGAATCCGAAACTGTCAGAATCGCGATATTAACCGCCACAAACGGCACCGAGGCATCGATACGCTTATCATCTCCGGTCATGTCTTTTCCTCATATCCGGTCGTGCGCCCCATAATCAAACAGTATCATCAAACGGTATCATCACTTGGCCACCTGTGCGGTTTTGGCAAAGGGCACATAGGTGCCCTTGTCACCAATAGCAAGCGACATTAATTCGGGCGCATCCTCGCCAAAGCGGGCCCGATAGATCGCCAGATTCGACACCACATTTTTCACATAATAGCGTGTTTCGCGCGCTGGCATCGATTCAACCAGTAGAAAAATATCATCCTGATGATCGACTTCACGAAGCCATTTATTCAGATTGCCTGGCCCACCATTATAGGCCGCCAGCAGACGTACCAGCGAATTATCGATAATCCGTTCATCCAGCAGATGCCGGATATATTTCTGCCCCAGCGCCAGATTGACTTCTGGCAATAAAAGCTCGCTGCGTTTGCGGTCGCGATAACCGCGATCACGCGCAATAAACGCCGCCGTCCGAGGCATGAGCTGCATCAGACCCGATGCCTTGGCACTGCTTTTGGCGCGCGGGTTAAAGCCTGATTCCTGCCGCGACACCGCCCAGACCAGCGCTTCATCCACGGTAAAGTCGATATCGGCAAATTCTGGATGCGGATACAGCGCCCCATACCAGCTTTTGCCACCATTCTTGCGGATAATTTCGCCAACGCGGAAAGACAGGCCAGGCATGTTATGCAAGGCAGCTAAGCGCATCACGCTTGGCTTGAATTGGTCTGGCATATCCATCCATAAATAACGTAATTCTCGCGCCGCATCATGTGGCCGCCCAATTTGCAATAATGCCAGCACCCGCTGGCCGCCTTTCTGGCTTATCAGCCATGCCATGAACCCGGGATGTTCCGCTGGCAGATCAAAGGAAATATCCATGCTTTGACCCAGCGCTTTGCGCGCAATCACGCCATAGAAACTATCCAGTTCACGGGCGGCGATTTCCAGATATTGCGTCGCATTCTGGAATCGTCCCTGCCGCATATCGACCCGATGCGCCCAGAACGCGGCACTGCTGCGAAGCCCGGGAGAGACCTTTTCAAACCCGGCAAGGGTACGGAAAAACAACCCGGCATCTTCATAATGACCACTGCGCCATGACGCCAGACCAGCCGCCCAATAAGCCATGGTCGCGCTTTCACGGCCAACGCCAATCGCATAGCGGGCTTGCCGGATGGCTTTGTCATCATAGCCGAAAATAAAATAGGCATGCGCCACTTCACCACGAAGCTGGGCTTCTTCCTGTTTTGTCAGATAGCGTTTATTGGCCTTGCTATTAAGGATATTGACCGCGCCTGTAGGCCACCCACTGCGGATCGACCGGCGCACCTTGCGCGCGATATTACGCGTTGTCGAAATCGACGCCCGCGCCTTTGTTGTCATCGGAATCATCGGACGATAGCCATAGCTTCCAGCCTGACCATAACCATTCAGATAGCCTGATTTGGGCTTAATTGGTGCCTTTTGCGAGTTACCCTTGCGGCGTTTGGCCAGCCAGTAAATCCGGCTTGCATCAGGATGATCATTATATTGCCGAAGCCAGCTTGCTAACTCACTATAGGTTGACCGCCACGCTGTCGGATGCAGATAGCGTTGCGATAATAGATGCCCCATCAATATCGGGTCGCGAAGCCGCCCCATTTCGCGCGTTGCCTGTTTCATCTTGCCTGCCTGTTGCAATGCAAACAGCCGTTCATAAAGCGCAACGTCAAAATCCGATAGCGGTGTTGGCAATTGTGTCGCCGTCACGCTTTGGCTTCCCATAACCGTCAAAGCCACAAACAGAACAAGGCGGCGGCTGACATGATACAGGCGGGTGCGGTTCGGGCGTGTTAAGTGGCACAGAATGCGGGTTTTGAAAAAGGCGTTCATGAAATCAGTTACCTGCTAATCGCTAGGGGAAGGGGATGGGGATGATGATAATCGGGAATTGACGGCCAGCATATCGGCAAAAGAAAGCCGCTTCTGCGCGGGTGATCGCAGCAAATAAGCCGGATGCAGACTGGCCAATGTGGGGCGCGTGATCGCGTCACCAAAATCGACATCCTGCCAGCGACCTCGTAATTTCAGAATGCCATCCTTGGTATCAAGTACGGCTTTGGCCGCCGACCCACCCAGAATCAGAATATAATCAGGATTGGCAAGCTGCACATGCCGCCGTAACCATGGCAACATCATCGCGGTTTCTTCCGTAGTCGGTGTCCGGTTGCCTGGCGGACGCCACGGCAACAGATTGGCGATATAGACATGCGACCGGTCAAGACCGATCGAAGCCAGCATCTTATCAAGCAACTGGCCTGATACGCCGACAAAGGGCAGACCGACCATATCCTCATCGCGCCCGGGGGCTTCACCGATAATCATCAGCCGGGCTCCAGGATTGCCATCGGCAAATACCAGATTGCTTGCCGTATGTTTGAGCGCGCATCCTTCAAAGGCCAGCAAGCCAGCTTTCAATGCAGCTAATGACCCAATCGCCGCCAGATCGGGCGCATCAGGTCCCGATATTTGCGCTGGTGGTGTCTGCATAGGTGGTGTCTGCATAGGTGGTGTCTGCATAGGTGGTGTTTGCATAGGTGGTGTTTGCATCGGCATGGCACCACTAAGCGTGGCAGCTTTTGGTGCCGACATGACACTGGCCGAATGGCGCGCGCTATCATCTGGAGTCGTGGCAATGGCTTCCGGTGCCGCCGCTATTGACGATGGCAGATATTTATCCAGCTTGACCTTTGGCATGGCCAGCGCTTCCGCGCCCAGAAATGCCTCATCAACGCCCATTTCGGCCTGCCATGCAAGCTGGGTGATAAGCTGTTGAATTGTCGCCGCCGACTGGTTCGACATCAAAAGTCCCTCACAAATGACCCACGCACATTGAATAGGTCGCTTTTTGGCCGAATATTGACCGAATATCGCTTGTTTCGGACACTATAAACTGACCATTATCATTCTCGCACTTGTTACGCTAGTTAGCAATCCGCCAGTTGGCATTCGTAATTGGCATTTCCTGATTAGGGTTTCCCCAATTAGGGTTTCCCCAATTAGGGTTTCCCCAATTAGGGTTTCCCCAATTAGGGTTTCAAGGCACCGAACGTAATTATAGGCTATATATGTAATCTTGGTTTTGACTTCATCTTGGTTTTACCCTTAAGGATGGTTAACAATACTATTGTGGGGAAACGATCAGGATAGGTTATAAACCAACGCGAATAATGTGGCGCTGGCTAGACTGTTGGTGAAAGGGTGTCGGACTATGGAACGCGAAACTATGGAATTTGACGTTGTAATTGTTGGTGGTGGCCCCTCTGGCCTATCAGCGGCAATTCGCCTCAAACAGCTTGCCAATGACGCTGGACGTGACCTTGATGTATGTCTGATCGAAAAGGGCAGTGAAGTGGGCGCGCATATCCTGTCGGGTGCGGTGTTGGAGCCACGCGCGCTGAATGAATTGATTCCTGACTGGAAAGACAAAAATGCGCCGCTTGATACGCCGGTCACATCGGATAAATTCATGTTCCTGACTGAAACCAAATCCGTCCGCATGCCAACCCCGCCCAGCATGAATAATCATGGCAATTACATCATCTCGCTTGGTAATTTCTGTCGCTGGCTTGGCGACCAGGCCGAAGCGCTTGGTGTTGAAATTTATCCGGGTTTTCCGGCCGCCGAAATTCTGTATGACGAGAATGGTGCGGTCCGCGGTGTCGCGACTGGCGATATGGGCATTGGCAAAGATGGCGAACCGACAGACAATTACATGCGCGGGATGGAGCTTATCGGCAAACAGACCATTTTTGCCGAAGGTTGTCGTGGTCATCTGACCAAAAATCTGTTTGATACATTTGACCTGCGCGAAGGCAAAGACCCGCAAACCTATGCTATCGGGATCAAGGAATTATGGGACATCGATCCGGCCAAGGCAAAGCCGGGTCTGGCCTGGCATTCAATAGGCTGGCCATTGGCCACCGACACTTATGGGGGATCTTTCCTATATCATCTGAATGGCAATCAGGTTGCTGTTGGCTATGTTGTCGGGCTTGATTATTCGAACCCGCATCTGTCACCATTCGAAGAATTTCAGCGTTTCAAAACACATCCTGCTGTGCGCGATGTATTCGAAGGGGGTCGCCGTGTTTCCTATGGTGCCCGCGCCCTGAACGAAGGTGGTTTTCAGTCGATACCGAAACTAACCTTCCCCGGCGGTTGCATGGTGGGCTGTACCGCCGGATTTCTGAACGTACCCAAAATCAAGGGCACACATACGGCGATGAAGTCTGGCATGGTCGCCGCCGAAGCTATTTTCGAAGCGCTCGACAATATCGATGCGGGGCATGAACCGGCCAGCTATGCCGACAAGCTGGCCGCATCATGGCTATGGAAAGAACTTTATAAAGTCCGTAATATCCGTCCTGGCTTTGCCAAGGGTCTATGGCTTGGGCTGGCCCATGCCGCCCTTGATACCTATGTGCTGTTTGGCAAGGCACCGTGGACCTTGCGGCATCATGCCGATCATACACAGCTTCGCATGGCGGCAGACGCGCCCAAGATTGAATATCCAAAACCCGATGGCATTATCAGCTTTGACCGTAATTCGTCGGTCTTTCTATCAGGCACAAATCACGAAGAAAACCAGCCTGCTCATCTGACACTAAAGGATGCCTCGATCCCGATCACACATAACCTTGCCCTATATGATGCGCCCGAACAGCGCTATTGTCCGGCAGGGGTCTATGAGATCGTTCACGGCGATAGCGGCGATGATCCCCGTTTGCAGATTAACGCGCAGAATTGTGTTCATTGCAAAACATGTGATATTAAGGATCCATCACAAAATATTGTCTGGGTAACGCCAGAAGGCGGCGGCGGACCTAATTATCCGAATATGTAGGTCGGATATATAGGCAGTTTCGTGGGTTGATATGGTTAGGTTTGGATAGCCCGTTATGGAACAGATGCCCAATATAAAACAGAATGACAGATTTCGGGTCTGTGCGCAGACCGGTCACCTAAAGCTGCGCCAAATTAAACCACTGGCGGCCTTGGCCGCGCTTGCTCTTTTCGCATCGGGATGTGGTGGTACGGCGTCCTCGTCACTTGATATGCACAACACTGACGCCACAGACGCAGCGCGTGCACCCGCACAGCGATCAGAACCCTATAACCCGCAATCGGTAGCAGCGCATTATCTGGCCGCACGCCAGGCGCTATATATGAGCGAAATCGAAGATTCGGCGCATTTCTATATGCGCTCGCTTGAAGCCGAACCGGATAACATAGAATTTCTGCAACGCAACTTCATGTCGCAATATTATCTTGGCCATATCGAACGGGCAGCCAGCATTGGTCGCCAGCTGGAAAGTCTGAATATAATGACATCCTTGAGCTATGAGCCAAGCATTGCCATGGCGATACGGGCTGGTGACTGGGATGCGGTTATGGTGCTGGTTGATAATGTTGCTGAAAACATCCCGTCACGCCAATTTGCAGGCGTTATAAAATCCTGGGCCATGATTGCCACTGGTCGTGGTGACGCCGGCATCACCCATCTTACTGACAGCGCCTTATCGCTGGTTGATGCCGAAAACGGCCTGCCTTTCTATCACCAGCTCCATCATGCCCTGATGTTTGAGGCGCTGGGCAATAAAGATGATGCTTTGCTCAAGGCGCAATTGCTGATTGATGAACAGATACCTTCATCGGCTATGATGCTTGATCTTGCTGGCTTGCTGTATCGACTTGATGCCCGCGACATGGCCGATGCGATGCTCGATCAGAAGCTACCTCGTGCCTTTGATCTGAAAACAACCCGCCAGCATCTTGCCAATCAGGCCAATCAACCACCAACGATCGCCCAGAATATTGCCAATGGTGTTTTGCAGACTGCCAGCAATGCTGGTGATGGACAGCCACAGACGATAGGCGCACGTTTGCGCTTTGCCATCTACATTGCTCCTGGGCTTGATGCGGTTCACTTCTCGCTGGCGCAAGCCCTCTCCATGCTGGCACTTGATTCATCGGCCATGGCCGTGCTTGCCGACATCGATCCGGATGGCGTATGGGCACAGCCTGCCATGCTGATGAAGCTGGATATGCTGGTCGCACAGAATGATTTCGAGACGGCATTATCGATTCTTAATGCCCATCTGGCAAAGCATCCTGATAACGGGTTTCTGCATAAGGAACATGCTGATATTCTGCGTCGCAATGGCAATTATGCTGCCAGCCGCGATGCCTATCTTCGGGCTGAATCATATGGCTTTGAATCGCCCACGCTTGATCGTAATCTTGCCATCACCTATGAACAGCTTGGCATTGATGACAAAGCCGAAGAACGGTTTCTGGCGGCACTGACAATCAACCCGAATGATGCCTTCACGCTCAATTATCTTGGCTATTGGTGGGCGGATGAGGGGCGCAACCTGTCCGAAGCGATCAAGCTGATTGAAAAGGCTGTCGAGCTTCGTCCCGAAAGTGGCTATTTTGTCGATTCACTTGGCTGGGTACATTATAAGCTTGGCAATTTTGCGGTCGCTGTCGAACTGCTTGAAAAAGCCACAACGCTTGAGCCTGCCGATCCGGTGATTTTCGATCATCTGGGCGATGTCTATTGGCGTCTCGATCGCTATGCCGAAGCGCGCCATATGTGGGACTTTGCCATCGAACAAAGTGACGATCCGGTTTTATCCGATACTATTCGCACAAAACTGTCTGACGGGCTGGATCCATAAACCGGCATATGCCCATAATGGGCTGTCTTTCCCATCATCTATTAAAAGCGATCCGCTACCCAAGCCAATGATCCCCCAAGCCAATAACCAGAGCACCACAATGACTGGCACCAGCATCACCGAAATGGCACCTGCCAAGGTCAATCTATATCTGCGGATTTGTGGCCGCCGCGATGATGGTTATCATCTGCTTGATTCGGCTGTCATCTTTACCGCCTTTGGCGACCAGATCAGCCTCACCCCGGCCGCCACTGACAGCCTGACCATAACCGGTAGCTTCGCCACCGCCCTGACCAACATTGCTGACAACCCCATAGTTACCCGCCCTATGGCTAACAGCCCGGCCGCGCCAAATCTATGTATGCAGGCACTGACCGCCTTTCGCGATGCGGGTGGCGTCATGCCGCCAGTCGCCATCACACTTGATAAACGCATACCTGTTGGGGCTGGGCTTGGCGGCGGTTCGGCTGATGCGGCTGCTATGTTACGCGCGCTAAACGCCCATGCTGATAAATCTGTCACCCCCGAAACACTTCATGCGCTTGCCACCCGCCTTGGTGCCGATGTACCCGCTTGCCTGCGCGCACATGCACTGCGCATGACAGGAATAGGCGACCAGATTTCCTCTCTTTCCGCATCCATGAGCTTATCACCTGCCCCTGACGCACATGCTTTTATGGTGCTGGCCAACCCCTTGATCCCGCTGGCAACCAAAGATGTCTTTGCGCATCTGCATAGCGATGGTCAGGGGTCTGCAGGCGATATTGACACGCTTGATATATCGGGTTTGGTGGGGCTGGGTAATGATCTGGAAGCCACCGCTTGTACATTGGTACCCGAAATTGCCAGTCTGCTTAGCCTATTGCGGCAACAGCATGGCTGTCAGATCGCCGCCATGTCGGGTAGTGGGGCCAGCTGCTTTGCCCTGTTTGACAGTCAGCCAGCCAGCCAGCAGGCTTGCGTCGCCCTGCGCAAATCGGGCATCTGGGCTGAGGCAACGCATAGTTTATGATTTGATTATCGGTCTGGCGGGCTTTTTTGATCACCTGCATTGACCCGTTAGATTAATTAGCTCTAATTTGATGTTTGGGCGATGAGATCCGGAAACAATATGTCTTTCACAGCAAAATTTGCCGCCTTGGATCGGCATTGCAGGGAGTTTCACCAGACCCATTTCACCCCGTCATGGTTGCGCCCTGAAAAAACCCGTCTTTATATCTATCTTGCCCTTGTCATGGCTATTATTGCGATCACCGCGAACGGGCATATGCGCAGTTGGCAGTTTGACAGGTGGCAGGCCGAACAGGATATATATTTCGTTGCTGATATGCCGTCGGTTTCAACCACCGACGCTGGGTTTTTTCTGGCCACCGCCAAAGCCATCAAAACCGATAAAACCAGTGATGCGTTTCACCAGAAACGTCTGTTTCCGAATAATCACGACTATCAGGAAAATCCGGATAAACGCCTGACCACTGAACAGCTACTGCCAATTCTGATTGCTTATTTTGCGCCGGATGCCTCCAACAAGGCTTTGCTCGATACTGCCCATGCGATGCTACCCATAACCGCGATGATCACGGCACTGGCGATTATCTGCGCCTTTGGTATTGCTGGTTTCTGGTGGGAAGGGGCAATCGCCGCGCTTGGTGGCGGGCTATCCCTTAGCTATCTATCGCGGAGCGCGGTGGGGCGCATTGATACCGATCAGCTCAATCTGGCTTTCTTTTACGGCGTCACCGCTTTGGCCGTGCTGGCGGGACGCGTCAGAGGCTGGCGTGCCGCGATACTGACCAGCCTATGTGCTGGTGCCCTGAACTGGCTTTTCAGCTGGTGGTATAGCAAAGATATCTTCAGCTGGTTTTTTCTGGGCGTGCTGGTCTGGGTCGGTCTGATGACGCATCGCGATCTCAAACGCACAGGGGTACAGGCGGTGATTTTCATTTTGCTGTCGGGCACCTTTATGAGCATGGGCGGTGTCGATCTTGATAGTTTTACCAATCTTAATCTGCAATTTGGCACGCTGGTATTTCCCAATACCTTTCAGACCATCACCGAACTGAACGTCATTCCCTTTACCGATCTGTTGCGCGGTATCACATATGATCCGGTGATTGGTGCCTTTGGCATCATCAGCCTGCTGATCTGGGTGATATTCAATCCGGTGATTGGTCTTGCCATGCTGCCTATTCTGGGGCTTGGCATACTGAATTTCATTTTTGGCAATCGGGTGGTGTTTTTTGCCGCGCCGATTGTCTGGTTTGGCGTTGCCTGGGGTATCTTTACCCTGATCCGCTTTACCAAAAGCTGGCTGGTCGGCAGATATGATACCGCCAGCCCCGCCATGCAAACACCGCCTTATCTGCTACGTATCCCCATCATGGTGATGCCCACGCTAATGCCCGTGGTGATGCCCGTCAGCGCCCTGATCATAACCATCCTTGTCTATCTGAATAGCTATAATCCGTTCACCAGACCCTATCTGCCCGCCCCATCTTTCAGCCGCGAGGTGCTGACCGGATTCAATCAGCTCAGCAGCAGCATAGCGTCACGTCCGAATCCAAAACCGGCGGTAATCGCCAGCTGGTGGGATTATGGTTATATGGCCACCTTCCTCAGTGATATGCCCAGTCTGCATGATGGTGGCACTCAGACGTCACCTGTTACGCATTATGTCGCGCGCGCATTAATCGCCGATAGCCAGGCCGAAACCGCCGCGATTCTCACATTTCTTGCCGAAGATGGTATGGTTGGCCTACAGGCAAACATTACAACAAAGGGCACGCTTGAAGCCCGCTTCGCATCCTTCACCGGTGCTGGTAATACCGACATCTATCTGGTTTTGACGCATCAGATGGTACCTTGGATGGGCGCGATCAGCCAGCTTGGCATGTGGGATGCCGAAAATGGCAAACCGGTCAATATACGTCCTGGCGACAATACGCTTGCCTATCAGAACATCCGCTGTAACGCGGATAATGCCTCACCTTATCTTATCTGTGCGGGGCGCCAGTTTGATCTGACCAGAGGGACAATTAACCAAAATCCGCTTATGCGCCATATGATTGAAACACGCGGTGGTAAAATCGTTGCACGCCGGGACTATGCCCACAAACAGGGGCTAGTGATGCAGGCGCATGATCTAGGCGAAATGACGATCCAGACGCAGATCTTACATTCACGTCTTTATCGGAGCAGTTTTAACCAGCTGTTTTATCTGGGAACAGCAAATCCGGACTATTTTAGCCTGATTGACGATAATTTTCCTTTTTACCGCATCTATAAAGTAAAGAATTAGCAAAGATATGAAATAACAGGCTTGATTGCGGCAAAGTTGCTGGTTAGATTGCCGGACGTTTGTTGTTGGGGCGTGGCCAAGTGGTAAGGCATCGGTTTTTGGTATCGTGTACCGTAGGTTCGAATCCTACCGCCCCAGCCAAACGTATATGCCAAACGTATATGCCAAACCTATATGCCAGACATTTCACCACATATCTTAAAAGCATAAGCCCGTTCGGCGTCTAATCGGAAACCCCGTTCGACAGGCAATAGCCTTTGCCGGTGGTTCGGATAATCTGCTCCGACGTAACCCGGGCGATTTTCTGGCGCAGGCGATAAATATGCGTCTCGACCGTATGCGTGCTGACTCCGCTTCGAAAGCCCCAGACATCTTTTAACAATTCGTCTTTGGATACAATTTCAGGTGCCGCGCGGATAAAGAATTTCAGAATCACCGCTTCTTTTTCGGTCAATAGCTGTTTCTGACCGCTTTCTTCATGCTGTAGCATTTTTGTCGCGGGAATAAAGCTAAGCGGGCCTAGCTGGAACCGGACATCATCAGACGCGCGATGCTGGTGCAGATGCGATTTGATCCGCGCCAGCAATTCGCCCATCCGCATGGGTTTGGAGATATAATCATTGGCGCCTGCTTCCAGCCCCAAAATGATATCTTCTTCGGCATCCTTGCCTGTCAGCATCAAAATCGGCTTGGTAAATCCATTTCGCCGCAGGTTCCGGCACACATCAACACCATTTCCGTCTGGCATCTGCACATCAAGAAGCATAATATCAGGTTTGCATTCAGGCAGTATCTGGAATAATTCTGTTACACCGGCAATGGTGGTGACTTGGCTATACCCTTCGGCATTGAGTTGATCTTTTAACGTCGCACGTAATAAATCGTCATCATCAACAACAAAAAGTCGTATCTGATTATTTTCGAAAGCGTTATTTTCTGAGGAGAAATCTTGCATTTTTACCTTCAACCCAATAAACGAATTTAAAATATCATGACCACTCTACTCCGATAAACCTTTTGGCCAAACATTTTGCTAACGGATATTCACTATGTCGTCGTCTAATATCAATCGCACCTATCTAAAGGTTGACCGTGCCTGTGCCGAATTACGGCGCGGCGGGGCTGTGGTTGTGCGGCTCCCTTCGGGTGAGGCCGCAATTTTCAAAGCCGTCGAGATCGCGCATGATAATGACATTGTCGAACTCAAAACCATGGCTGGTTCGGGAACGTTACTTGTATTGACAGCAAACCGTATGTCCAGCCTTGGTCATTCTATTGGACAAAACAAACCTTGTGCAACCTTATCAAGTGCCGCGCATTCTGCCGCGCGGGCTTTTGAAATGGCGTTAGGTCAGCCAGCGACTGATGGCCCACAATCCAGCTATACGATCATTCCGGAAAAAGCCGGATCACTGGCCGATAATACCACCCGGCTATTGCGTGTCGCCAAGCTGATTCCGGCGGCGTTCATGGCACGCTTACGTTTCCGTGACATTGCCATGCAGGATCGCTGGGCGCTTGAAAATAACCTGCTCATTATCGAAGCCCGCGATGTCGATCACTATAACGAAGATGCCGCCGCATCCTTACGCGAAACCACCCGGGCAAAGGTGCCACTAGCACTGGCCGAAGATGCCGAAATTATCATGTTCCGCGCCGCGGCTGGCGGCGAAGAGCATTTTGCCGTACTGATCGGTGACCCGCTTGGCCGTGATGCTGGCAAAGATAAGCCGCCCCTTGTGCGGCTCCATTCGCAATGCGTCACTGGAGATGTGCTTGGCAGTTTGAAATGTGACTGCGGCGATCAACTCAAGGCTGCCCTCGGGCTGATGGCGCGTGAAAGCAACGGTATCCTTATTTATCTGGCACAAGAAGGCCGCGATATCGGCATGTTGAATAAAATGCGCGCCTATGCACTTCAGGATGGCGGCCTGGATACGGTTGACGCCAATCATATGCTTGGCTTTGATACTGATGAGCGCAGTTTTCTGCCAGCTGCCAATATCCTGCAAACGCTTGGCATCAGCAAAATGCGGTTGATCACCAACAATCCTGACAAGATCGCCCAAATTGCGGCGCATGGGTTCGAGATCAGCGAACGCATATCGCTGGATATAGATGAAAATCCGTTTAATGCCGATTATCTCAAAACCAAGAAAACCCGCACCGGCCATTTGATTGACTAGCATCATCCGATCAAGCAACGAAGATTGATAAGATGATCGCGCAAGCATCAGCCGACCGCAAGGTCGAGAGATGATGCGACATGATTTAAGATATAAGCATCAGCCGACCGCACGGTCGAGAGATGATGCGACATGATTTAAGATACAAGCATCATCCGGCCGCACGGTCGAGAGATGATGCGACATGATTTAAGATACAAGCATCATCCGGCCGCACGGTCGAGAGATGATGCGACATGATTTAAGATACAAGCATCATCCGGCCGCACGGTCGAGAGATGATGCGACATGATTTAAGATATAAGCATCATCCGGCCGCAAGGTCGAGAGATGATATATCGCCCCTCTAATGTCATCCTAGCTGTCGCGTGCGCCAAAAATTGCCGAACCAACACGCACCGACGTCGCGCCGAAACCAATAGCCTCTTCATAATCGCCGCTCATGCCCATTGATAATTTATCCAGCCCGTTGCGTTTGGCAATCGTCGCCAATAGCGCAAAATGCATCGCCGGTTCCTCATCTGCGGGCGGTATGCACATCAGCCCAATAATATTCAGCCCATATTCATCACGGCATTGGGCGATAAAATCATCAACATCGGCCGGGCTGATGCCGGACTTTTGCGGTTCATCACCCGTATTGACCTGAATATAGCAATCAAGTTGCCGGTTCTGCTTGGCCATTTCACCGCTTAATGCACGCGCCAGCTTGGGGCGGTCAACAACTTCGATCACGTCAAATAAAGCCACCGCATCGGCGGCTTTATTGGTTTGCAGGGCACCAATCAGATGTAATATCAAATCCGGATAGGCAGCGCGGCGCGCGGCCCAGCGTGTTTGCGCTTCCTGCACACGGTTTTCACCAAAACAGCGCTGGCCAGCGTCAAGTGCGGCATCGATCCGGTCATCTGGCTGGCGTTTGCTAACCGCCACAAGTGTCGGTTCATCTGCATCCGCATGGGCATCCGCACGCGCCGCCGCCTGAATCTTATCCTGTACTGCTTTCAGATTATCGTGAATTGCTGTCATTACCGCCACCTGAATTGATTCCCGTCTGCTGTGTCCGTTTTACAGCGTGATACTAGAGCACATCCCGAACAGATGTAAAACATCTGTGACGACGCATGTGCGGCAATGTTGATAGAGCACATCCCGAACAGATGTAAAACATCTGTGACGACGCATGTGCGCCAAATAAATAAAACATGGCAACCCGACCCATCATCCAATTTGTTTAGCCTTTTTGTCCGCGTGGCACATCACTTTCGCAACACTGTTGTAAATTTATCACACATTAGAGAAATATGTTTCATCTGCGTTCACCATAACTTGTTAATTTAGCAAAACTTAATATTCTGCCTTCATGTCAATGGTGACATATTTTCTCTAAGGGAGATTTAACATGCGTAAGGTTCTTCTTGCGACTACCGCTTTGGTAGCAATCGGTGGCGTTTCAGCCGCTTCTGCTGACGTTTCACTGTCAGCTTCTGCTTCATGGGCATATGACTCATGGTCAGACGACACAGCTGCAGCAACAGCTTCAGGTGCAACAACAAACAACACTGCTGCAACAATGGACTCAGATTTCACAATCTCAGGTTCAACAACAACTGACTCAGGCATGACATTCGGTGGTTCAATCCACGTTGACGATGGTGTCGATGATGACGCCCGCATGCATGTATCTGACGATTGGGGCCAGATCGCATTTGGTGAGCACAATGACGCTGCTAAAGCAGCATCAGCTGGCCAGTCTGCATTTGATGCCGGTCTTTCAGGTACTCAGTCAATTTCTTCAACAACAACACCTGCTATGACAACTGGTCTGAGCACAGTTACTGTTGTTGGTTCTGAGGCCAAAGGTCAGATCAAGTACACATCACCAACAGTTAACGGTTTGACTGTAAGCATCTCACAGGCAGACGCTGGTTCAGCTTCTAAAGCTGACGCAACTGCGATGGGTGTAACTTATGCAATCGACGTTGATGGCGTTGGCATTACTGCCCATTATGCAACTTAT